>DTUG01000222.1 GCA_012964275.1 Fidelibacterota bacterium | reverse complement strand
TCTTTTTCCACCATGCCACCAGCTGGATTTTCCTGAGATGGTCTAACTGCTTTCTTAATGAAATTTATTCCTTTAACTATTACACGCTCCTTTTTCGGGAAAACTCGCAAAATCTTTCCTTCCATACCTTTGTGGTTTCCATTTATCACCCGAATAGTCATTCCTTTTTTAACAAACATTTTAAAGTACCTCCGGAGCCATGGATATAATGCGCATAAAGCCAGTTTCTCGTAATTCACGAGCTACAGGACCAAAAATTCGTGTACCCCGTGGTTCACCCTGATTATCAAGCAAAACAGCTGCATTTTCATCAAAACGAATGCTGCTTCCATCTTTACGACTTATTTCTTTGCGAGTACGAACAATAACAGCTCGGTGAACTTCGCCTTTGTCAACCATCCCACCCGGTATAGCTTTCTTTATTGTCACAACAACTTGGTCTCCTATAGATGCGTACTTCCGACGTGTACCGCCCAAAACCTTGAAGCATAATACTTCTTTGGCGCCAGTATTATCAGCAACTTTTAACCTTGTTTCCTGTTGTATCAAAACTTTAATCCAATATAACTGCTTCTCGAATAATTTCGCTAACCTGCCATCGTTTGTATTTACTAATCGGCCGGATAGAAGTAATCTTCACAATATCTCCCACTTTAGGGGATACGGATGCCACATGTGCAAGGTGGTTTTTATACCGTTTTACCCGCTTTTTATAGACTGGATGGGGTATTTCCCGAGTGACCTTTACATTAACAGTTTTATCCATTTTGTCACTAATGACCGTCCCTATTAATACTTGCCGTTTTCTCTTTGTACTCATCAATTATTACTCTTGGGCTGACGTATCCCCAACTGGTATTCACGAAGAACAGTTTTGATTTGGGAAATCTCACGCTTCATTTTTCTGATCTGTGTAGAATCTTCTATTTGCTGCAATGCCTGTTGAAAACGAAGATTTTGTACTGCATCTAAATTCTCACTAAGTCTAGCCTCCAGTTCTACCAGGTTCATTTCATTTAACTGTGAAGATTTCAATTAAATGGCCCTCCGTGCAACTAGCTTGGTTTTTATCGGTAATTTATGGCCAGCATTTCTGAAAGCTTCTTCAGCCAATACTCGGTTTACCCCTTCTATTTCAAAAAGAATACGCCCAGGTTTTACGACAGCCACCCAGTACTCAGGTGTGCCCTTTCCTTTCCCCATACGAGTTTCCGCAGGTTTAGCAGTGACTGGTTTATCAGGGAAAATTCTTATCCAGGTCTTTCCCACTTTTCTCACAATACGCGAAATCACGATTCGGGATGCTTCAATCTGTCTTGCTGTTATCCAACCACTCTCAATCGCTTTTAACCCATAAGTACCAAAAGCAACATAATTACCGCGAGAAGCCATGCCACGGCGGTTTCCACGGTGATGACGTCTATATTTTATTTTTTTTGGTTCTAGCATCTTAATCTATTAACGGTTGAACTGGCCTTTGCAAATCCAAACCTTTACCCCGATAACACCATATTTAGTTTGGACTTCATTTAATGCATAATCAATATCAGCCCGCAAAGTATGCAATGGAACACTGCCGTCAGAAAATTTTTCGCTTCGGGCTATCTCCACACCTCCTAAGCGCCCTGCTACATTTACTCGAATGCCTTTGGCGCCCATCCGCATTGTAGCCTGGATGGCTTTATTTATCACTCGGCGATACGATATTTTTTTTCTGAGCTGATGGCCAATATTTGCTCCAACCAAAGCTGCATCTAATTCAGGTCTTTTTACCTCAGAAATATTGATTTGTGAATCTTTTTTATTTGTCAGTTGGCTTAACTCTTTTTTTAATCGATTTACCTCTTCCCCACCGCGACCAATAACGATCCCAGGACGAGCTGTATGTATGGTTACCACCACCTTTTTAAACGTGCGGCTGATTTCAACCATTGAGATACCAGCGTTTGGCAATCGATATTCAATGTACTTTCTAATTTTCACATCCTCTGCCAATTCATTGGACCAATTATTTTTTGGCGCGAACCAGCTGGAGCGCCAATTTCTTTTGACACTTAATCGGAAACCAACCGGATGTGTTTTCTGACCCAAAATATTCCTCTTCTATTTTTCGTTCGTTATCAAGATCGTTAAATGACTTGTAGGACGGCGTATTCTGGATGCCCGACCCATTGATGCCGCACGAAACCGGCGCATTACCGGACCGGCATCAACAAATACTTCCTTGATCTCCAAGAATTCTGGATCCATTTTTGCATTAAGTTTGCTACTGCTGAACGGAGTGTCTTCTCAATAATTAAAGCTGCTTTTTCAGGCGAGAAATGAAGAATATTTAAAGCATCTCCTACTTTTTTACCGCGAACATTGTGGAGAGTTTTTCTGATTTTACGCGGAGATTGATGTACGTGTCTTGCAACTGCTTTTGCTTCCATAGTTATTTCCTATCACCCGAGTGCATTCTAAAAATTCTTGTAGGCGAAAATTCACCTAATTTGTGGCCAACCATATTTTCATTAATGAATACAGGGATAAATTTATTCCCATTATGAACAGCAAATGTATGGCCTACGAATTCAGGTGTGATCATTGAACGGCGAGACCATGTTTTAATAACCTTTTTCTTTCCACTCTTGTTCATCAACTTAATTTTATTTAAGAGTTTATTATCTACATAGGGACCCTTTTTTAACGATCGAGCCATAAGTTTACCTATTTTCGCCTTTTTATAATCATAACATTAGATTTCTTATTTTTCTTTCGGGTTTTATATCCTTTAGTTGGCTTACCCCAAGGTGTGCAAGGGTGTCGTCCGCCAGAAGATTTACCTTCTCCACCACCCATTGGATGGTCTACGGGATTCATGGCTACGCCACGAACGCTGGGACGGTGTCCTAACCATCTTGATCGACCAGCTTTACCAGAAACAACTTGCTCATGGGTCCTGTTACCAACCTGACCAATTGTTGCCATACATCGATCCTTTACCATTCGAATTTCGCCAGACGGAAGTTTTAACGTTGTGTAACCACCATCATGAGCCATAACCTGAGCAGACGTACCGGCTGAACGTACAATTTGTCCCCCCTTACATGGAATTAATTCGATATTATGGACAAGTAATCCCGTTGGAATGTTTCTCAGTTGCAACGCATTTCCATTTTTTATAGGAACTTTTTCACCGGCGACTATATTTTCGTCAACTTTTAACCCTACCGGAGTAAGAATATATCTTTTATCACCATCAGCATAGTGGATTAGCGATATATATGCGGATCGGTTTGGATCATATTCAATCGTTGCAACCCTGCCAGGGACATCTGATTTGTCTCGTTTAAAATCAATAATTCGGTAGCGGCGTTTGTGCCCACCGCCTTGATGGCGAACTGTTATACGACCATAATTATTACGACCACCTTTCTTTCTCAGGGCGGTTGTCAGCTTTTTTTCAGGATTACTAGTTGTTATATCCGCGAAATCAGGCCGTGATGCAAAACGACTTCCAGGTGTAACAGGCTTTATATTGCGAATACCCATGATTAGCTAGCTGCTTCTTCTCGGACGAGGTCTATCGTAAATCCATCATTCAAGGTAATAATGGCTTTCTTCCAGTTAGAACGCTTACCCTGGGTTCGAATAACTCTCCCACCGCTTCTAATCGTCATCTGTTTAATTTTACCCAGACAGTTCATTGTAGCTATCTTTTCAACCTTCACATCAAATTTCTCTTCAACTGCTTTTTTTATTTGCGGTTTATTAGCACTTTTTGTTACCAAAAACGCAAATTTGTTCTCCCTCTCTTGAAGAATGGCCATCTTTTCGGTCAAAATCGGTTTAACAATTATTTTCTGGTACATAACTGAATATTAACCCGCGAGTACATTTGTCAACACCGACAAACTCGCTTTATCCATTAATAGTGTTTCACAATCAATTAAGTCATATGTACTTGCCTTTGAAGCATTCACAACGTATACATATCTCAAGTTTCGGGTTGACCGAATAATTTTTTCATCATGGTCAGTGACTAAAATAGTCAACTTCTTTTTTTCTAAGCCTAACTGTTTAAGTAAGGATAGAAAACTCGATGTTTTATGAGAATCAACCGTCAGTTCATCGACAATCACTAATTCACCATTTGCCGCTTTATTAGTTAATACTGATTTACGTGCAAGCTTGCTTAATTTTTTCGATAAGATATGGTTATACGGATGCGGTTCTGGACCAAATACTGTTCCGCCGCCTTTCCATAAGGGAGACCGTATCGTACCCGCACGGGCAACACCACGACCTTTTTGTCGCCATGGTTTCCGTCCGCCTCCATTGACCATGGCACGGTTTTTTGAGGCGTGAGTCCCTTGTCGCAGGTTTGTTAACTCTGCCAATACTGCTTGGCGAACAATAGGTTCGTTCGGTGTTATACCAAAGACAGTATCGTCTGCCTGTATTTGCCCGGATTTCGATCCATTAAGTTTTAAAACATCCAGCTTCATTTTTATCTACAAATAATAACTATCCTGTTTTTAGCACCTGGTACAGATCCTTTAACGAGTAATTGATTTTTTTCTTGATCCACCTTTATAACCTGAAGATTTTTCACGGTTACTTTAACATTTCCATAATGTCCGGGCATTTTTTTTCCAGGAAAGACACGCGAAGGGTAAGATGCAGCACCTATAGAACCTCCATGCCGGGCAGTATCACCCATTCCGTGTGTTTTACGCTGGAGACTGAAATTATGGCGCTTAATTACACCCGAAAATCCATGACCTTTCGATGTTCCTGTAATATTCACAAAGTCACCGTTTTTGAATAAACCGGCATTGAACAGTTGCCCTGTTTTATAATTAAAACTGGGCACCTTTTCAAACTCCGCCAATATTTTTTTCGGTGATACGGATGCTTTATCAAAATGCCCTTGAAGTGGTTTATTTGTATGTTTTGCCTTTCGCTCTTTATACCCTACTTGAACAGCATCGTATCCATCTTTTCCAATAGTTTTGACTTGTGTCACTACACACGGTCCGGCTTCCAGTACAGTGATAGGGATTATATGACCATTTTCATCAAAAATCCTTGTCATACCAACTTTTTTACCAATCAAACCACGCATCATTACACCTTTATCTCGATATCTACTCCAGCAGGCAGATCAAGTTTCATTAAAGATTCCACAGTTTTTGGAGTAGAGTTAAGTATATCAACCAGTCGTTTATGTATTGTAGTTTGAAACTGCTCACGGGATTTTTTATCGACATGAGGGGAACGTAAAACAGTATATATTGACCGTTTCGTTGGTAATGGGATCGGTCCAGATATGATTGCTCCTGTTGACTTGGCAGTTTTCACAATTTTGTCTGTTGACTTATCTAGTAGTATATGATCGTATGCCCGAAGACTAATACGTATAGAATGTTTAGCCATAGATCCCAACTTTAACTAACAATATCGGTAACTACGCCGGCACCGACTGTATGGCCTCCCTCACGAATTGCAAAACGCAATTCCCTGTCCATGGCAATCGGAGTAATCAACTCTACCTCAAATTCAACATTATCACCAGGCATCACCATCTCTGTGCCCTCCGGCAAAGTCACAACTCCCGTCACATCTGTGGTCCGAAAATAAAACTGGGGCCTATACCCGTTAAAAAACGGCGTATGGCGACCGCCCTCCTCCTTTTTCAAAATATACACGCTGGACTTGAATTTGGTGTGCGGTGTTATGCTCCCAGGTACAGCCAATACCTGACCGCGCTGAAGTTCATCCTTATCAATCCCGCGCAACAATAAACCTGCATTGTCACCCGCCCGGCCTTCATCCAGCAGCTTCCGGAACATCTCAACACCGGTTACAGTGGTCTTCTTCTGATCCCCCATACCAATGATCTCAACCTCATCACCCACCTGCACAATGCCGCGCTCAATGCGACCCGTGCCAACTGTCCCACGACCGGTGATGCTGAAAACATCCTCAACCGGCATCAAAAAAGGCTTATCTATATCACGCTCAGGCTCCGGGATAAAACTGTCACAGGCCTCCATCAGTTCTACCAAACATTTATTGGCAGCCTCATCACCAGGATTATTCAAAGCATTCAATGCACTGCCCCTGACAATAGGCGTGTCATCACCAGGAAATTCATACTCATTCAAAAGATCCCGCAACTCCATCTCAACCAACTCCAAAAGCTCAGGATCATCAACCTGATCCGTCTTGTTCATGAATACCACTACACTGGGTACGTTCACCTGACGGGCCAGTAAAACATGTTCCCGGGTCTGAGGCATGGGACCATCAGCAGCGGACACTACTAATATCGCACCATCCATCTGGGCTGCACCGGTGATCATGTTCTTGATATAGTCGGCGTGACCCGGACAGTCCACATGCGCGTAATGACGGTTAGCAGTCTCATACTCCACATGTGCCGTCTGAATGGTAATGCCCCGCTCACGCTCCTCCGGTGCATTGTCAATACTATCAAATGAACGAACCTCCGCCAGTCCATGGGCACTCTGATAAAGAGTGATCGCTGCCGTTAATGTCGTCTTACCATGATCCACATGACCTATCGTACCTATGTTTACATGTGGCTTCGTTCGCTCAAATTTTTCCTTTGCCATT
>DTUG01000221.1 GCA_012964275.1 Fidelibacterota bacterium | reverse complement strand
GTTATTTCGTTAATACCTTTTTACTGGCAAAATCTACACAGGATGGGATTACCCTACTTGGTATCTGCTTGGTTTTCCACCATTCTTCAATATTTATAAACAAAAAAACCAAAAATAATTTATTACATCACTAAATGTTTTCTAAAAACCCATGATTAATATCACACGTGTAAACTATACCACATCCCTAAAGTAAGTGGAGTTGTTAGATTACTTTTCCGGTTGCTTGTCTCTGATTTCCACCAGAATAAGTTCATAAGGCTCATCACTCAGATTCTCAGGAAGATGTTTTTCTCCAAACGACCATCCTACCTCTCCAGCATTCCAATTTGATTCTTCCGTTTTTACGTCTGGGTAAGTAAATCTTCCCTCGCCATCAGTGATGAAAACCAATGCCCCAGGAGTATGTTCGTGCATAATGGACTTCTCGTGAGCACCATAATTGATTCGGATTACACGCACTTGATCGTTTTCGAATTCAACTTTGTAGTGTGCTGAATCTACTTTAGTAGCTTCCTGTGCAAGTGAAAAGTTCGCAATTAGAGAAAGCGCCAAAATAGCAGGAAAAGCGATTTTTCCATTAGTGTTTAATCTATTCATGATTGTACCTCCTCATACGTTTAGTTAATATTGGATTGTTCGCCCCGCTGGGCAGGGTTCGATGTTATGAAAAGGGTAGAATTATTTCAACAGTACCATCTTCTTGGTCTGCCTGAAACTATGTCCTGAACTTGCCGAAGGATCACCTGCCTCTATAGTATATAAATAGAGTCCAGAACTAATTGGAGAGCCATTATCATCAGTAGCGTTCCATTGTATCGATCTGTACCCTGCACTTTGCCTTTTGCTTACCAGTGTGCTGACCCTTCTGCCCATCATATCATATATGGTGATAATGACCAAAGCGTCTTCTGGCAAATCATAGCTGAATGTTGTCATCGGGTTGAATGGGTTGGGGTAATTTTGATGCAAATTAAAAACATGAGGTAATTGATTGATTTCATTGGTAGATGCAATAAAGCAAGCTTCAATACAGTCATCCATTGAATTAAAAAATGCATCGGTATAATCCACACTATCCGCCACCCAGTCACAACCTGAGACGTAATCACAATTTTCGTTTACCCACCCTATCCCAAGTACCATGCCACATAATCCAAAATCAATTCCAGTAAGGTCAACACAATCCGTGGATGAATCACAATTTATTAATTCACCATTTAAATAATAATCTGCCCAACAGCCTCCGCAATAATTTGCTACACATTCTGCATCTGGATAAGATGAGCATTCACTTACTAAACAGGGGTCAACAAAACAATTTACCGGCATTTGACAGTCATTCGAGATTGCAATTGATGTTACATTAATCGCTTCACACTCTACGCAATGTACAGTATCCCCTTCGATCTCAACAAATCTGTCATTATAATCATTCAGCATTTCAATATCATCCAAATGGGTTATCCAGGACAGGAATTCACCATCTTCGTTCTCAAGATAATATATGGAACAGCTATCCATGCAAAATGAAGCCTCACTGAAACGAACATATCCTGTAATTGGAAAAAGGGGTGTCGAAATCATTAATACAGAAAAAATTATGTTAGATATTTTCATATTGGCCCAAATCTACCCACCATTCCACAAACAAAAAACCCCGCTACTTGGCGGGGTTGATGCTACTTCAGCAATACCATCTTCTTCGTCTGCCTGAATTCTCCTGCCTCTATCATATACAAGTAAAGCCCTGCTGATACTGGTGCCCCTGCATCATTGGTGGCATCCCATTGCACTGATTTGTACCCTGCGGTCTGCTGACTGCTGACTAATGTGGTGACGCTTCTGCCCATCATATCGTAGATGGTGATAGATACTATGGCATCTTCCGGCAGGTTGTAGTGCAGGGTTGTGACCGGGTTGAATGGGTTGGGGTAGGCAGGATACAGGCTGATTGAATCTGGAAGAATACCTGAATTAGCATGACCTATATTGACAGTTTGTGTATCCAGCGTTGCCTTGGATAGATACACCTGGTATAAACCACTCCTTCCATCTGACCAGAAACAAAACAGGCTGTTATCAGCCCAAAGCAGTTTTGGGTCCTTTTGTGTAACCTCACCTGAGGTTGAATCCTGGTTTACACGGCGGATATTAACCAGTTCATCATTTCCAATTTCCATGATTCCATAAAATATATCCGGATTCCCTAAACCGTGTTCGATCCAGGCAATGTGTATAAAATTATCGTGCAGAATAGAATGAGAATGGTTCTGTTGGTAGCCATTATCATGAACAATGGTCTCATTAGAAAATTCGATCTCATTTAAGGAAGAATAATTCACAAAACTGCTGTTGTTTTCATGAACAAAGTAACTAACGAAAACTAAACTGTCATTTAAGCTAAGAGATGGCCCGGATGTTGGACAAAAATTGATATAGTCCTCATATGCTGAAATCTGGATCGGGTTGGAGAAGGTGGAATCTTCCTGCGTCTTTTTTACCAGGTAATGGTCCCGGTGGTTTGTGATATTATTGCGATAGGCAACGTATATATCACCTCCATTGGATAATGCCAGGTCTGGCTGGCAGCAGTCACAAGGCTCCTGGGTTTCGTTGGTTATCCCCATGGGAATGCTCGTTTGAAAGCCAGATGAAAACTGGAAAGCCACCGCGTAAAAAGCACCTACAAAGCCCCAGTTCTGACCGTAATTGTAATATATTAAGTGCAGGTTGCCGCTAATGTCTATTTCCAGGTCAGGATAGGCATTTCTGTAAGGCTGGTCGCTCACTTCGCTCTCTTCACTCCACGATTGTCCTCCATCCGAAGAATAGCTCATATACACAGATGGATATTCATTTTCATCATGCATCATGAAGATGACAAATAATTCATTATCTCGGTTTCGGATTTTTGGACCGGACTGCATATAGGCAATGATGTGTCGGTTTAATTGATTGACCTGTACCGGCTGATTGAAGGATGCACCTCCATCGGCAGATGATGAATACTGGATCGATTTCTGGTTCCCATGCTGTTCCAGCCAGACGATATGCATAACTCCGCTGTCATCGATAACTACATCGGGAAATTTCTGATCCATGGTTTCGCTCGGAGATAGTATTTGTTCGTTACTCCAAACCAGATCTAGATCATCTTGAGCCCTGGGTACAGTAATCAGTATACAAAAAGAAATTGTTTTTACTATTTTAACCATTATTCGGAAGAAATCTACCACCACCACCGTAAACAAAAAACCCCTGGCGTATAGAAATGAATGAACCGATTTGATGAATTATTTGGAACTAAGTAATTTTATTGGCATATTGAAAGTAATGCTTGGATCCTATAAGATAATCTCAATAGTTATAATTTCACAATTCGTGGTTCGTTTGGGTGTCGGCACTATTGATTTGGATAATTGTAGTATGCAGTGTTGTCAAAAAGAACAAACATCCTGTTGCGGTGAGAATGAAAAAAGCCAATGCCCCATGGGAATGATTGATTGTAATGAATCATTTTTCCCAACTCTATTTTACAATTCACATGGTACTACAGATTATAAACAAGATTTAAAAACAAACATTCAAGAGTTGATCACATTCAATAAAAGAAATATTGAACTAGATCATGTACATAATCACTATTTAACACCTCCCAAATATTCTCTTACTTATATAAGACCCCTGCTCTGTTAGACTGAATCTTTTTTACACATCTAGAACTTCTGGAATAATTCAGAAGCATTTTGTAATCAAACAAGAAAGGATTCAGTATGTCCAACATAAAAAAATTTATTACCATAACCATTTTGTCACTTTGTACCTTAATTAAATTAGGTCATGCTCAAACAATAAACCTCAACGATGCAGAAATACAAATCGGAAAATCTGACTTGGTTTTTCATGTGAAAGGCATGGTTTGTTCATTCTGTGCACACGGTCTTCAAAAGAACCTAGGTAAACTCGATTTCATAGATAAAAGTAGATACACAACAGGAACCTTTATTGACATTAATAATCAGTTTGCACAGGTTGCCATAAAACCAGGGAAAGAACCAAATATTGGGGATGCCGTAAAAGTCATAAAAAATGCCGGCTATGAAGTTCAAGCAGTTTATGTAAACCCTTCCGGCAAAAAGATTGAAAAAAAGGACATAAGCGACATTACCCTAAAAAACCAATCTGGACATCATGATAAAGACAAACATCCTAACCCTAAAAAATTAACAAGTGATAAAAATGAGAGATAAAGCACTCAGCATCTTAACTCTCTTTACATCTTCTGGCACTTTACTTTGTTGTGTATTGCCTGCCATCGTTGCCACAATAGCTGGAGGTGCGGCGGTGGGTTCAATGTTATTAACATTCCCCTGGTTAATTCCTCTATCGAAGAACAAAGATCTGATTTTCGCTGGAGCAGGAATCTTAATTGCGCTCAATGGATACATGGTTTTTAAGCCTACGAAGGAATTAGCCTGCGACATTGATGCGGGAGAATTTGGTTGCGAAATAACGGGAAAATTCAATAAGCGTATGTTTTATACTTCCGCTATTGTCTTTTTAACAGGTGGTTTTTTTGCTTACGCCCTTGTCCCCATCCTCGAATCCTTGCATATTTAGAGGATACCATTGAAAAGCAGAATATGCATAACACTCCTGTTTGCAGCTAGAATATTGGCCCATCAGCCGGTCATGGATATGGCACCGAGATGGGCTGGCGGCTACGGATTTCAGATTCAATATGAGTCTTTTGGTTCAGATAGAATGCTGACTGAAGATCCTTCCACCTTAGATAGTACTTTTTTTCAAAATACTGTCTGGTTTGAGGGAGTGTACACTTGGAACCGATCTATTCGCGCAACATTCAAACTGCCATACAACCAGATCTCTACGGAAAAATACATTGTGGATGCAGCATCAAAAATATCAAAACATAGTGGTATTGGCGACCTGATACTCGGTATGCCTTTAAAAAAATATTTCAATATGGATCGCACTACAGTAAATATTGGGTTTACACCTCAGGTTCAGCTTGCAACGGGAAAATCATCTGAAATCCAGTCCAGTTATACCGGTTATGGATTAAGCCTGTCCTACAGTGCTGAAGATCCAATTCTATATCAACTTTATGACCTGTTTGGCTGGATCAATAATGATGGGTCCAAGTTCTTGGGATTAGATGTAAACTTGGGTTGGCATCCGTTCCATAATAACCAAAAAAATCAGGGCTTGTTTATCATGTGGGACGTATCTGGAAGAATCAAATTAAATCGTGATAATTCTCGTGCTCAGCGTCTGTTTACTGGCCCCCAGTTTGTGGTATATAAAGAAAATGTAATGGCACGGAGCGTGCTGAAGTACCCGGTATATGAAAATCGAGATGCACAAATAACAACTGGAATAATATTTCAAACAGGAATAGGCTTCGTATTTTAAAATGGAAGATATCATGAACGGTAAAAAGCGAAATTAACAATGATAGGTAGGTTCACACGAAATCTATTTTTATTAATTATTACGGGATTTTTTATCTCATGTGGAAAGACAACCACAGGTCCAATACCTTTTTCCCCAATTGGCAGTGCATACCCAAATATTTGTGAGACGGATAGAGGTTTTATGATGATCTGGTATGAAGGGGACAAACATATAGTTATGTCTGAATTCACGGGAGAAAAATGGACACCAAAAGATACAGTCGTATCTAGTGAACGATTTTTTAAAAACTGGGCAGACTTGCCCCAAATTTTCCATATCGGCAGTGATACTTTCGCTCTCTCATGGCTGGAGATGAGCGGCGAGAGAACCTACGATTATGATGTAAAAGTGGCCATGTCCGTTGATCGCGGTAAAACTTGGTCAGACCCTGTTATCCCTCATCGTGATGGTGTCAAAGGTGAGCATGGCTTTGTATCATTTTTTAAATATCTTGGTGAGACAGGACTTATTTGGCTGGACTCACGGGCAATGGTTCCCAGTGATGTTAGTCTAAGTTCCGGAGGGATGCGGCTTTATGCATCTACGATCAATCCCAATGGAAACCTTGGACCAGAGATTATGCTGGATGATATGGTATGTGAGTGCTGCCCTACATCGGCTGTAAATACCATCGAGGGTCCGTTGATTGCATACCGGGACAGAAGTATGGATGAGGTACGAAATATTCAATTGGCATTTGTAAATGGCACCAGATTGCAGTACCCGATCAATGAAGATGGATGGGTAATTCCAGGCTGTCCAGTGAATGGACCAAAAATGGCAGTGAATGGAGATAAAGTTGCCATTGCTTGGTACACCGCTCCAAATAATGAACCAAAAGTAAATATGGCTTTTTCAAAAGATGGAGGTATATCATTTGGTAATCCAATACAGATAGATAATGGTTATGCAATTGGTCGAGTGGATGTTCTCTGGTTGGATAAAGAAAGTGTGATAGTAAGTTGGCTTGAAGAGAAAAGTGATAACGGTGAACTCATTTTAAAATCACTAAATGCTGAAAATGGATCTATTTCGTTTCAAACCTCCTTCCCAATTAATTCTGGGCGAGGAAGTGGTTATCCAAAATTAGCAAAAACAGATGACCGGGTTTTTATTACCTGGACAAAAACAGGTAAGGAGAGTGGAATTCAGTCCGAATGGATTCCTGTAAGTCAAATTTTATAACAGGTCAATTTATACAACAAACTGAATAATAAAATCAGATTATTTACTCCCGGACCAGTAACCATGTCCACTCGAACGCTTGCAATTGGTGCGTCACAGCTTCCTTATAATCGAACAGAACAATTCTCACAGATCACCTTTGAGATTATTAAAGATCTAAAATACATTT
>DTUG01000220.1:19468-28980 GCA_012964275.1 Fidelibacterota bacterium | reverse complement strand
TGCCATACAAGTTATTTTCAACTACCGTTTTTGCAGATCCTTTTACTGCCTGACCAGAATTCCTGTGTATCGGAAACCAGTTTTGATATATCTCACACTTCTCCTGGGGTACGCCGCGAATCATTACTGATGTCTGTACTGCATGGAATGAATTGTTGTAAATCTCTATCATTGTTCCTGCTATGTTCGTTCCGTCCCCTCTATCACGTCCACCATGCATATCAAAACAGTGGCTGAGCGATGTTTCCATCTGAACATTGTGGCGCGCGGTGTAACTGCAGCCCGGCAGGCCCGTTGCAGAGATCGAATGACGATTCCAATTAAATAGATTGTATTCAATCAAGGATGATGACCTGTTTTGACAAACCCCATAACCCAGACCCTGGTATTGGCAGTGATGGATAAAGTTGTGGTGAATATGGTGATCATCGCCTTCAACTAAGTAAATGCCCGCATGGGAAAATGCTGAAATTTCGCAGTTGTCCACTTCAAGCCGGGAATATTTAGTCTGAATACCACGCGAATTTGGAAACTTATAATAATATTTTCGGCCTTCACCACCCTTTCCGTATGCCCGGCTGTGATGGTCAAGATAACGTTTGGAATTTGGACCCTGAATACGAAGCCCAGTGATACGTACATTCGATCCGGCAGCACGTATTATGACCGGGGTTTTCAGTGCATCACTAGTGAGCAACGCTCCTTTAGAACCGTTATAGCCACGATTCCCGGCAAGAGTGACACCTGCAGGAACTTCGAGAACAAGCTGCTCGATATAGATGCGGGCAGTCAGATCAATTTCTGTTTCTCCGGTTATGAAAACGACCTCTCCTGCTTTTGCTTTTGACAACGCATTCAGCAATGCGTCTAAGTCTTCCACATTATAGTCCCCATTCGTAATAATGTTTACGTAGCCGGCTCCGCCGCCAATAGGCCCAAGTTTGTCAGGTTTGGCTCCGTAAATTTTGTTTTCGAACAATACCCACGTTGAATCATCAGCATAGATATATGTGCCAAAAACAAAACTGGCTATTACCAATGTGAGCTCAATATGTTTTATCATTTCTAGAATCTAACCCTGATCCCATAAATCGGAGAGCCTGCTAATGGCACGCTGAACGATCATTATACTAATGAAATGATCCATAAAAAAATTTAATTATTTATCAAGTAATTCATATAATTTTCTTTTATGACCAATATCACAAATATTCCTTTACCACTAAAGAACATGATCAGACGTTCTAATATTCACGCTACAAAATCACAGGCAGTATTTTTTCTTCATGGTTTTGGGAGCAATATGCATGATTTGTTTTCCCTGAGTCCATACTTTCCAAGTGACTGGACCTGTATCAGCCTAGAAGGAACGATACCAATTAGTGTTGGTGGATGGGCCTGGGCAGAAATTGACTTTAGTAATATGATGGCATTACCAAAACCTGAGCAATTGTCAGAACATCGTACCAAAATCCTACATTGCATAGAGATATGCACTAAAGAGCTAGGACTTGAACCAGAAAGAATATATCTAGTGGGATTCAGTCAGGGCGCGTCTATTTCTATGTTCTGTGGTCTCACACACCCTGAATTATTTCATGGGATAGTATCCCTATGCGGAGTAATAAGACCCAATGGTTTCTCGAAAGAGATCAACAAGGATAAAGTTCGCGATCTAAATTTATTCATGGCTAATGGGACTGAAGATGAGCTGATCCCTATCGAGCTTGGGCGCCGCAGTAAAACATATCTTGAAAGTGCTGGTGTTAAACCAGTATACAGGGAATATCCTGCAGGGCACACTATTTCCACTGAATGTCTACAGGAAATGTTGCAATGGTTAGATGGGCTTTCAGATAAATAGAAGATCTTACCCAAATGAAACCGGATGCAAGCGTAATACGCTGAAAACTCTTGCTAGATTATGCTGACCTTTTTATTTACAATCCAGAAAGAAAGAGCTTTTCTGTGGTTCAATCTTCATAATATCCAGGTCCTTTCAAAAATTTTCCGGGTCTATTGTTAGTGGTAAACCCATTTGTAAATACTATTCTACCATTAACTATGACCATTTCAATTCCTTCCGAAATAGATTTTGAGTCTTGATAGGTTGCCTTATCTATAATTTTCAGTGGATCGAATACTACAATATCAGCTGCTCTACCAATTTCTAATATACCACGATCCTTAAGTTCCATGTTCAAACTTGGAAGTCCCGTCATTTTATAAATTGCATTTTCTAGCTCTATGAAATGTTTGTCTCTTACATATTGACCCAGAACTTTTGGATATGTACCATAGCCACGGGGATGGCCACCATGCGAATCTCCATCAGTGCAAATATTTGTAAAATCCCATTTGAGTATTTCTATAATATCTGCTTCCGTCATGCTTTTTGCTATAATTGTTTCTGAGTCTTTGTTATTCTTTGTCTCAGATATTAATTCCATTAGTGTAACTGAAGGATGCTCTTTCCTTAGCTTTGCTATTTCATCAAGGCGCTTCCCAACATAATCCAAGTTCGGATCATACTGAGTTATTATTACTGCATCGGGGACAGTGATCTCCGATAATGCGAAATCCGCTGATTCACGATCACTAAAATTCCTTTCCGGGAATAATACCTGCATGGTGGATTGCCAATATGTATAAGGGTAAATGTCAGCTGAAATTATTACACCACCATCTCTGGCTTTATTTAGTTTTGATATTAATTCATCAGCGTGACCAAGGAGACTGATCATGGCCAGTTTTATATGAGATACCTGCACTGGTATTCGTGCAACTTTTCCAATCTCAATTATCTCATCTATTGAACTCCAAAAAAATCTATCCTCGCTTCGTATGTGACTTATATATCGACAATTTGCAGCGGACGCAATTTGTGCTAATGCTATTAGTTCATCTGTATTAGAATATATACCCGGATCATATTCCAAGCCTGATGATAATCCCCAGGCTCCCGCTTCAATATCAGATTTCAACAATTCAATCATAGCCTGAACTTCGGGCTCAGTCGCAACTCTTTTATAATCCAGGTCCATAACTTTTTCACGCAATGTATTGTGTCCTGAAAATGAAGCTATATTCACTGCAACCGGAGTTTGTTGAAGTTTTTGTGTCAAATCTGATATTGGATAATCAGAAAACCCATCCTGCCCTATGAAGATTGTTGTTATTCCCTGACTTACAGCGGCAAGCATCCCTGTATCGTCAAGCATGTTCAAGTCATGGTGACTGTGAGTATCTATAAATCCTGGGGCAACTATCTTCCCTGATACATCAATCTCATTGCGACCTGTACCTTTGACTTCACCAATAACAGCAATTTTATTTCCAATAATGGCTAAATCACCTTTATAGCGCTTATTTTCCTTCCCATCGACTATGATACCATTACGTATGACTAAATCAAATTGTCTAGCAAGATCACAGGAATTAAAAATCAATAAAAGAAAAAATACTAAATGAATAAACCAATGCATTATTAAAGAATAAACAATTTTAGAATAAAAAATTTAGTCCCTATAAGGCAGATGCCGTTTTCAATATTTTTTCTATCCGGTTTTTATTCCCTCTTATCTTCAGCCTGATTCCCTGATCATCGTAAACCCGTTCCAGAACCTCAACACCATCCTGGACCTGTGCAATGATCTTACCATATTCATATGGGATCTGAAGATCAACAGTTTCATAATCATTTTCCATGGTACGCAGGATCTTGGATCTCAATTCATTAAGCCGCAGATGTTGCAACGCTGAGACTGCTACTGCATCAGGAAACTGCCGTTGGAGTTTCTTGACCATATTTTTGTCAGTGATCAGATCGATTTTGTTAAGAACCGATATCTCCGGTATAGGTCCCGCCCCGAGTTCGGACAGCACGTCACGGATTGTCTCTAGGTGCTCAACCATAATCGATGATGATGCATCAAGGACCATGAGAACCAGATTTGCCTCCAACACCTCCTTTAGTGTACTGCGGAATGATGCCACCAGGTTGTGTGGAAGTTTTCGAATAAATCCAACTGTATCACTCAACAGGACCTGGTGAGAATTACCCAAATCCAATTGACGTATGGTTGTGTCCAGCGTGGCAAATAATTGATCCTGGATATGGACGTCTGCTCCTGTCAGTGCGTTAAATAATGTGGATTTACCCGCATTGGTATAGCCCACCAAGGCAACCCTGAATTCATTTTTCCGGCGCTGACTTTGGGTTTCCCGTTCCCGATCAATCCGTTTCAAATCCTTTTTCAATTTGGAAATACGATTTCGGATCAGCCTACGGTCGATTTCAATCTGAGTTTCACCCATCCCTGCCCGGGTTCCGATACCGCCCATTTGTCTCTCCAAATGTGTCCACTGCCGGGTTAACCGTGGCAGCAGATATTGGCAAAAAGCTAATTCCACCTGGGTTTTAGCTTCCCTGGTCTGGGCATGCTTTTGAAATATATCCAGGATCAGGCCGCTACGATCTATTATTTTTATATCATCAGCCAGTTTATGGTAATTCTTGATCTGTGCTGGGCTGAGTTCATTATCAAAAATGATTAAATTCACATTAAGCATTTTTGCCTGGTTAATTATCTGTTCAGCCTTACCCTTACCAACAAAAAATGATGGGTTTATTTTTGATAATCGCTGGGTGACACGACCCACAACTTCAGCGCCGGCGGTATCTGCCAACAGATCCATCTCATCCAGATGATTCTGAACCTCTGACTCATTTATTCCCGGTAAAATGACACCGACAGTTATAGCTTTTTCCATTGCTCCCGTCACGGGTTCAATCATCAGCAGATTCTTTTTTCAAGTGTTGCGGCATTGGCCTTCCCAGGAATGTCTCTATTAAAAGAAAAATACAGGCCAGGAGTAAAAATGTCTTCCATAAGGATTTTCCCTGCCGCATCTCCATAAAATCCTGCTTAAAATCTGAATCCAGGTCCATCCATTTATATTCTTCGGCTGAAAAATTCCTCTTTACATCTGCTTCCTTTATTTTATTCGAGATTTTTTCATTCGGGTGCAAATGTGTAGAAAATGATGTATAAAGTTTACCTTCCAGCAAAACATTAAAAGTACCCAATTCGTTTGTTCGGGAAATGGTGATACCTTCGCGATTAAAATCAGGAACGATCAATTCCTTCTTCCCGGAGGGTGATTCAACTTCCCACTGATTCCTTAGAATATCTTGATCTAGTGAAATCCATTTCGGGGCTCCTACGATCACCGGTGAGGTATTCACTTCATCTGTCCCGGCCAAAATCAGTAGCTTATACATGAGGGGAACCAGAATTCCACGGACTGGCAGGTCGCTCCAATTCAGGTCCATTAGAGATGTGAAATAATATACATATCCGCTACCTTTGGTAAACTCCATCAAGTAAGGGTCACCATTATTTAATCGAAGGTGAACAGTGTGTTTATTGGATTGTTCGTGACGGACATATTTGAAGCATTCTGGCATTTCTCTTTCCAAGTAGCGAACGTTGAGATCGGTTAGTAATTCCGGAATAACTTCTGGCAAAGGAACATTAAAGAAACCAGTGCCGGAATTCACAATTTCTCGTGGTTTTGGAAACCCGGTACGGTTAAAAAGATCGGGGTGGACACGATCAATAGCCATTTCGCCTGAAAACCAAATGATGCCTCCGCCATTACGGAGATAGGTATTGATTGCATCTACACCTGACTCTGTTACTTCTTGAGGGTTATGAATAATAACCACATCGACATACTCCAGAAATAACCGGTTTAGACTGGGCTGGACGCGAGTTTCCAACATCAGGAATTGGCCATCCGGATCAATCGCCTTGAAAACCATTTCCAGCATGGCTATTTCTTCCAACGAACTTCCAATCAGCAGACAGCGTATATTTTCGAGTATGGGAATCGATAAGTGCCAGATATTATCCTGATCAAAATCATCATTTGGTAATTGCACCTTTCCCTGCAATATTCCCTGCATACCCGGATAGGCCTGGAATATAAATTCCTTTTTTGATCCGGGCTCAAATTCTGAAATGACCTGGCCAACCCGGTTATCATTAAAAAATAATTCCAGATGCGTATTGGCACTGGGAATTTTACCGGAATTCTTAACCCGCGTTTTCAGTTTCAACAGTTGGTTTGGGATTTTTATCCTGGTGATAATCTCCACATTGTCAATTGATAAATTATGTCGAGCCATGCCTGAATTGATCAAATAATAGCGCCAGGGGAATTTTGCACCATTGTTTTGGTTGAACATAGTGTCTGGTTTATGCTGAAAGTCGCTGAAAATAACACATTCCCTTATAGGTTCGGATATCCTGCTACGGCCCAGAACAGAATCCACAACCGTCCAGATATCATCATAGTTGACGGAGGGACGGATAGTTTCCAAAACAATGGGAACAATCGGGTCGTTAATCGCACCACTGAATAAGATTTCAGGAGGACAGGTTTGTACAATATCGATCGTGGTTTGCTTTCCAAAAAACTGTAGAATGGATTTTGCGGACAATTTTGAGTTATCTAAAAAAGAACCGGTATCAGTTTTAACATTCATACTGGCAGAATTATCCACAACCATTACAAGCCTCGAGTCTAATTCTGCTGAAATCCAGCCCGGCATAAATCCTTTTGTCACTGGGCGGGAAATCATCAATACAAACGCAGTTATAGCCCCAATACGGAGTAACATCAATATCCATTGCCGAATCCTGATCTTCCGCATGGCACTGCTTTCGAGCTTCTTGATGAATCTGATTGTTCCAAAATCAACTTTCTTGATTCGCAGACGGCTTAAAAAATGGATAATGACGGGAATACTTAAAGCAGCCAGGAACCACAGGACGGATGGGGATAAAACTGTCATACCGCGCTACCACCAATCACTGCCATAGCCAAACCAGCGGATAATGGGATGGACACATTATCATTAATGGGGAGAGGGATTAATTCCACGATCATGGCCACAGCCGCTCCTGAAATAATCACGAAATCACTGACATCCAACCCCAGTGCTTTCCCTGCAATACAGCATGCTGCCAAACCGGCCAGGGTCCCGGATAAAGTTTTTTGTCCAATTCTTACCATCGGAAATCCCATGCCAACGAGTGCTGCCATCGTATCACCCACTGATAGAAAGATCAAACCTAATATAGCATATTTCTTAGGAATAACCAGCAACACAGTGAGAAAGGCACCGACAAAAACCCACGTTGCACCAGTGATCTTTCCAACTGCTTCATCTTCACGCATCATGAATTTCAGCCAGCGTTCGAAAAACGATGACATCCAAACGCTCCGCATTCTGGCAACCTCTACAAATATAGAAAAAATAGTAAAACCAAGAAGGATTCCCGCCATGGTTTCCTGATCTTGAAAAATCCATAAATAACTCAGTGGAATTACTGAGCTAGCAATGTGTATCGCTTTTCGCGCCAATTCGCCGCGGGGAATCGGAATCACTTAACAATAATCTGGTTAAAGATATCCTGCATATCCAACACACTGATCGTTAAATCCACTGCTGAAGGTTCTTCCAGCACTGTTCCCGGCGGAACGGACTGATTCAGTACAGTAAATGGAATCAATTCCTCATTTTGTCGGTAATAGATCTTTCCCAACCTGAAGCCGGACTTCTCAAGTTCCTTGATTGCTTTTTTCTTACTCAACCCAAATACATTAGGGATCTGGAAAAAATTGGGCGGAACACCAAGACTGGTAGTTATATGGACGCCCATTCCCCGGCTCAGTTGATCACCGCCTTTTGGGTACTGCCAGGTCACATTACCAAAGGGAACATCGGAATTATATTCCTTGTATACCGTGTCAATTTCCAGGCCTGCCTGGTTTAGTCCCAATTTAGCACTGCGATGTGATCTGCCCACGAGATCAGGAACTATAACCATTTTTTCGCGCTGGGATATCTTCAAACGAACAGTTCGTCCTTCTTTTACCCGCATGTTCGGTGCTGGATATTGATCAACAACAGTGCCCGGCGGGTATGCAGAAGAATAAAGTGTATCCGAGATCAGACCCCTGTATCCTTCAGATGCAAGAACTTTCTTAGCATACTTCACGGATTTATTAACCACATTGACCATGTAGCGACCCTCTCTCTGGCGTACATATGCGGGCATGATAAGGTTATCGATAAGAACAATAACAGCGATAGACAACACACCAAGAATGCTTATATAACTTGCAATATTTTTCATTACGTTTTAGACAATTTTGCAGCAAACATACCATCAGTTCCATGATAAGCCGGAAAGGTCATCAAACATCCTTCTTCATTTATCCACCCCTTTGGAATATTTGAATTCGGCGGAATTAATTTAAACTGTCTATTGGATTTTAAGAACTGTTCGACAACTCCCCAATTCTCTTCTGGTTCTAATGAACACGTGGCATAAACTAGGGTTCCGCCTGACATAAGGTAACGGGAGACATTGATTAATAATGACAACTGCAGCTCAGCCATTTCAGCGCCATCACTAACTTTACGGCGCCACTTGATATCGGGTCTTCGCCCAATCACGCCAGTGCCGGTGCAAGGAGCATCAACCAAGATTTTCTTTGAAGAAGGAAAATTATTTTCCAGTGCATCGAGAACAGACCAATGTATGTTTCGCAGTTGATGCCTTTCCATGTCCCGGATACCTGCGTCCACTCTGGTTTTATCTCTGTCAGATGCTAAAACAGTGCCTTTAGAGGTCACCATCTCGGCTATCATAAGTGATTTTGTTCCTGGTGCTGCACATACATCTAAAACTGTTTCCCCGGGTTTCGGTTCCAGCAAATGAATAATAGCAGCGGATGCGGGGTCCTGGACAGATACGATACCGGATGTAAATAACGGTGTATATAGAACTTTGCTTTGCCCTTTAGTTACCCTTAAAAAGTCTGGTAGGGATTCGTATTTTTCAGCGACAATTCCCTCCACTGCCAAATTCTTAATGGCAGATTTCAGTTTCATCCTGCCCTGGTTAAGCCTTAGAAACATGGGCACCGGTTGATTATAGGTTTGACATAATTTAATAGTGACTTTTTCGCCAAATTGTTTTTCCCATTTTTTAATCATCCACTTGGGGAAGGATTGCCATTCAGGTTTCATCGATAGATTCGCCAGCCATTGAGGATCACTTTCAAGCTGCCGCAGTATTTTGCGTAGTACCGCGTTAGTCAGGCCGGCTGCCTTTTTATTTATTAATTCTTTCGTCAAATCAACAGATGAGTGAATCGCAGCATATTCCGGGACATGGTCATCAAAGAGCAATTCGTAACAACCAATCCTCAACAAAGATCGCAGATCTGGCTGTAACTGATTCATTTTTCTCCCTGACATAGTTTCCATAATATAATCCAATCTGCCCTTCAAACGGACCACATCATTAACCAAAACCGTACTCCGAGCCCGTGTTTCACCTGCGAGTTTCAGTTTATTGTAAGTCTCATGTTGAATTTTCTTGAGCTGCTGTTGAGTGATATCAAATTGGGTCAAAATATAAGAAGCTGTT
>DTUG01000220.1:0-19368 GCA_012964275.1 Fidelibacterota bacterium | reverse complement strand
GGGGATAAACCTCGAATCCAGTTATGTATTTTTAATGCAGGCCAATTCCAGTTTATCGTAGTCATCTCCTTCGATATTTTTGGAGCCTGGGTAGCTAGGTCCATATCCTGGCTGGCTGGCTGGACTTTCCCTTCTTCCATTAATTCTAAGGTATTAATAATTAAATCAGCGCCTATCCGACTCAGTTTTTCAGACAGTGTTCCAAAATCATCACTATCATGAATATCTATTTTTTTCTGCAGAAGAATATCTCCGGTATCCACTTTTGGGTTAATAAAAAAAGTGGTCACCCCGGTATATTTTTCACCATTCATTAACACCCATTGAATCGGTGCTGCCCCTCGATATTCAGGCAGGAGGGACGCGTGGAGATTTATTGAGCCTAATTTCGGGATAGCAAAGATGGATTTAGGTAAAATTCGATAAGCAACCACTACAAATACATCCGCTTTAAACGAATTAAGTTGCGATATTATTGTTTCGTTGTGTAAAGACACTGGCTCCAAGAGTGTCACTTCGCGCTGATGAGCATATTCACCTACAGCTGTATACTTCATATTTTTTTGGCGGCCCATGGGTTTGGGAGGATTTGATACGACACCCATGACTTCATGGCGGCTTTTAGTCAATTTTTCAAGACTGGGAATCGCAAAACTAGGATTTCCCATAAAAACCACTTTCATCCCCAGCACCTCGGTATTAGACTAACTCTCCGGTGTAAATTAAAGGACGACCCTCTTTTCAATGGATCGTTTGCTCACCTTTTTTTCCGCATTTATTTTTATTTCTTTTAATTCTTTATTTACTTTCATTTTTTCCAGTGAGCTTACCCGGTCTATGATTAAAATACCGTTCAGGTGATCCATCTCGTGCTGAATTGCCCGTCCTAACAAGTCACTGAACTCTTCTTCCTGCCATTCTTTATCCAAACCCTGGTATTTACAAGTAATGAATTCAGGACGTGTCACATCTAAGGTTATTTCTGGTATGGAAAGACACCCTTCGGGAAAGACACTTTGACCTTCTGATACAATGATTTCACAATTGATAAATATCCTTGGTTTTTCCTTTTCATCGGTATGTGAAATATCAATGACAAACAGATTCAGATCCAATCCGACCTGGTTTGCCGCCAAGCCTATACCTTCTGCTTCATACATGGTATCATATAAATCATCTATTAAAGAATCCAAATTGGAAAAATCCTTAACGGATGCACACTTTTTTCTCAGTATAGGATCACCGTAATGCACTATGTCCATTACTGCCATTAGGATTGAGTTTCCATATCGGCATCACCTACTTTTGCGGCCAGACCGGATATAGCTGTTTTATTCAGCGTTAAATTTGTATTCTTATCCACTTTTAATATAATGGAACGGCCGCTGTTTTTGAATCCTGAAACTGTTCCAAAAATGCCGCCCATAGTGATAATCTTGTCCCCCTTTTTAAGATCACTAAGCATTTTTTCTTTTTCTTTTTGCTTTTTGGTCTGTGGCCGGATCATGAAAAAATAGAGAATTGCCATGATCAAAATAAATGGCATGAATGTAAAAATTCCACCTCCTCCCTGACCCGACTGCGCACCAGCAAATAATATGTCCACAAAATCTCCTCTATTTATTGGGGCGAAATTTACACGAGAAACAGTCTAACCCAATCCTTCAAAAGATCCTTGAATCATCATTGTGAGGGTATGGTTAATTCAAATACAGTACCCGTGGCTGAACTTGACTCCACGATAAAAAGTTTTCCATGATGTATTTCTTCAATGATTCGCTGCGCCAATGATAATCCCAGCCCCCAGCCTGCCTGCTTTGTGCTAAAACCAGGTCTAAATACATTTTTCCAGTCTTTTTTCGGTACACCTCTACCATTGTCCTTTATTCGGATCCGGGCCTGGTTACCTTCCTTCCGCAGCGTTATATGAATTTTTCCGTTTTCACGATCGATGGCATCAATACCGTTGCGGACCACATTCTCAATCGACCAGGATAACAGGGAGGCGTTCGCACGAACTTTTACGCCATTTTCAATCTCATTGTTAAGTTTCACCTTTTTCCCAAGTGTGGGCATTCTCCGATTAAGATAGGATACTACCTTTTCAACACGCTGGGATAAATCAAAAACTTCCATTTTCGGTTCAGAGCCCATTTTACTGAACCTTCGGCCGATCTGTTGCAGCCTGTTCAGGTCAGCTTCCATATCCGGAATGATCTCATCTGCTTTTTCCGGGTGCTCCTTCAACCAGTCGATCCACCCCATAAGAGCTGATACGGGAGTCCCCAACTGATGGGCTGTCTCCCGAGACATCCCCACCCAGATATGGCGTTTTTCATTATTTCGAATAAATGTGAATCCGGCAAATCCAAGAAAGATAAATATTCCGATAGCACCCAGTTCAATATAAGTCCACCATTGCAGTTTCTGAATTAAATGAGAATCCCCATAATGGAGAAAACCAAAGGTAATATTATCATAGATCAGAGGAATGGGTTCATTAAATCTATCCATTGCGGTTAGTAGAGCCTTTCTATCTTCCGCTGTTTTTATACCTGGATGCATATTTTTCCACAATTGCGGGAGATGATCCGTGTCAGATTGAATGAGAGGGAATTTTACTTTTCGAATAATATTATCAAATACAAAGTCCAAGTTCTTATCGGACTTATCCTTCACAGTTTCCGCAATGATTTCTGCATAAAGCTGGACTATCTCTCGATTATCCTTCCGCAGTTCATTTGCCAGATACCTTGTATAGTTCAACAGACCAATAATAAGCAGGATACCAAGGATAAACAGCCCTGCCTTTATGTTTCCAGTATGGCGATATGATGACATTTAGATTACAGTTCTCTTTTTGTCTTTCCAGGACAGGAAAAGGAATGCGCCCACCAGGAATAAAAATGAGACGCGTGAGACTATTCTGGCGACCTTCCATGAAGTTTGGTCATAATAAAATTCGACTCTGTGTTCTCCCTTCGGAACGTAAATGGATCGCAGAACATGATTTGTTTGATAGATTTTTGTGGGTTCACCATTGATCTCACAATTCCATCCTGGTGCGTAGTAGACTTCTGAGAGAACAAGTAAGCCTCCACTATCTGTTTGAACATTGACCATTATTTCATTTTCTATATGTGATTCTATCTCAGCAGTTCCCTGAACCGTTCCAGGCAGATCCGGTCCTGTGTAATTAACCACGACTGCCGACCTTTCCGGCCTGAAAGATTTTGACATTATTTTAGATAAGGATGTTTTTTGATCTGGGACATTCTCAACATTTCCTACCAGCCAGGCCCTGGGCAGAACATCTTTATTCTCATAAAAGCCTTTAATGTCCGGCACGGGTGTAAATGATATATTGCGTACTTTTTTACCGGTAATCAGATACTTCACATTTAACATACTTAGTATAGTGGGTCTTCCAAAACCTCCGGTATCCATCAAATCCTGATAGTGCCGAAGCTTAACAGCCCGGTATCCACCAATGCTTTCAATACCCCAATACCCATATTTGTTTGAATTCAATTCATCAGCAGGGAATATCCGGTAATGTCCTGAATCTTTTTGCAGATATAAAATTACCGGATTCGGTCTAAACTGGGCGCTCATATTCTTAGCGGGTTTCAATTGCAAAAATTCCTGATCAACTATCCATAGATCCACTAACGATACCATGATCAACATGATGGAAAACATCCATGCATTCAGTCGCCTCTTTGTGTAAGTCCATATCAAACCAAAACCCGCTGCACCTATGGCCAGCGCCAACAATAAACCTTTCTGGTAAAGGTCCGTTCTAATATTTTGCACTTGGGATATCAATGCAGGGTTAAACCGACTGTCCCCGGTCGAGGAAAAAGAGAAAAGGGATTCGCCAAATAGAAATAATACCAAGGTGAGACCAATAAAACCCCCAAAGAACCAGGGACATTTTTTAAGGGTCTCCTTTTTGCTTTCTTGATTCATAAGTGTATCCATCCCACTGGCGGCTAGACATGGCAGCGTGACCGCGAGGAGGAGATAGATCATGGATGGAATCCTGAATTTCGAAAAGAATGGTGCTATTGAGAACAATGGTTTATATAGCACTGGAAAATGGCTTCCAAAACCGACCACAAGAACTAAAAGACTGGTCAACCATAAAAATGATTCGAAGCGATCAGGTTTTCGAAGCAAGGCCCCCAAAACTGCCAGAAGTACCACTATTAATCCCAGGTAATGGGTGGATTGGGTAAACGGCATATAACCCCAATAGGCTGCTGCGTTCATATCCCTAGCGGGAAAATTCTGAAGACCGTAGTGATATGGGTATAGGAATGAAATAGTTTCCTTGGGATGAAAGGACCATTGAGTCGCATAGTCCCATTTAGTGCCTGATCTTGTGTCACCTGTTTGATCCATAACAGATGGTGCACCGCGATTGGAATGCTTCTGGAAAGTATAGACATCTATATAAGGATCAGAAACCATCAGCAGCGCTAACAGCAAACCGGCACAAATAAGACCTAGGCCTATTCCAGTTTTAGGCAAAGAAAAAGTTCTATCTTTTAAGTCAAAGAATGCATTCAACAGCCACCATAAACCCACCACCATCCAGGTATAATAAACGATCTGGGGATGATTTGACCACAATTGTAGTGCAGTGACGATGCTGAGAAACAGAACAGATTTCAGGGATCTAGTTTTTAATGAATACATGGCGCCGAATAGAATCCATGGTATAAAAGCCATAGCCATGATCTTATTGTTGTGACCGGCATTGATCAGGCCAAACCCGTAAGGTGTCAAAGCATAGGAAAGTCCGCCAAGTAGAGCAGGGAAAGTACTTTTTCCCAAAAACTGTATAAAATAAAACAGGCCCAGTCCACCCAGTGTAAGATAAAACCAGAGTTTTACACCTTTATTGAAAAAGAGAATATCCAGTATGGGTTTTACGGGATCACCAGGTGTATAGATATATCCTCCATAAGATGGAAGACCAGAGAACAGATTGGGAAACCAGTGCGGGAATTCGGATGTGGAACTGATCCACTTTTTGATCGGTTCATGAGCCACCATGTCATTTGCCATAGGGATATATCCATAAACAATCATCTTCCAAAGAAAAATGGCAGTGATTAATACAATCAATAAGGGGATATATTTTTTATCCATCAAGGGTTCACCTTTAATATTTTTTGAATTATCCATTTTATACTATTGAGTTCTCTCAACCCAACGATGCGTAAAATAATTAAGCCAATAAAAAACGCTATTAAGAGTATCGATTTTTCGAATAATAGCGTTTTACCATCTTGGGGCAATAAGAAACTGAAAAATATGTATACAATAATGCCAACCAACACATAAAGGTTTGCCAGTTTTTTCCAATTCCATTCGATATACAAAGATCGACTGGAAACTACATACACAATGATATCCAGCAATATATAGGATAGTAGTGTGGCAACAGCAGCCCCTATTACACCATGCCGAAGAATGAGGATGTAGTTTACTGATATACTGACACTGACCGTTATTAAAGGTATAAATATTAGGTTCCATGTTTTTCCTGTTAAGGCAGCACCAGCCTGAAAAAATATTCGATACCCATGAAAGAAATAAGCCAGGGTAATAATCGGGATGATTGTTGCAGCAGAATCATATGAAACGGTGGTTACCAATCCTAACATTTCCCTGCTGAATAATAGCATCCCCACAAATAAGCTCATGCCAATTATTGAGTAATAAAGCAGAAAATCCCGGTGATATTGAAGATTTTTATCTTCAAGCCCCAATTTAAACATCATTGGGCTCCACACGCGCTGCATGGGAATCACAAGAACCATATTAATTATCATACCAAATTTATAGCCAACGCTGTAGATGCCAATCTGGTCCAAAGGTAACTCCACCATCCGCATTACAAACCTATCTAAAATTGTTAAAACAGGATGGGTTAAGCCTAGGACCATTAAGGGGAATCCAAACTGCAGCATAGATTTATACCGATAGAAGTCAATGGTTTTAGGATATTTAAGCAGTGTATACAAAAGGCAGCCTGCAAATATGATCAGGTAAGAGATAAATTTCCCTAATATTAAACCTTCCAGACCTTTTCCCTGATATACTACAAACAGGATCGATAAAAAAAGAGTCCCAGCAAATTGAATAAATGATAGTGCAATGAATTGAATTGCTTTACCCTCATATTGAATAAACCAAAGAAAAACGCGAATTTGAACATTGAATAGAATATTCAGCAGGATCAAGTTATAGACCCAACTTATCTCGATAGGTATCCCTAAAAAACCTACAAATAATCCTCTGCTTAGATATAATAGTATAACGGCAACAGACGTGGCTATTAGTGACGAGTAAAATGCAGAAGGAAACGATTGAAATTTTTTCTTCGGCTCCTTTTTTAATTTTTCCCACATGCCATAGGCAACACCATAGGGTAGAAAGTTGACAAGCAGATTCTCAAACAATTCAATCAAAATAAGAATACCCACCACTGATGTCGGGAGAAATACCGTATATAAAGGAATGAGCAGAAAGGATGCCAGTTTATTGAATATGTTGCCTAATCCATAAATAACACCCTGTTTCCCCGCTGTTATTACTGGTTTGCGTACTGCCATGGGCATCTGTTACGTTTGCATTACAGTTTCAATACGCTGCCACATTTCATTCAATTTATTTTTCCGTTTTTGGTTTTCCAGGGAAATGGTTTGCGCTAGAGTGCCTGACTTAGCTGAATCAAGAATATCAGCCATCATGTGAATTATGGATTGAGGATCATAATCAGAAATCATATAATCACCAAGATCATATTCATTCAGCAACGCTTCATATTTATGACTCCAGCCTGTCGCAATAACGGGTACAGATTGATAAAGCGCATTAATGAGACCATGATAGCGTGAACTAATCACTAGTTTCGACTGACCAATAATAGCCTTTAGAACAAGGGGGTCACTTTCACTTACAATATCCAGAGACTCTGAAATTTCTCCTGCTAGACCTCCAACTAGGGTATTATCTTTGCCATATTCATGAAGTAATAAAAAAGGTTTAATCTTTTTCTCACTGCAAAATGAAACGATCGAATTGAGTAACCCGGTATATTTATTCTTATCTATGGTATGCGATTTAAATAATTTTTCATTGGGTATAATGCACACCCTATCCTTCAAATTATTGTATTCTTCTTTTTCTACGCCCATTAATGATAGTGTAAAATCTGGAGTGTAGACTATCCTCTCTAAACGACCAGCCAATTCGGTTACGTGGCCAAATGATACTTCATCCCTTATAAAAACCAGTTCAGCTGCATCTATGATTTCCAGAACTGATGCTTTCACATCCGGATTTTCAAATGGACCCATTGCCTGCGGCATAATGATAATTTTTGCCCCGGCATTACGCAATTGTCTATAATAATCTGCCATTCTATTACAGGGTTTCGGTCCGAAGTGGTCAGAGTAAACAAAACCTGAGATCTCCAATACCCCTTCAATTTCATTCTTTAACCAAATATTGAACTTTTTTCTGACCTTCCGGGAAAGACAAGAAAAGAAGGTGTCTGTTAAAATTGCTGCAGGAAGATAATTCCAGGTATGAAGCCATGCTAAATGTCCCAATTGGCAGGAATTTCTATCTGCGAAAGACCCGGACGCCATGTGCATCACAAATTTACAATCATCACTAAACCAGTTTTTTTCTGCTATTAAAGTTTGTAGCATAAGTTGGGCGCCCTTGTTGATAAAACCGCCTCCTTTTATCTCAATAATCATCAGTTATACTTGCGGATAACGCCCAAAGGTTTCTTTTCAGAATAAGCTACTTTTCCTTCCGGATCTGCCCATCCTACGGCCATAAACATAATAACACGATTTTTCCGTTCAAGGTTTAGGGCTTTACTTATTTTCTTCTCTCGCTTGGGGATATCCGGCCAGTTCAGACAACAGGTTGATAGTCCCATCGTCTCGAAAGATAATACCATTGCCATGGAGGCTAAACTAGCATCGATATAGATAAGGTGCCGATCCCTCTCATTGAAAAATGCATCCAGATGGCCGACCACTGCAATAATGACTGGTATATTATCAGAAAATCCCTTTGTCCCCATAGGGATAGTCGACACTTCTTTAACCATTTTTTCATCATCAATAACTCGGAATTCATAAGGCAGGCGATTACAGGAACTTGGAGATTGAACAGCTGCCAGTATGGCACGGTCAATCATTTCACGGGGAACAGGTTTTGGGAGAAACCAACGCACGGAACGCCTGTTTTTTGTCAATTTAAAAAATTGGTCGTATTGAACCGGAGGTTCTTTAGAAGGCTGATTGAAAGGGATCTTTTTTTCCTTAGATCCAAATGCAATATCAATCTTCTCGAATTGGTTCCTGCAATTGGAAACTATTGTATTGTTTTCTACAACAGAGAAGTATTTCGTCAGCACATCACGAGCCCAGATCAACTGATCTACTATAGATTCGTCATTTTCTAAATCTTTGCTAACTAATCTTTCATATACATTTACCAGTTCTTCAATATATTTTAACCCAAATACAGGTCTACGAGGCCGCATGAGCAAACCTTTTTCTAAGCGATGAACATTTCGCCTCAATAGAAACACATTTTCCGATTTTTCATGCAGACGTTTTAAATACAAATAACGCCCCCTCAACACACTGTTAAATTCCCGCCAAAAGGCTCTTGAAAAAATACTGTAAAAGAATGCACTCAGAAAAAAAGTGGTGCTGAAAATCCTCAGAAAAGGTAACCTGAGTATCAGTAGTATCGATTTGATGAACTGCTTGAACTGGAACATTTATTCGTCAACACAATTTGAAAATATTTCTGATAACCTCTCTGACTGCGATCGTCTCGAATATTGATTTAATTGGGAGGTATTTTGATTGGTCCTAATCGAAGTAATTCTTTCTATCTTAAAATCTGTCTGGTTTTGATTAATACAAAATCCGCCAAAATTGGTAACGATATCAGCTGCGTTACAATTATCGTTTCCGATTAAAATTATGTGTGATCCGCTACGTAAATACTCATATAATTTTCCAGGGATAATTCCTTCACTTCCAGGAAGATCAGGCACTACGATTAATAAAGCATCGGATTCCATCATGTGCTTGATCGCCTCTGCATGAGGCAAATAGTTTATGAATTCTACCATGGAATTCAACTTGAATTCATTGATTGTGTCTTTTATTGCGGGATGAACTGATCCGATAAATCGCAACCTGAATCGATTTTCAGAAAATTTTTTATAATATGATTGAATAGCCTGAAATAACAAAATCGGATTTTGCGATTTGGATAGTGAACCTATATGTGAGATTACAATTTTCCCATTATCCCTGCGATGAAACGACCTATCTCTGAAATCTTCTTCATCAAATCCATTAAAAAGAATATCTGATTTATCTTTGATTGGAACATGGTTGTTTAACTGGTCACAAAATCCAGGGCTGACCACCGTTATCCGGTCTGCCTTACTTAATATTTTTTTCTCAAGTGTTCCATCGAGCCACTTTGTTAATCTACAGCGTGGCGATTCAACATAATAAAACCGATCGGTCCATGGATCCCGAAAATCTGCCGTCCATTTCAACCCTGAATTTTCGGATAGTTTTCTTGCAATTAAATGGGCTGTATGGGGTGGTCCAGAAGAAAAAATAAGATCAATATTTTCACTTTCAAGAATATGCAAGCCCAATTTTACCGCTCCGGGATACCAGCCTATACGCCCATCAGGAACCACCATATTATACCGAACCCAGCGAGCGATTCTATTAATGATCCGTTCATTTTCTTGAGGACTTAATAGATGAGCCGGAATACGTTCCGATCTAGAAAAGACTTTGAAAAGTCCGTAAGGAGCAATTGCCTTCGCATAGTAAACTTTTATTGATTCCGCCTCAATTAAGAGAGACTCATCCCGAGATGGAAATTCGCCATTTTTTACAGTTAATACGATCGGCTCCCAGCCAAATTCCGGTAGATATTTACAAAACTTTAATACACGCTGTACCCCGGGGCCTCCGCTCGGAGGCCAGTAATAGGATATCACTAAAACTTTCTTCACTATTGGTAATAATTTTTTGTGAAGCCTGTAAACTCACCTCGATTAAAAATAAACCTGCTGATAAATGCACTTAAGAATCCTAATCCGTATCCTATAACCTGTAAAGGAATTACGGTAATCAATATCACTGCAACAATTATACTTCTGTTTTTTATTCCGCCAATCAAACAGGCTAGTAGGAACAATCCAATTCCTATAGCAAGGACTGGCAAATAAACTTGGCTGTTGAAAAATGCTCCTGTAATTATCGTAATTATCATTAGAATTGCAATGGATGGAATAAAATGTATGGGCTCCAGCATCGCACTATCAATTTTTCCCAAGTTGATCCGTGCTACACCCCAATTGAATACCTGACGAAAGAACTTTTTAAGTGTTGTACGTCTACGATGGTAAACAATGGCATCTTTCATGAACTTTACCCGTGCTCCGCTTTTGTGAATTCGATGGCTCAATTCAATGTCCTGACCGTGGCGGAGTGATCCAAAACCACCTATTTTTTCATACAAAGATCTTTTCAAAGCCATATTATGTGACCTGGGATAAAATTTGGCCATCATTTTATCACTGTGCCCCCGCATTCCCCCGGTTGTTAGAAAAGATGTCATGGAAAAATCAATTGCTTTCTGGATAGGTGTAAAATCGCTTTTAGCACTATCCGGCCCTCCGCAGGCATCGAACTCGTCAAGTTGATAAGCACTATAAATCGTTTCTACCCATGACTGGTGGGCTTCGCAGTCAGAATCAATAAACATGATCAATTCTCCTGTGCACTCAGCCAAGCCGTGGTTTCTTGCCGCACCAGGACCCTGGTTATCCTGGGTTAAATAGCGCAGTGAAAAGTCAATCTTTTCCCGCCAAGTATCTATAACAACAGCAGTATCATCTGTAGATCCGTCATCTGAGATAATTAATTCAAAGAGGGAATGGTCCAGTGTTTGGTTTTGTAATGAATTAATCAGCGGACCAAGTTCATCCGCTCGGTTATACGTGGGCGTTATAACACTGATGATCGGTGATGATGTTATCATATATCACGGTAATTAACTGGATGATATTATTTCCTTAACTCTGTTTTCCTGCCTTTGATTTGTCCGGGCCATCATTTCACCTAAAAGACCAATGGAAAAAAATTGAATACCGATCAACACAAGCATCACGCCAAAAATGAGCAAGGCAATGTGTTTAGAAAATGGATCACCGATTCCAAACTTGTAGTATAGAACTACAAATTCAGAGATCAGGCCAAACGTAAATGCAATCAAACCAAAAAAACCGAATAAGTGCAATGGTTGTTGGGTATAGCGATTCAGAAATAATATAGTCAACAGGTCAAAAAATCCATGAAAAAGGCGTGACCCTCCATATTTTGTTTTACCGAATTTTCTAGGCCGATGGTTAATTACGACTTCACCGACCTTAAAATTTTTCTGACCGGCCAATGCAGGGATATAGCGATGACGTCCGCCAAAAATATCTAATGATTTTACTACTACTTGACGATAGCATTTCAGCCCGCAGTTGAAGTCATGAATTTTAACACCGGTAAATAATCGGGTGACAAAATTGAATATTTTGGAAGGAAAAGTTTTAGTCCACGGATCATACCGAGTCTTTTTCCAGCCGGAAACCAGGTCATAGCCCTCTTCTAACTTGTTGATAAGGTTTGGAATTTCTGCTGGGTCATCCTGCAGGTCTCCATCCATAGTAACGATTGTATCACCCTGGGCATGTTTGAACCCTTCCGATAAAGCAGCGGATTTGCCAAAATTGCGGTAAAACTGAACAAGCTTGACTGCGGAGTTATTTTTACACAGATCTGCCAGGTAATCTAGAGAACCATCAGAAGATCCATCATCAATAAATAATATCTCCCAGTTTGAGTCATCAGCTAGAACATGATTGATTTCTTTCCACAAATGCGGAAGAGATTCACGTTCATTAAATACCGGGATAACAATAGATAGCATAATGTCTAACTATGCATCAAATCCCACGCTTTTGCAAGATCCACTGGTGTTACATTATGGATTCTCGAACTCAAGCGAATAACAACCTTTTGATGATTGGCTGAATTATTAAATACCGCCTTGGTAATTCCCTTTAAAGTTTTTTCAACCGATTCGGTCTCAAAACTGATGGACATGGTAACCGAATTTTCCTTTAACACTGTAAAGTCCTGCTCTAAATATTCCGGTTCGATTCCCCATAAGAACTTGGTTATGTCATCAGGTTTTACCACCTGCAAAAAAGGAAAAAAATCTCTTATCGCATCATATTCATAATATCTGTTTTCCAATATATTCCATGCATTGACCGATTCCGGTGTAATCCACATTAGTAACGTTTTTCTTCCTAACGCATCCTGAAATTGGAAGAAGGAACTGTCATTTTGGGATAGAAAACTAAAGGATAACTTTCCGCTAAAGTTTCCGGTCGAAGAGATATTCCCGCGCCCACCACAAGAAATAAAGCTGTTTTTCAATTCTGAATATGAAGGCAGATCCGTTGGCACCGGAACAGGTCTATACGGCGGATAAGTGCACGCTGCAAAAAAGGTCAGAAACAATATTTTTTTCACAATCAATCAGAAAACAGCTTTTTCTGAATGGATAAACTGTCGCCGCCGGTTTCTATTGCTTGTCGGTAAATCAAATTGGCTTTTTCAATTTGATCCGTTGCTTTCAACACATCCGCCAAATGCTCTAAAATTGTGGGATTGGTATTATCTATCCCGGAAGACCCTTGAATATATTCCAGTGCTTTTTCGAGTTGTTCCAATTTATAATAAATCCAGCCTAATGTATCCATGTATGGGGCAGATTCAGGTTTCAAACGATTAGCAATCAAAGCCATTTCCAGTGCTAATTCCAAGTTGTCATTCCGCTCAACAAGACTATAGGCAAAATTGTTATAAGCTTGAGCATCAGTACTATCGCTTGAAATCAGGCTTATATACAGGCTGTCTGATCTTCTCCAGTTTCCATTATTATCAAAGATCAGTGCCAGAGTGTGTTTGGTATTTCGAGATTCGGGGAATATTGATAAGGCCGCTGTCAAGTGATCTTCTGCGTTGATATAATCTTTCAACTGATAATACGCCGTTCCCAATAAATATTGAGTTGTATAATCCTTTTGAAATTTTTCGATATGTGGTGCCAGAGCAATCACGGCATCTTCCGGCTTTGCCTCATTGAGCGCCAGGATAGCCCGATTAACAAATCCACGAGGGTCATCTGGAAAATGCCGGATGAATTTCTCATTGTAAATGATGGCATTATCAAATTTTTCGAGTTCAAGATAAATTGAAATCAGACGCTGAAGAACATCTGAATTCACACTATCTATCATAAATGCATCGTGTAAAAAAGCCAGTGCTTCATTTGTATCATTAAGTTCCTGTTGGATTGCACTTTTTTGCAACAGGGATTTGATTGAAACCCCGTTTAAGGACTCCAGCATGCCTATAGCTTTCAGGGATTTTTCATAGTGCTTATTAAATAAAGTTAAGTCACGATACGTTTCCCAATATTGTTGATTCTGAGAATCATCCTTAACCAAAATATCGCAAATTTCTTCCCCACGGTCGAATAATTCGGCATTTAATGAGATCTGCAGGGCTTGCTCTACTGGTTTAATAGCAGAAGGATTAGCACGATAGGCAGCCAAATAAAAGTCAATTGCTATATTCCAATTATGCTGCAGTTTAGCCAGATCACCCAGGGTGGCCAGATATTCATCATTATATGGGTCGATCTTGCTGAGTTCGAGAAATTCCATTTCTGCTTCCTTGAACCGTTTATGGAGCAGATAAAGGTGCCCCAGCATTTGGCGGGCATCCACTTCTTCAGGATTCAGTTCAATGGCAATATGCAAGTGATCTTCTGCACGCCTGGTTTTACCAAGACGCCGATATGCGTCTGCAATGGACACGTGTATTGTTGGCGCATTGGGATCAGCTTCTAATGCATCCTGGAATTCAATAACAGCTAAAGCATAATTCCCCTGATTTAATAAAAACTCGCCTTGCATAAAATGGTGTAGTGCTATTTCATTTCGAGTATCCTCGTTGTTCTCAGCTATGCCAATGGAAATATTCAAAAACAACACAATCATTAGAAAAATCAAATATCTAACTATATTCATCTCTGATACCAACTATGTTGTTTTATCATCACTAATTTTTTTTCCATCTCGATATACAGTCACACCATTTCCGCCTCCTTTTTTTGTTTCATATAGACACTGATCCGCGAATTCAATCAAATTACTTAGTTGATCTGAATCATTTGGATATTCACATAAACCTGAACTAATGGTCATTTTTATGTCATCACCACCCATCGAGAATTGATGGTTTGCTATAGTATCAACAATACGCTGCGCAACTATTAAGGCCATTTCCTGTGTTGTGTTAACCAAAACAATAGCGAATTCTTCACCACCATAACGTGCCACAACATCAATAGTTCGAACATTATCCTTCATAATCTGAGCCGTCGTTTTAATTACATAATCACCATATGGATGTCCAAGTGTATCATTGACCCGCTTGAACTTATCCAAATCATACATTAGAAAGACCAGATGGTGCTGGAATCGACGGGCACGCTCTATTTCTTCCAAAGCACGTTCCATAAAGGTTTTATGATTTAATAAACCGGTCAAACCATCCCGGATAGCATCCTGGTAAATTTTCTTGTATTCATTTAACCATAAGATAGCTGCTCCTAGTATGCGCGCGACGAGGGTAATGATTTTTTCGTCATCCTTTGTAAAACGGATGGGTTGTGATCGTTCGATCATAATACAACCCCAGATTTCATCCTCGATGAATACAGGTATCCCAAGAATAGATTTGAATTCCGGATCGTGCGTGTCTCCAGCCTTAAACCGAGCTAGATTTGAATACTTTTCAGCCCAATTCAGTTCGTTAATGATTTTATTTTCACTATAGGGAAGCCCATGAAGAGTTCCATGAATATTAAATTCATTTTCTTGAGGCAGGTCAGTTTGTATCCCATCAAGCAGCTTAATACTCGCTTTCAGATTTGTTTCATTTAGGGAGGATATTGTCAAGCAATCATAATTAAAAAAAGATCGAATCAGATGCCGAAATTTATTTAGGATCATAGGCTCATCCTGTTTGAAGCTCAGTTCATTGATCAAATCCAGGATCCGTAATTTATTGTCGTTGCCCGCAACTGATTTCTCCAGGCTATCCAGTTCTTCCATAGAAAGGGAAACCATATCTCCCAAATATTCGATGATTACTTGATCTTTTGGGTTTATATCGCTGAAATGGTCGGATTTAACTAAAATTAAGCCTACAGGTTTATCCTTAAAACTTAGAGTTTGACCCACAACACATTCACTGCCACGCCAATTTTGATTACCGAAAATTTCCTGCCAAGCGTCAAGGTAGTCCTTTTGGTGACATGTTGCAGCAGTTTTATGGTCAATACATTTTTTAACAATCGTGTTATTTAAACTCACAGTCTTTTCAAAATCTGCCACAGTGCCATTTTGCAAATCGAAATTCTGAGAAGTAGGGTTTATCATATACATCCCCACCTCAAATTCATTATTCATTGCTTTAACCATTGAAAAAATTAATTCCTGAAGAGATGCGTAATGAGTCTGTGCAATAGTATACTGGGAATGTAAGTCGGTTAAGTTCTCAAGATCATCTTGTTGACTATGGGAACCATTTTGACCAGCTTCACCTAAATACTGATAATATAAATATATGATCCAGGCTAATCCCCCAATAACAATGCCTTTTATTATAAAACTAACTGTTTGATCTTCAACTTGTAGAAATACGAGCAGTAGGACAGCTAGACAGAAACCGATGAAAATAGCCGTTGATCTTGATAGATTGTCCATACGTAATCTCAGAAATAAAAAATCCCCGTCGATAAACTTACCAAGTTTCAACGGGGATTTAAACAGGTTTAGCCTAACATTAATCTTTTACATATCTAATCTTTCCCGAGTAATCCCTATCTGATTCACTCTCTTTATCTATATCAACAGAATCTTTTTCTGCAGCGGCTAAATCTGTCCTGAACATTTGTGCTTGTGGATCCGGATTTGAGAGCACAGGTGCTTTTTTCTCTGCTATAGTATTGAATCCTGGTGTTGCTCCGGGAACAACGGGAGTAAAAAACTGGGAACCTACAAAAACTAACGCTACTGCCAGGCCGGTCATGAGAGATGCATATACTGGTGTGAAACCGAATAGTGTCCTCTGCTCTAAGACTGGTTTGCTGATAACACTCTTATCCGCTTGAATTTTATCCATGAGTTGATCCATGAAATCTGCGGATGTTTTTACCTGTTTTACAGATTTTATCTCCAACATGTTGTTTCTAACCTGGTTAACTAGGTCGGCAGCGCCAGGGTTTTTAGATAGATACAACTCGAATTCCTTTCGCTTTGTCAATGAAAGTGAATTCTCCAGATAGTCTGAAATCAAGTCTTCAAATTGATAACGATTCATCGATAACATATTCTCCTTTTACTTTAAATCTTTTAATTCTGCCTGTAACTGGAGCCGCGCTCGATTGATCCGCGACTTAACAGTTCCCAGGGGAACATCAAGAATAGAACTTATTTCTTCATAAGAAAGTTCCTGAATATCCCGCAAAATAATAACTGTTCTGAAATGATCAGGTAATTCTTGGATCGCAGCCTGTATTAGTTTATATGCATATTCAGTTTGTACGTCCTGGCCAGGTTCAGGTTGAATTGCGGGCAGATCATAATCTTTTTCCTCTCGGGTCATGTGACTGAGAAATGTAGTTTTACGGCGTTTTCTTCGACGTAATTCGGTATTGGCTAGATTTTTTGCAATGGTATAGATCCAGGTTGAAAACTTGGCAATTTCTTTATAATAATGCTTTTTCTGATACAATTTCAGCATGGTATCCTGGACTATATCCTCGGCCAATTCCATTTCGCCCAAGTATTGGAATACAAAATTCATCAGCCTGTCGCGATAGCGGTTTACCAACTCCGTATAAGCGTTTTCATCACCCTTTTGAAAACGGGCGATGAGTTGTTCATCAGTATATACGTAGGGGGAAGTTGAATTATCCCAGGACATGGTAGATAAACTGGATAAGTTCTGATTCGCCATTGCTATATGTTGTTTTTTGTCGTTTTTCGATTTTTCCAAGATGTTTTAGGGCGAATTCAATTTTTTTCTGACTAAACCCCTTGGCAAACTCCGGAATTCGCTGCCTTATCGAACGTGATATAGGCATATAACCTTTAGGATGTGAAAAAGTTCCAGTATTCATTTTAACATAAAGCATCTCCTGGAATAGAGCAGTTAATGGATAGATGAGTGATACCATAGTTTCATTTTTGGTAATAATTATTTTCCCAAGTGAAACAGATTTGTTTAAATCACCATTCCCCAAGGCAGCAAGAAATTCCCAGCGCTGCCTGTTCCTACGCCAGCCGGAAAATTTACCCAAATCATCCTGTTCGATCGTTTTTTTATTGCCTGACCACAAACATAACTTTTCAACTTCATTCTGCATATGATGAAGGGAATCACCGGTCATTTCGATCAACGTATCTACCACCTTAGGCTGGACAGACTTTTTTCGTTCCTCAAAGAAATACAATGCCCAACTTCTCAAGTTTTGTGTGTAAGGTGTTTGTACACTAATTGGATTCGTAAACTTTTCAACAAACTTTGAAAAAACGGAACTGTCAAGAAAATCATCATTCACCAGTATCAGAGTGTGATTTTGGATTGGTGCTTGGCAGTATGCCAAGAGATCTTTCCCATAATTACCCCTCACCTGCTGGGGATCCCGCAAAATAAACAACTTTTTACTGCTGAATAGATCCGTGGCTAATAATCGGTCAATGATTTCTTTGCCGGACATCTCAACAGGCAAAAGTAACGTTTTATCTACAGGTTCATCACCAAAAACAGCTAGGCCGACCTTTTCAATGAATAATGACTGAAGATACTGGTCGCTGCCTTTTAAGTAATATATTGGAGCTATTTCTCTGCCATCAATAGTTTTTAAAGCTGTTTTTAGCTCAATCGCCATTTTTTTTCTGTGTGTACATACTCACGATTATGACAGCAGCAAACGCAATAACAAAACTGGCAAATCTTTCAGTTACAATATTCTGCAGTAACGATACATTAGCCCAGATGACGGTACTTAAAAACCCTGATAACAGGCCCGCTATTACACCTTGACGCGTTGTTTTCCCCACCATAAGGTTAATACCAGCACCGGACCAAAGGCTGAGCCCAGGCCGCTCCAGGCATAACTGACCACTCCAAATATATTTTTTCCCTGGACCTGCGACATTATAGCGATCCCTAAAGCAAAAAGTCCAAGAATGACAATCGTGATTCGACTCAACCTTACCAGTAATTTGTTTGAAAGCTCTTTGCCCAGAAACTGATGGATAAAATCTTCTGTAATAGCCGATGTGGACACTAGTAATTGCGAATCTGCGGTTGACATCATGGCTGCCACGGCACCGGAAATGAAAAGACCGGCAACGACAGGAGGTAGCAATTTGGTAGCCAGCAAAGGCATAGCCTGTTCTACATCAACGTTTTTAAAGTAATCAGGTCCAAAATAATTGAGTGCTACTAAACCGATAAGAAAAGCGCCGGTGACTCCAGGTATTGCCCAGAGTATGGCTATAGTCCTTGCCTGTTTTACATCATTTGGATCCCGTATGGCCATATATCGAATCACTAAATGAGGCTGTCCAAGATAACCAAATCCCCAGCTCAATCCACCCAGGACAACGGTTATGGCAGCAAATCCTTGTTTTCCCATTGTGAAGGATGCATTATTAGGCCCGGCCTGTAAAAGGCTCTCACCAAGAGTCTGCTGTGCTGTTTGAAGCTCAATAAAACCCACTAGCGGCAGAATTGTTAAGGTACCAAACATAAGTATGCCCTGGAGAAGATCTGTCCAAGCGACAGCCAAAAACCCACCCATTAGTGTATAAATGATGATCACTGCGGCACCTATGATAATCCCATAAAGATGAGGTATATTGAATAAAGTATGCAACACCTTGCCAGAAGCATGAAATTGTGCAGAAACATAAAAAGTGAAGAAAAACGAAATGATCAGTGTGGAAAATAGTCGAATAATATTGGAGTGGTCCTGAAAACGACGATGTAAATATTCAGGGATGGTCAGGGTATCATATTTTTTCGTTTCTTCTCGAAGTCGCTCTGCAATCAATAGCCAGGAAAAAATTATTCC
>DTUG01000219.1:5850-7045 GCA_012964275.1 Fidelibacterota bacterium | reverse complement strand
TGGGCATACTTGTGGCCGTACCCATTTTTGTCACTGGGAATAAAGACTGGTGGCCAGCAATTCAGGGATTATCATGGCTGGGACCCGTTGCTTTTCTCGCAGTGATTTACTGGATTTACAATACCATAACTCATAAATGAAAATCACTTCAAACCTGTTAAAGCGACTCCCCAAGGTGGAACTGCATTGCCATCTGGACGGATGCCTGCGGCCGGAAACAATGGCGGACCTGGCTCAGAAAGATAATATTCCGCTCCCAAGCCGAAATGCTGATGAATTGGGAAAGATCATGAGAATAGGACAAAAACGGGGGAATTTAGAAGATTATATCAAACGGTTTGACCTGACCCTGGCAGTTTTACAGAATTCCGCTGCATTGGAGAGAGCTGCTTTTGAATATGTTGAAGATATTGCCGATGAAAATGTTCGCTATGCTGAGATCCGCTTTTCCCCGGCATTGCATGTCCAGAAAGAAATAACCATGGAGGATGCTGTTGATGCGGTTCGTAAAGGTTTGAAACAGGGAGAACAGGAGTTTGGCATCAAAACCCGCATCATCATCTGCGGTATTCGCAGCATTTCACCCTCCATTTCACTAAAACTGGCCGACCTGGCAGTGCGTTATAAGAACAGGGGTGTGGTTGGATTTGACCTTGCGGGTCCGGAAGAAAATTACCCGGCAAAGAAGCACCGGGAAGCATTTTACCTGATCCGAAATAACAATGTGAATGTAACGATCCACGCGGGCGAAGCATTCGGCCCAGCTTCAATACACCAGGCCATCCATACCTGCGGCGCCAACAGAATTGGCCATGGAACGCGGCTGAAAGAAGATCAGGACCTAATGCAGTATGTTAATAATCACCGCATTACCCTGGAGATCTGCCTGACCTCCAACTGGCATACCAAATCAGTCCGTTCACTGAAATTTCACCCGTTCAAGCTCTATTATGACCAAGGGATCCGGGTCACACTAAACACGGATAACCGACTTATGTCCGATACTACCCTAACGAAAGAATTCATGCTGGCTCGCAACCTGTTTGGACTGGGGCTTCACGATTTTCGGGAGGTTACGATTATTGCCATGAAAAGTGCCTTTCTAAACCACCAGGAGCGAACGGTTCTGATCAGAGAAATAGCTGATGAACTGGAACAGGAATTCGGGATCATGCCTGAATATATTCAAACCGCT
>DTUG01000219.1:0-5750 GCA_012964275.1 Fidelibacterota bacterium | reverse complement strand
GCAGGGATAACAAAGGGACTTGGGAATATCTTGATATTATTATAATTCGAAACCGAGCCTCCAAATGGTATTCGCAGGATATTAACCCCCTTACTGGTTGCGATGTAGGCTAAGCCCCGTTGCCTATCAAAGGCAATATCAGTTATCTCATCGGACAGAAGCGGACTGTTGCTTGCTCGCAAACCATTGATATCCGGCCAATAGGTCGTATTTTCTAAAAGCACATGCACCCCCTGAGACGGTGAATGAGTCCAGATATTCCCTTGAGGATCTACCTTCAGTTCGGCGCCTTTACCAAAAGAAATATTGGGAAAGTAAGCATATAAGTTTTCTCGAATGAACCAGTCAGCCCCATCACGAATATCATAATAGTTAAGCCCTGTTGGGGTCAAGTAATAAAGCCGGTCATTTCTGCCCATAGCAACAGACCAGGTTGTTTCACCAGATATAATTTTCTCCCAGGTGAAATCGGTCGGATTTACAGGAGTTCCATCAAAGTCAAGCATAAATAAACCACCATTGGGATACACGCCCAAATTGGCTTCCTCAGCCATAAAAGCACATACCCAGGCCCTGGACCAGCGATCGAAGGTAATCCCATTGGGAGACTGGCTGATTTTTACGGAAGTTTCTGCTGAACCATAGGATCGCCACTCTCCTGCTGGATTCCGGACATGGATCGGAATATTTTTATTAATAACATAAGGATTGACCACCCACAGGTTTCCGGCTGCATCAAATTCCACATCCTTCACTACCATATATGGAGTTGAATTAGACTGAGTTGTATGATAACCTAAAATAGTCGTATCTATAGCAATGATATCTTCGGGGTTATCGATATCGATAATCAGAACACCCCCACCGCGCTTATAGGGATTAAATATCTCCGGGTAAACACCGCGAATACCACAGTAAATCTTCCCATCGGGACCTTCCTCAATATCAGCCACATAACCCCCAAAATCGTACTCTACAGTATCGGCAATAAATGAATTATAATCATAACTTGAATGGACCACCTGCGTATTTTCGCCAAGGATCTCAAGGATATTCCGCCAACCGTCTTCTTCCAGAACACTTAATCCCCAGGCACTGGCACCAACCAGGCGTCCATCACCTAAAACTGTAATTGCGGAAAAATTTCCGGTTCGCGGCGCATTCGGTATAACGGGATCCAGTACCCAATTCACTGTATCGATATTAACCAGGCCAATGATCGATCCAGCAATTATTACCCCGTCAGCGGCAAATGCCATGGATTGCAGGTTGTACCGATAGGTTAGCGATTCAAAACTTACATCTTTGCGATATACTTTCTTTCCCTTTATGCCCCAAAGAAAATCTTTACTATCAAATGCCAAATATTCAAATTCAATAGGAGCGGACATTGACTGCTGGCTTAAATCCGACAAATCATCATAATGGAATTCATACAAATCACCTTCATGGCACAAGGTTACAGAAGATTCTGAAAAGGCAATTGCGCTAACGGAGCCGGACAATTCCGGAAAGGGCATCTCCCAATTTGCAGGATCCTTCAGATTATTCGTGATCCTGCCCATCCACAGACCATTTTCAGATCCAAGAAATACCATTGATTCATGGATGCCAAAACCAGTGATATTGCTAATATTGACTGGGAAATTCCGAAAAATATCCCGGTAAGACCATCCACCATCTACAAACAGCCACTTCAATAATCCTACATCCTGGCCCTGGATAAAAGCGGCAAAGGCCAGACTGTCATCGATCCAAAAACCTGTTATCTCTGTTAATCCATAATCGAACAGGCTGACCGAATTCTTTTTGATAGGATCATAGATCTGTATAAATCCGTTGGGAGTGTTGCCTCCTAGCCATAAATAGCCATCACCATCTGCTGCGATAACGGAAATGTCTACACCATTGAGCCCATCAATTGTCGTAAGCGTTGCAAACTGATTACCCGTTTTTATCAGCAATCCTCCACCTGTAGCACAATACATTGTATCACTGACTATCGCGATATCGCGAATATCCAGGGGGCAAGTCAGGGCTCGCCAGTCGCCAATTCGCACCTGGGCAAACAGATTTGCTGTAAACAAAAATAATACTGCCCTAAAGAGCATCAGGATGAAAAAGGAGCTGGAATAAAGCAGAGTATAAAAATAGCCAGGCTGATGGCACCAATCCATTTCTCACGGCTGGTTAATGGCTTATCTATATTGTATATGGGCGGATGCTTTGTCGTGCGCATCAGTATCAGGATTAACAATCCCCAGACCAGCCAATTCAAAGAAAAATAGCTCATCGGAATCAGCGAGAGCAGGGCATATTTTGCTACCATATCAAATTTTCGACCCAATAATGCATAGGCAATATGCCCACCATCAAGTTGACCAATGGGCAACAAGTTCAGCATAGTAACCAGCAGACCGATCCACCCGGCAAACGCAACCGGATGGAGCACTATATCCTCCGTCGGGCCCAGGCTTGGAAATAAACTCCAGGTCATTAGCTTCATCAGAATAGAATCGCCCAGTTTTATTCCGCTACTGGCAGCAGTCTCAATAACCCGGGAATGACGCAGCCCCCAAATCAGAGCCGGCACGGCGATGATAAATCCTGCTATGGGTCCGGCAGCGCCAATTTCCAGCAATGCCAGACGGCGCTGGATGGGCGCCCTGATCTTGATGAATGCACCAAAGGTGCCGATAAATGTAGGCGCCGGGATAAAATAGGGCAATGATGCATCTACCTTATGTTTTCGAGCCAGGAAATAATGTCCTGATTCGTGGCAGCCCAGGATCATCATCAATGCAAACGAAAAAGATAAACCTTTCCACCAATCGCTTAGACTGGAAAAGGGGTTACCGCCGGCCATCATGGATCCGGCCATGACAGTGGTGCACACAGTCAATAAAAACAAAACAATGTGGATAGGAGGTATTTTCGGCATGCGGATAATGATGGGATCTGCTTCACTCTCAACGTTTAATACCAGTCCATTATCTCCTTTATCGATCACCATGTCAAAACCAGACCGGCGCATTGCATTTAAAAGATCTTTTTGGGTTACATCGGAAAGCATGCGCCCGTGTATGCTCCATTGCCCATCTTTTTCCATCACATTTTGAACAATAAAATATGGGCTGATGCGATGGAGAATATTATTCAGATCTGTTTGTGACATGAGATGCTTTTAATCTACTTCATACCAACCAGCACCAACAAAGGTTTCCAAACCTTTCGCTTTTGAGTTTCAAAATTTTCTGCCAATTTTCGGTATGCTGAAAAACGCCATACCGGTCATTGCCCTCCTTTCAGCCCTGCAGGCCCAGGACGGTTTACCTTTTGAAATTGATATACGGTCCCGGATTATTAATGAATCAAAACTTCTGGTCAACGTCCAGGTTACCAATCTTGTTGATCGGCCTCTGGATTACCTGGAGGGCTTTATTCGTGAAGTGAACAGTCAGGGTGAATTACTGGACGAAAAAAGGATGGTCATTTTATACAGCTATGAACCGCCGCTGCAGACAGGTTTTTCATCCACAAAAAGCATTGCCTATCCACTGCCGGGGGAAAAACCAAATTCCTATGAATTTCATATAGCCAAATTGAAATTTATTGGTGAATCGCGGGTATTCACCTGGCACCCAAAAATAGGATTTATCCGAATCGACTAAGGTTGCTTGGCCCTGTGTCTCAAATATTTTTCCTCGATCAACCTGCTATAATTGAGGGTATCCAGGTCAATGACCAGGCTGTTTACCCACTCCCGGGTCTCTTTGATATAATTATCTATAATATCCATGGGAACTCGTTCCGCATATAAATTCGCGATGACTATGGCAGACGGCACCGGGATATAGCTGTTCAGCGGATCATCATAAAAATGATCCAGGCTCTTGATTAGCTCGCGGGTAGAGAGATAATCAACGGTTTCACCAAATACATCATTGGCCAAGGTGGCATTCTCCGCCCAGGTCTTTAAGTATCCGTAAAGTCTGCCATCCAGTACTCCATGGAGATACGCCCTTTTCATGCGGGTTTCCATTTCTATGTCATGATCGACAGTCTGGGCCACCCTTTTCCAGTCCCGGCCATCCCAGAACAAGCGGTTATCCTGGCTAAAAGCCATGATGGGCAGGAAAACCAGTAGCAGTAAAATTTTCTTCTTCATCTGTAATGAGTTTACGAATCTCCTGCCGGTTTCACGACAACCGTTTTAATATTCACAAATTCCATCATGCCGTGCGCAGACAGTTCCCGGCCATAGCCTGAAGCCTTGATCCCACCAAAGGGCAATCGCGGATCGGATTTAACAAAATCATTCACAAAACAGGCCCCAGCCTGTAGGTAGCTCTTGGCCAATTCCTTGCCGCGTTCAATATTTGCAGTGAATACAGCCGATCCCAGCCCAAATTCAGTTTGGTTTGCAAACTCAATAGCTTCCTGCTCATGCTCGGCAATAATCACTACAAAGACAGGGCCAAATAGTTCTTCATCAAAAGCAGGCATACCAGATTTAACATCGGTTAACAGTGTGGGCGGATAGAAGGAACCATCACCATCGGGAACTTCACCCCCAATAAGCAATGTAGCTCCAGCGTCAATGGATCGTTTCACCTGGTTATGGAGCTCATCCCGGGCATTTATCGATACCATCGGGCCGAGGTCCACCTCATCCATGGGATCGCCCATGACCTTCAATTCCAGAGAGCGCTGCAGCGATGTAATAAATTCGGATTCATTTTTGCGAGTGACGATCAATCGCTTGGCGGCGATACAACTTTGCCCCGCATTCAGCATTCGGCCAGCCGTGCAGGCTGCCACAGCCTGATCCAGATCAGCATCATCCAGGATCACGTAGGGATCACTCCCACCCAGTTCCAATACAGTTTTTTTTAAGCACTCACCGGCTTTCGCGGCAACCGCCCTGCCAGCTGTTGTACTGCCGGTGAGGGTTACTGCGGCTATGGCAGGATGCTCGATCACCCCATTAACCCTGGAACCGGGAATAGAAAGATTTCGAAACAGATTCTCCGGAAACCCCGCATCCAAAAATACTGATTCAATGGCATTGGCACAGCCCTGTACATTAGAAGCATGTTTCAAGATTGCACCGTTGCCGGCGGTCATGGTGGGCACAGCGAAGCGAAATACCTGCCAGAAAGGAAAATTCCAAGGCATAACACCCAATACAAGACCAATGGGCTCGATGGCAACAAAACTATTATTAGCGCCTGTATCAATCTCATTTGGCTCCAGAAACGATACTGCATTTTCGCCATAATAATCACAAAGCCAGGCGCATTTCTCTGCTTCCGCTATCCCCTGTACTAATGGCTTACCCATTTCTTCAGCCATGATGACACCATATTCCCGGGCTCGATCCCGTAACATCCCAGCCAGTTGCTCCAAACAATCCAGCCTGAAGGCTAAATCGGTCGCTTTCCAGGACTGGTATGCGTCTTCTGCCTGGCCCAGAATATAGCTGACCTCGGGCTCGCTATGAACCGGCCATGTATGAACAACATCGCCGGTGGCAGGGTTCATAGATATTAATTTCATTCCGTCACTCTCAATTTATCCAGTACAAAAGCGTAATAAAAAGCAATATCCTTAATATAGTCAAATCGTCCCGAAGATGCATGGTGCCCTGTCCTCATATCTGTTTTAAGGAACAGATCATTAGAATCCTTTTTCATGTCTCTTATTTTTGCGGTCCATTTGGCTGCTTCCCAATAGGGAACCCGCGGATC
>DTUG01000218.1 GCA_012964275.1 Fidelibacterota bacterium | reverse complement strand
GATCACAGGGAATACATTTCCAAAAGGACATCCTTATTCCTGGACTGTCATTGGTTCATTGGATGATCTCGATGCAGCTTCTTTGGAAGATGTACAGGAATGGTTTAAGGCTTATTATGGTGCTGCCAATGCAGTTATATCGATTGCTGGTGATATTGAAACTCAAACTGCAAAAGCAAAAGTGGAAAAATATTTTGGAAGTATACCTGCAGGTCCACCGGTCGCGCGCCATGATGTATGGATCGCTAAAATGGAAGGAACACACCGCCAACTGGCCCAGGATAGAGTGCCACTACCACGGATCTATAAAGTTTGGAATATTCCACAATGGGGTTCCGCTGATGCAGATTACCTAAACCTAGTAAGTGATGTATTATCCGTAGGTAAGAATTCCCGCTTTTATAAGCGGCTGGTCTATGAAGACCAGATCGCTACTAGTGTTTCTGCTTATGTGGATCTGCGTGAGATTGCCGGTCAGTTTACAATTGTTGCCACAGCACAGCAGGGGGTAGACCTTAAAGATATTGAAAAGGCAATTGATGAAGAATTGGCAATATTTTTACAGAAAGGGCCTTCTCGATCAGAAATGGACCGGATCAAAACGCAATACAGAGCTGGATTCATTCGTGGCATTGAACGGATTGGAGGCTTCGGTGGTAAATCAGATATCCTGGCCCGGAATCAGGTCTATGGTGATCGCCCCGATCAGTATAAAATAACTCTTGATAGGGTTGCGGCTGCAACTGCAAAAGACTTGAAAGAATCCGCCAATCGATGGTTATCCGATGGTGTGTACGTTTTGGAAATACATCCTTTTCCTGATTACAGTGCCAGCACAGAGGATGCTGACCGTTCCAAACTACCGGATGTAGGTGATTTTCCACCCTTGCGTTTTCCTGATCTGGAAAAGACCACCTTAGCTAATGGTCTGAATGTCATTCTGGCCGAGCGACATGATATTCCTGTAGTAGACTTTAATTGGGTGTTTGATGCGGGTTATGCTGCTGACCAGTTCGGATTGCCGGGTACAGCCAGTATGACCATGAATATGCTGGATGAAGGAACAAAGAAGCGCAGTGCTTTAGAAATTAGTGCAGAAAAAGATAGACTTGGTGCCAGTCTGGGGTCCAGTTCACAACTTGATATATGTAATGTAAGGCTCTCAGCCTTAAAGGAAAACCTTGAGCAATCATTAGCCCTAGCAGCGGACGTGATCCTGAATCCAGTATTTCCTGAAGATGAACTTGCCCGTCTGAAAAAACAGCGCATGGCACGAATAAAACAGGAAAAAGTGCGTCCTTTTTCGATGGCCTTACGTGTATTTCCGAAACTTCTTTATGGACAGGATCATGCCTATAGCAACCCGCTAACAGGTTCAGGAACGGAAGCTTCAACAATGGCTATGACAAGAAATGACTTGGCTGATTTTCACAAAACTTGGTTACAACCAAAAAATTCGACGCTGGTCGTTGTTGGTGATATATCGTTAGAGGAACTGGTTCCAAAACTTGAAAAA
>DTUG01000217.1:1798-7112 GCA_012964275.1 Fidelibacterota bacterium | reverse complement strand
CACCACAGATATTGAATTGTTGCAAACTCAAAGAATGAAAACAAGTGCCGGTTTTCCTGATTGGGTAGAAGAGTTAAGTGCAATTAAAGAGCAATCCGAAGGAGCCAATTTTGATCTTTTTTACTGCGGCCCAACATCATTAAAGAAAAGTTTGATTCCTATTTGCAGAAAATTAGATATAGTTTTTCATACCAAAAATTTTTAAGCCATTTTTGAGATTGCTGAAAAATAAGATAGCGGTCATAACTGGTGCCGGCTGTGGCATTGGAAAAGCAACTGCAAAACAGTTTGTTCAGCATGGCGCAAAAGTAGTCATTGCTGAATTTGACGAATCCAATGGACAGCAGACAGCTGATCAGTTAGGAGATAACGCTGTTTATTTTCACACGGATGTGAGCGATGAAAAAAGTGTCGATAAGCTATTCAATTTTTTAAGATCAGATTTCAATCGGGTGGACGTTCTAGTGAACAATGCTGGGATCCTTGCGGACAGCACCCTCCAAAAACTGGATGCTGATCAATTTGATGCCGTCCTCAGCGTGAATCTTCGGGGCTCCTATCTTTGCGGTAGAGCCGCCGCAGAAATCATGCGGGAGCAGGGAAGCGGAGTGATCCTGAATGCATCATCCGTCGTAGCTCGTAACGGGAATTTTGGCCAGACAAATTATGTTGCATCGAAAGCGGGTGTAATAGGGATAACTAAAGTATGGGCCCGGGAATTAGGTAAGGATGGAATAAGGGTTAATGCGGTAGCGCCCGGTTTTATTCAAACAAATATGACGGCAGGCATGCCGGAAAAAATAATTAAAATGATGGAGGACAAGGTGCCTTTGAAGAGGTGGGGGCTGCCAGATGATGTTGCCAATGTCTATACATTCCTGGCCAGCGATGATGCCAGTTATATTAATGGCGCTGTGATAAACGTCGATGGAGGTGTGGTAGTATAATGGCAGCAAATAACGAAAAAATATTAATTGTATCAGCCACGTCTAAGAATAACCTGGTCCTGGCTAAGCGATTGAGTGAATTTCTTGATGGTGATACTGATGTTGAAATTGTGAATCTTGAAGATTATGAGTTACCGTTATTTAAGCCAGGAATTGAATGTGACCCGGAAACAATAGCTGAGTTGATCGAGCGATTCCAAGGTGCAAGTGGATTCATATTTTGTGCCCCGGAATACAATGGTGGTGTACCTCCGATCCTGTCCAATGCATTAACCTGGATCACTAATTTTACTGAGAATTGGCGAGACGCATTCAGTGGCAAGGTAGCACTCATCGCTACCCATAGTGCAGGACAGGCCTTTCGATTTCTTTCAACATTCAGAAATCAACTGGAATATCTTGGTACGATCGTGATGCCGCGGACAATTACTATAGTAGGTAATCAGTCACTTGATGATGACTCGGTTAAGAGAGTCATATCCGGTTTTACTCGAATTTTGAATAATAAAAAAGGGCTCGATTGAGCCCTTTTTTATTTTATTTGGTATGAATCAAATTAGCTGATTTTGACTTCTCTGTCTTTTGGAAGCGAGTCTTCCAGCTTTGGTAATTCAATACTGAGTACTCCATTATTGAAGGAGGCCTGGATACTATCTTCATTCACCGTGTCTGGAAGCTGGAAGGACCTGGAGAAGGAACCAATGTGCCGCTCGCGATAATAGAATGTGCCATCGTTGTTTTCTTTTTCTTCCTTTCGCTCTCCATGAATGGTAAGAACTCTATTACTAACATTGATCTTCACATCCTTTTTAGTGAGACCGGGTATGTCAGCGGTCAGGACAAATGATTTTTCATTTTCCTTTACATCGACTGCCGGATTCCAGATAGAATCGCGGTAGACTGGAAGATTCCAATCATCATTAAATACGGTTCGTACCATGCGATTCATCTCGTCAAAAATTGAAGCGGGATTAGGCGTCCATTTTACTAATGTCATGATTTACTCCTTTTTAGTTGATTTATTTTTCATTTCAACCTTAGCAGTTCAATTATAATGCCAATCCCAATTTTCTGCGATATTTTTAATATGATGTGAATATATGGCGTACAAATAGACAAATACATAGGTTAATGATGTCATATTGACATAAAATAAGTATAAAAATCTGCTTATTGAATATTGCATACAATTGGAGAGGGATGATGGAGTTGGTAAATTCACCGGCTTAAGTTTTATTCATTAATGAATCAGTAAAGGTTTATGTCCGATTTAGCAATTTTCGGTGGAGATCCCCTAAGAGTTGAACCATTTCCGGAGTGGCCCAGGACCACAGATCCAATCTTGGATAAGATTTCGTTTACGCTTCAAAATGATACTTGGGGGGTTGGCAGCAATGTCATAAATGAATTCAATGTTCGTTTTGCTGAGTTCCATGATGCAAAATATTCAATTTCTGTTCATTCCGGCACATCAGCACTTTGGGTAGCTCTTAAAGCTGCGGGTGTAAAGGCCGGCGATGAGGTAATCATTCCTGGCTACACGTTTATTGCCACGGCCTCGGCAGTCATCCTGGCAAACGCAGTTCCCGTTTTTGCGGATATTAATTTGAATACTGGAAATATTGACCCTGCTGAAGTTGCTTCCCTGATCACCAAAAAGACCCAGGCTATTATTCCTGTTCATGTGGCCGGTGCTCCTGCGGATATGGATGCATTACTCAGCATTTCAGAAAAATACGGGATACCAATCATTGAAGATGCAGCACAGGCCCATGGTGCAGAGTGGAACGGAACAAAAGTAGGGGCCCTTGGTTTGGGCGGGATATTCAGTTTCCAGACGTCAAAAAATATGACTGCTGGCGAGGGCGGTGCCGTTGTGTCCAATAATTCTGATTTTATGGAATCCTGTTTTTCCTATCACAACTGTGGTCGTGTAAAAAATGGAAAATGGTATGAGCATCATCGCCTTGGCAGTAATCTGCGCATGAGTGCCCTGAATGCAGCTGTCCTGATTCCCCAACTCGATACCTTGGCAACTGATACGAGCTTGCGCGAACGGAATCGGGGAATGCTTGATACATCCTTGTCTGAACTTCCTGGATTTAAGCCCATGGTCCCGGCAGGTAAATCTCGGTCGGCCAATCATTTGTACATATGCCGCTATGATGCAGCAGAATATGATGGCATTTCTAGGGAAACGTTTTTTAAGGTCATGCAGGCTGAAGGTATATTCACTTACAGGGGATATTCACCTTTGTACCATGAACCGTTATTTATTATAAATCCTGATGAGTATCCTTGGCTGGATGGTAGAGATTATCAGGCTCTGGAGTTGCCCAATACAGAACGGTTCGCGAATCAGGAGGCTGTGTGGCTCAAGCAAACTTACTTATTGGGTAATGATGAGGATACAAAGGATATCATACGAACTTTTGAAAAAGTAACATCGGCGATGCAGAAAGAACCAAAAAAGTTTCTGGAACTGAAATTCAATTAGAAAAAAGAAAAGAGTAAACTATGAAACCGGATATTAATATTAAAGATCTCATCAGTGCTGTGGATGTACCGGCTGACTGGGTAGGAATACGGGAAGTCTATGAAGCTCATACACCGCGGGTAATTCGCGATGGTGTGCCAGTGGCTAATGGACGCTTTGCCACTCATGGTCTTATGGTGGAAGTGCTGGTAGATGGGCAGTTTGGGTATTACGGAACTCCTGATCTAACCCTGGACGGTGTATCTCGGGCATCGAAAAAGGCATTTACTCAAGCCAGACATGCAGCGAAGCACTCCGCATGCTCATTCACCGAACAGGCCAGGCCGAAGAATGTGGGAAAATATCAGTCACCCTTTGCAAAAAAGAAAGATAGTATCAGCGCTGGCCAGCTTAATAAGATACTGCTGGATGCATACAATCACCTTAAAGTGTCGGATAAGATCGTCAGTGCCAGAGCTTTGGCACAAACCGTAGAAACGATTTTTCGTTTTATCAGTTCTAACGGCAGCGATATTACCCAGGAATTTCTGATGGTAGAGTTTGATTTGTCTGCCACCGCAGCTGAAGGTGCGGACCAGCAGACTCGCACCTTTGGTGGAATGCGCGGTACCTGCCGGCAGATTGGAATGGAATTCTTTGACCAGTGGGAAATCATGGCTCACGCGCAGAAAATTGGCGAACAGGCACTGGAACTGCTCTCAGCTGATGAATCCCCTACAGGTGAAATGGATCTGGTAATTGCTTCCGATCAGATGATGCTGCAGATTCATGAAAGCGTAGGACACGCCCTGGAAGTAGACCGTATACTTGGAGATGAGCGAAACTATGCTGGATGGAGTTTTGTGAAACTGGAAGATTTTGGCAAATTGCAATACGGTTCCAAATTGATGAATATCACTTTTGACCCCACGGTCTCATCTGAATTCGCATCTTATGGATATGATGACGGGGGATTGAAAGCTACTCGTGAATATATCATTAAAGATGGTGTGCTTCTTCGGGGATTGGGTGGTATGGAGAGCCAGATCCGATCTGGTGTTCCTGGTGTGGCCAATTTTCGAGCCAGCTCCTGGAACCGGGCACCTATCGACCGCATGGCCAATTTAAACTTGGAACCGGGTGATGCTTCATTCGATAATATTATCAGCAGTGTTGAAAAAGGCATATATATGGAAAGTAACCGTTCTTGGTCCATCGATGATTATCGGAACAAATTCCAGTTTGGCTGTGAGTACGCTAAGCTGATTGAAAATGGAAATTTGACAAAGACGGTTAGAAATCCAAACTACCGTGGAATCAGTAATCCCTTCTGGAACAGCCTGAAAATGGTGGGCAGCGAAGATACCTTTGGAATATATGGTACTCCAAACTGCGGAAAAGGCGAGCCAAACCAGGTGATACGAGTGGGACACGCCTCGCCAGTTTGTCTATTTGAGAACGTACAAGTATTTGGAGGAGCCTAATTATGGAACAAATGTTTACGTCACTTTGTGATGCACTTTTTCTGGAACTTGAGAAAGATGAACTGCTAACTCTTTCCTTTGGTGGAGAGAATAGCCAGTTCATACGCTTCAACAATGCTGCAGTGCGCCAAACCGGACTGGTAGACGATGGAAATATAGAATTAAAATTCATTGCCAACGAGCGAACCTGTACCGGCAGTTTTACTGTTTCCGGCAATCCTGATACAGATATTGCTCGTGGTAGGGACGAGCTCGCTCGCATGCGTACTGAAGCAAATGAGATCCCGAAAGATCCTTTTTTAGTAATGCCGTCAAATGCGGGGTCCAGCCATGAAGTTCAAAACGCCAATGGTCTGGCTTTTGATGATGCGGTAGTTTGGATTTCTAACCGTCTTTGTCAAATTTCC
>DTUG01000217.1:0-1788 GCA_012964275.1 Fidelibacterota bacterium | reverse complement strand
GATGTGGTAGATGCGCTCTTGCCAGCCATGCAGGGTGTAGATTTTGTGGGTATTTGGGCAAATGGTCGAGTGTTTCGAGGAAATGCCAATTCTTTAGGGCAGAAACACTGGTTTGAAACTGAATCATTCTGCCTGGATTATTCCCTGGTAACCCCAAGCCATCAGATGGTGAAGGGGACGTTTTCAGGCAGTGACTGGAATCAGCATGAGTACGAAAATTATTTAGCTCAGTCGAAGGATAAACTGAAATTGATGAAGCGCAAACCCGTGAAAGTATCGACTGGTGAATACCGTACCTGGTTTGAGCCTGCAGCGGTAGCCGACTTTTTGAGTATGTTTTCCTGGAACGGGATCAGCGAAGCCAGTCTTCAACAGGGCTGCAGTGGGTTTGGTAAAATGCGCCATGATGATACACGGCTTTCTCCCAGTTTTTCCATAGCAGAGGATTTTTCATCAGGTCTTGTCCCGAGATTCAATTCGAATGGGGAGATTTCTCCAGATGTACTACCATTGATCCAGGATGGTGAGTTAAGAAACACATTGGTGAGTTCTCGAACTGCTGCGGAATATGGTGCAGAGACCAATTATGCTGAAGGGGAGGAATATCTGCGCTCACCAAGAATGAATCCGGGTAATCTTAGCCAGGATAAGGTGTTATCATCCTTGGATAAAGGTTTGTATCTATCGAATGTCCATTATCTCAATTGGAGCGATAACCCTGGAGGCCGAATCACAGGATTGACCCGCTATGCCTGCTTCTGGGTAGAACATGGCGAAATCCAGGCACCCATAAAAACTATGCGTTTTGACGATACATTTTACAGATTCTTTGGGGATGAGTTGGAAGCGGTGGGAGCCAAAACTAAATTGATACCGGAAGTTCAAACCTATGGCGGCCGGAATATGGGAGGCATCGTTTGTCCAGGTATATTGGCTAGTTCCTTCGCATTGACATTGTAGAAACGATCATATAAAAGGGTTCTCATGGGAACTGAAATGCTCCTATTTATTTTAGGCTTCACAGCTGGCGGTGTTTTAATCTGGTTTGTGCGGCAGAAAGAATTGGATGCTGTTGCACATAACAACGACCAGCTCAAAGCAGTATTTGGTGACCTATCCAAGCAGGCATTAGATGCTAATTTGGAGACATTCCTGAAACTGGCTGAATCCCGGTTCAATGATCTTTTGAAATCTTCAGATGAAAAACTGGGGAAGAAGAAAGAACTCATTGATTCCACTTTAAAAGAGATGAAATCCGATCTAAAGAATCTGTCCGATAATACGGTGGCCCTGAAATCCCAGATGGAAGAGTCAAGAAAAAGTGTAGGCCAACTCTCAGACACCACATCCCAGTTGCGACAGATCTTATCCAGCTCCCAGGCGCGGGGACAATGGGGCGAACGGATGGTGGAAGATATCCTGAATTTTATTGGTCTGAAGGAAGGGATCAATTACAATAAACAGACACAGGCTGGTTCCGATCGTCCTGATTTTACCTTTTTCCTTCCCGAAGAAAAATCTATCAACATGGATGTGAAATTTCCATTGGCTCATTATGAAAAATACATCGCTGCAGAAGCGGAGAGCGAAAAGGAAGCTGAGAAAAAAGCATTCCTGAAAGACGTCCGTGAACGGGTAAAGGAAGTAGAAAAAAGATCTTATATAGATCCGGAAGGTGGAACAGTGGATTATGTGCTGTTGTTTATCCCCAATGAAAGTATCTATGCTTTTCTAAACCAGGAGGACCATGATTTGATCGATTTTTCCCTGGAAAGGAAGATCATGTTG
>DTUG01000216.1 GCA_012964275.1 Fidelibacterota bacterium | reverse complement strand
TTATTGGTCTTTTTGTCTGTTCTGTAATCGGAATCGGTTTTGGGATCTACCCGGCCTGGCGGGCCGCTAATCTAGACCCTATTGAATCTTTGCGATTTGATTAAAATTCTTTAATTCTGATTCTCTTGTTCGCACTAATGTATACACGGTAAATTTTTAGATTAACTAAGTAACAAAAACCATGCCTGAATTTTATTCTGTGTGTTTATTTGTATTCTTCTATAGTTATTTCCCTGAAGATAAAAATAGGAGACATAGAAACATATCTATTAAAAAAATCTTAAAGGTTAGCTGATTGTGGTAATAGGTGTCATCCCTGCAAGGCTACGGTCTACCCGCTTTCCAGAGAAAATACTGGCTCCGATCGCCGGGAAACCCTTAGTAGCTCATGTTATGGAGCGAGCTTTGGCAGCTGAGCAACTTGATAGGGTTGTTTTAGCCATTGATTCTTCAAAAACCGAAGAAGTATTGAAGGAGTATAAATTTGATATAGTGATGACTGATTCAAACCATTCTTCAGGAACTGACCGAGTAGCGGAGGTTATTCAGGGCATAGAAGATGCGGAAATCATCATCAATATTCAGGCTGATGAGCCTATGTTGGATCCAAGCGTTATTAACGGTTTGGTGGCACAGTTTGATGATGCCAATATTTCTATGGCTACAGCTGTCAGTAGAAAACTGGACGTGAGTGACCTGCTGAATCCGAATGTGGTAAAGGCTTTCCTGGATGAATACAATTTTGCTATTGATTTCAAACGAGAGCTGTATGATATGGAAATTGGAGGTGTTTACCGGCATCTCGGTATATATGGCTATCGCCGGGATACGCTGTTGCAATTTACAACCATGGCTCCAACGGTCCGTGAGAAAGAAGAATCTCTTGAACAATTTCGCGCATTGGACAATAACATTTCTATAAAATCCTTGATTACTGACGCAGAACAGATTTCAGTGGACACAGCTGAAGATCTGGGAAAAGTATCAGCATTACTGGGCGTAAATGTTAGTGATAAAGAGCAGGTGCTTGAATGAGCGTTGTTAAACAAACAAAATATATTTTTGTACTGGGCGGTGTTATGTCTGGTCTGGGGAAAGGTATCACTGCTTCCTCCATTGGCTATCTGTTGAAAAGCGCCGGTGTCAGGGTTACTATTCTCAAATTGGATCCTTATCTTAATGTGGATCCCGGCACAATGAACCCATATCAGCATGGTGAAGTATTTGTTTTGGATGATGGCTCAGAAACAGATTTGGACCTGGGTCATTATGAACGGTTCATTGATGTTAATATGACCAAGGAAAACAATGCCACGGCTGGTCAGATTTATAGCACTGTTCTGAATCGGGAACGGAAGGGAGAATACCTTGGACAGACGGTTCAGGTCATTCCCCACATTACCGATGAGATTATCCACCGGATTAAAGCTGTAAACAGTCCAAAAAAATATGATGTTGTGATTTGTGAAGTAGGCGGTACGGTAGGTGATATTGAAAGTCTCCCATTTATGGAATCTATTCGTCAATTATCAT
>DTUG01000215.1 GCA_012964275.1 Fidelibacterota bacterium | reverse complement strand
CATGGTCTGATGAACCCTATGGCTGGTTTGTAGAGAAAGCTGGGTACGGGAAGATTATTAATATTGATGTAGATGAAGCCAGTGATTGGTATCCCACTTATTTTGAATCCCTGGGTGCGAATATCACCAGCTATAATCTTCAAATTGCAACTGTAGCTGAAGCAAACAGTTTTACTGTTTACCAGGAATTATTGAGTGCGGACGGAATTTTCATCGAAGGGGGTGATCAATGGGATTATATCTCAACCTGGAAAAACACCTATGTCCAATCTGCTATACAATCCGTTTATGTGAATGGCGGTGTAATTGGCGGAACCAGCGCCGGATTGGCAGTTTTGGGCGAAGTTGTCTTCGACGGCGAACATGGCTCACTCACCTCCGATCAGGCTGCATATAACCCCTACCATTACCGGGTTTCCATGACAGATGATTTTTTAAATATTCTTCCCGGCGTTTTCACTGATTCCCATTTTAATGACCGGGGGAGACTTGCTCGATTGACTGTCATGCTGGCAAGACGAAACCAGGAAAATGAGGAAGATCTCCTTGGGATCGGTGTGGAATACAAAACAGCTTTTTGTGTGGATGAAAACATGATCGGTACCGTTTATGGTGAAATGGTCACCATTATCCATCAAAGTGATTCATCTGAGATCCAATGCACTGCTAATGAACCGCCTCGATTCACGAATATTGTATTCAATCAATTATTAGATGGTGACCAATATGATCTTTCATCTCGGGAATTTGTTGGCGCAGGGGCATGGACCGAACCTTTTGAACCGGAGATCATTACCCAGCCTGTTTTCACTGAAATGACGTTGAATGGCTCGGAAAACAGTACAGCAAATTTTGGTCATTATATTATCACCGGACTCACAGAAAATGAGAATAACTGGTGGTATGGTGATCTGGAAATCGAAGATGGATCAGGGCTCGTTCCCCACGCTGTTATTATTCCGAAAATATGGAATGATTACGATTATTTCCCTAATCGGATCATTGGAGGAGAATTTGGAGTCGTTGGCCAGAATACCGGTTTTTCTGCATACCAGGATCAGCCATTCCGAACGATCTATTTAGATGATAATTGTGAATCCATAATTTCTGATGAAGGAGTTCTTACGGTTGATAATTTGACTTATGTTTTGGATGTTTTTGAAGCAACGCACACGGGGATAAATAATGATAATATGCCCGGGATTGTAAATGGCCGGCTCCATTTCCTGATTGATGGTGACACGTTTGATCTGTCATCCCATTATGATCTTGTGGGTATCGAAAAAGACCCAAACCAAATTCCTGAAAATTTCAGGCTCTTTCAAAATTATCCCAATCCATTTAACCCCATTACCACACTTCGCTACGATTTGCCCGAAAATGCTATGGTCAATATATCCATCTACGATATGATGGGTAGGATAGTTAATAATCTGGTCAACAGTCAGCAAAATGCCGGTTATAAATCCATTCAATGGAATGCTACCAATGATGCTGGATCACCCGTATCAGCGGGTATTTACCTATATACGATACAGG
>DTUG01000214.1 GCA_012964275.1 Fidelibacterota bacterium | reverse complement strand
ACGTATGTTTTTTGTGGAGAGAAACGATTTAGATGTTTTTCTACACTCCCGTAAAATTTAATCCATTCATATTTTAGCCAATCAATTGTGTGTGCTGAAGAATTTTTACATCGTGTCAACAATCCCCTATGTAAATGCTTTATAATAGCTTCTAAATCTGGCGATAATATTTTACGGTTTTTTTTCATCCAGAAAATGGTATGTAAGGGTTCCTTTATTTCCATTAACCATGATCTTCACACTATCAAAAAAGGATTTTATTATGGGGGAAATAACTAAATCATCTATCAATTGATTAGATAAAAAATTTGGCAGAGTTTTATCTGTTTTGGGTGTTTTCACCTGCAATGCCGGGTTATCTTTTATCTCTTCAATTTTCACCAGATACTTAAAAAACGATTTTATCGTTGCCAGCCTCCTGGCTACCGTCCGGGAAGAAAAACCCTTTTCAAACTCATGGCCCAGAAAATGACGGATAGTTCTCCGATCTAAATTGGTAATGTCTCCTTTAGTACAATATTCCGTAAATCTCTTTAAATCATGCTCATAAGATGTTATCGTGTTTTTTGAATAACCACGTTCGCTGGATATATACTGCATAAAATCGTTCCGGATCTCACGAATATCAGTCATGCTAAACATTGATCGACTCTATCAAATTTACAAATGCATCCGGGAGCGGTGCTGTAAAATTTATCTGCTGGCCAGTTTTCGGATGTGTAATTTCCAATTTATAGGCATGCAAGGCATGGCGTCCGAACATCGTCATCGCTTTGGATAAATTTGTTGTAACATCAGGAAGAAATCCCTTGCACTTTTTCGTACCGCCACCATATTTCTCATCTCCAAAGACAGGGTGACCTGACCATGCTGCATGGACCCTGATCTGGTGTGTACGACCAGTCTTAGGGGAAAAAGCAACCTGGGAACAATAGCGGTATTGGTTCAAAACCAGATATTCAGTAATAGACTCTTTCCCATTCTGGTCAACACAATAGATTCTCGGGTCTGACCTGCTCCTTGCGATATTCTTATCAATTTTTCCTGAAATGTCTTCCCAGGTTCCCCAGGTTAAGGATCTATACTCCTTTTTAACAGTTCTGCTTTTAAACTGCTCCGCCAAGTGAAGGTGTGCCTCATTGGTTCTAGCTACAAGGATGATGCCGGATGTATCTGCATCAAGCCGGTGTACAATTCCCTGTCGGGCGGCGCCATTCACATCTGAAAGTTGGCTGAATTGGTTGACCAAACCATTCACCAAGGTTCCAGACTCATGGCCAACACCGGGATGCACAACCAGACTGGCCGGTTTATTGATCACAATGATTGAATCATCTTTAAAGAGTATATCCAGATCCATTGCTTCAGACCGGACATCCAGTACGGGTTCTTCCAGTTCATTTAAAGAAATTTCGATCCGATCATTGAGTTCTAATACATAACTTGATTTCACCTGTCTTCCGTTCACAACTGCCGCACCGGATTTAATACAGCCTTGAATCCGCGTACGGGAGACAGTCCGGATATGATCAGAAAGAAATCGGTCCACCCGCTGACCCGTTTCCGTTTCTATAACAAAAGAGTGGAAGGTCAAGAGAGAGATTCCTCCTGAATCTTGATTTTCCTTTGAATGAAAAATGAATAGTATAAGAAAAGGATCATACCAATGGTCACGGCTGAATCCGCAATATTAAAAATATACCATTCCCAGTAGTCACCGATTTTAAAATGGAAAAAATCAGTCACTTCTCCTGAGCGAAGCCGGTCCACCAGATTTCCCAGAGCACCGGCCATAATGAGTGCAAGCGATATTCTTACAACAATGTGCCCCGCCCGTTCCTGCCAGAAAATAATTCCTAAAATAATTGACATGATTAAAGAAAGGACGGCCAGTGGAAAATCTCCTCCGGGAAGGGTCAACCCGAACGCCATGCCGTCATTACTTACATGAGTTAAGTGAAAGAAATTTTGAATAACCGGTACGGATTCATATAAGTCAAGTGAATGGTTTACTGCCAATTTCGTCACTTGGTCAATGACGAATACGGCTGCGGTCAGCCAAAGAACTTGCACTGAAAATCAGCTAATATTCAGTTTTTCTTTTTCTTTACAATCAACACACTTTGTGGCATTAGGAACCTCCATCATCCGTTCTTCAGGTATTAACTCCCCACATACTTTACAGACACCAAATTCACCGGTGTCAATTCGTTCCAGCGCCAGCTGTAAATGGTGAAAATAATCGGTTTCCCTGTTCATCAGATGGAAGCCTTTTTCCCGTTCATATGAGTCTGTACCCGCATCGGCCATGTGTACACTATATACTGAATCCTGAGCCAGACTTGCATTCCCTTTTGCCGTATTTTCGAGGCTATCTCGAATACTATCCATTTCCCCATTTATATCATGCATCTTATTTTCAATGGTTTGTCGAAATTGCTTTAACTTTGTTTTAGTATATTTTTTTGGTACCATAATAAAATTCCTTCTAATTAAATTTTTTCAATACCGATCTTTATTTGTTGATTTCGTATATTAATGATCGAGTGATAGTCCCCTTCCCTAAACTCATCCACAATATACTTCGTTAACGTTTCGGTACAAAAGTAGGCTTGGAATTTACCCATAGCAGCGGCTATTTCTCCATCTAAATCCCAGAATATTCTTATACGATCCTCGACGGCCAGGCCGGCGTCACGACGCAAATTTTGCACTTGTCGTACCACATCCCGTACAATACCCTCCTGAATCAGTTCGCTGTTAAGCTCCAGTGATAGACCGACAGTTAATCCGTCTCCGCTGGCTGCGGTAAACCCTTCGGCAGCAATAGTATCGATGAACACATCATCCCTTTCAAGAATAAACTCTCGATCCTTAGCATATAGTTTGATTTGGCCTGCAGTTTGAAACCCGGTTACCCATTCATCTCCTGGACCGGATTCCAGCAATTTTTTAATAACTGCCAAACCGCTGCCGTATTTTCGGCCCAGGGTTCGCAGATTAGGTTTTATTTTATATGTGATAAGTTCATCTGCATCGGTAATACGTTCGATGGCTTTTACATTAATTTCATCTAAAACTATATCCTGATGCTCCATTACAAAATTTGCTAAATCATCATTTTCCATGGCAAATAATACCTTTGGCAAAGGCTGACGAATTTTCTGCCTAGATTGGCTCCGTGCAGAGCGCCCTAACTCCACCAATTTCTTCAAGGTATCTACCTTGTTAATCAAATTCTCATTCATCCATTTTTCATTTTCACGTGGAAAATCACAATGGTGTACACTCTCATGTGCAGCCGGATCGGAATTCAGTACCAAATTCTGGTAAATAGTTTCAGTAGAAAATGGTAAAACAGGTGCGATACAACGGATCGTATTTACCAATACATGGTACAGTGTAGCGTAGGCCGTTTTTTTATCACTATCATCTTCTGATTTCCAGAATCGTCTGCGGTTTCTACGTACATACCAGTTAGAAAGGTCGTCCAAAAAAACTTCAAACAATTTCATGAATCTGGAAACATCGAACTGATCCATGGCTATTCTTCCGTCACGAATCAAAAAATGGGTCTTGGCCAAAATCCATTTATCCAGGATGGTCAGAGAGTTTTCTTCTAGGTGGCCATCGGATTGTGGATCAAAGTCATCCACCGCAGCATAGGTCGCAAAAAATGAGTACACATTCCAAAGCGTGATAAGTTTTTTCCTGACCTCATCTGCAGGTCCGTAACCGAACAATAAATTGTTTTCCACATTCTGTATCGCATACATCCAGCGCATCACATCAACACCCATTTTCTCCGCAGCTTCATCGAACCAGATCGCATTACCCCAAGATTTGTGCATGTCCCTTCCAGTCTCATCTTTTACCAATGCATGCCCAAGTAGCGTTTTGAAAGGTGCTTTTTCCTCTAAACAGGCAGACATAGCCAATAGAGAATAGAACCAGTGGCGAAATTGGCCAGGGAAACATTCGGTTACAAAATCCCCTGGAAACCACCGCTTCCAATATTCCGGGTTGGATAAATACCCCAGGGTGGAGAAAGGAACGATCCCCGCATCCAGCCATGGGTTGCCCACATCTAAAATCCGGGTCCCTATCAATCCTGTCTTTGGATGGCGGATCTTGACTTTATCGATCCAGGGGCGGTGCGGGCTTTGCCCATCAAATTCATCCCAACCATCAACTGCAAGTTTCTGTAATTCATCCTTGGATCCTACCACATAAAACGAATCATCCTCAAATGTCCAGATAGGCAGGGCCAGTCCCCAAAATCGTTTTTTTGAAATCATCCAGTCACCCATGTTGTCCAGCCACTCGTGCTCTCGTTCCCTGCCCCATTCAGGTATCCATTCAATATCATCCACAATATTTTTGATTTTATCGCGCCAATCCATGTTGATATACCACTCTTCCACCAGCCGAAAAACGAGTTCATCCCCGGACCGCCAGCAATGAGGATAAATATGGGGGTAATCTTCAACATATACGAGAAGGCCACGGTCTTTAAGATCATTGATAATGGCTTTGGTTGTACTTGGATCAGTCGCATTTTTGCCTTCCAACCAATCGAATTTTTTAATGAATTTTGCCTCATCATCCAATGGTGCCAGGTTAACTAATCCATGTGCTTTTCCGATGTGATAGTCAATATCCCCGCAACCGGGTGCCATATGGACAATACCAGTACCTTCACCTGCCACAACAATATCATTGCCAACCTTGTCCTTTCCCGGGTTGATCACCTGGTGCTGATCGATAGATTTTATATTTTTTTGCTCTAATTCTGGGTCAGGAAACGGATAGCCACCGGGCGATTTCTGCGCATCCATGTCATCGTAGGGCCCCAAATATTCCCAGCCTACCAGATCAGCACCCTTGAGGGTTTCCAATTCCTCGTATCCACCACGTTCCTTGAAAATCTGGGCAATTGTTTTAAGTTTCGGTACTCCATCTATCCATTGTTTTTTTTCATTATACTGTTTTTCCAGCCGCTGAATTTCCAGATTTTCCTGAGCAAGATAATAAATTGACCCATCACCGACTTTTACCTTGATATATTCAAGGTCAACATTGACACCCACCACTACATTAGAAGTCAGGGTCCATGGTGTTGTGGTCCAGATCAAAAGATATTCATTTTCCCGATCCTTGATCGGAAATCGGACAAATACAGATTGGTGAGCTACCAGTTTTCTACCCTCGATAACCTCCATTTGGGAATAGGATGTTCCCGATCGACCACTCCATGGGACTACATCAATACCCCGGTAAATCTTGCCCTGTTCAAATAACTTTTTTAGGAAAGCCCAAATGGTATAATTATTTTCATCTGACATGGTAAAGTAAGAATTATCCCAATCCATCCAATAACCCAGCCGGATGGATTGATTCGTCTGCACCTGAGAATATTTCTTTACCCTTTCCTTGCACAGATTGACAAATTTTTCGACGCCAAATTTTTCCACATTTCGCTTTGATTCAAATCCCAGTTCTTTCTCTACTTCTACTTCAACCCATAATCCCTGACAGTCAAAGCCATTCTGGTACCGTAATTCATGGCCGGACATTGCCTTATAGCGATTATAAACATCTTTTAAAGTCCGGCCCCAGGCATGGTGCACTCCCATGGGGTTGTTTGCAGTGATCGGGCCATCAATAAAGCTCCAGCGTGGTTTTCCGGTATTTAGAGTTCGGCGCTTTTCAAATATGTTATTTTTTTTCCAGAATTCAAGGATCTTGTGCTCCTGGGCTACAAAATCAATTTTGGCATCGACCTTCTTAATACTCATAAATGTAATCTATTGGAAAAATTGACCGAGAAATTAGGCTGATGCTCAGTTCTTTCACAACGAAAGAGACCCCCCATACAGGGCTTTTGAGCGAATGACTTTAAGAAATATATATAATAATTAAAAATTCAGTGTAATGAATTGAGAAGCGCCATTCGGTTTTTTAATCAAGAGCAACAGGGTACCCTTTTTTTTAGAAGCTTCCACCTTTTTTTTAAATTGGGATAAGGAAGATACTTTTTGTGTCCCAACCCGCTTTATTACATCACCAATTTCAATGTTTTTCTCAGATGCTTCACTGCCAGGTTTTACATCCACGACTACCAGATTCCCATCTGTATCCTCCAGATTATATTTCTCCCGTAGTCGGCCATTTAATTCTCTTACTTGTAAACCTAGTGTGGACGTATTGGAAGCAGGTCGTGCAGATAAAGTTTTCTCATCATCTAGTTCCTCAAGAATAACATCCAGTTTTTTTCGGCGGCCGTCCCTAAACACGATCACCTCACTGGCAGTGCCTGGCATTGTGAGTGAAACAACATTTTTAAGATTTGATGGTCCTGTGATCTCCTGTTCATTAAAATGGAGAATTACATCTCCTTCTTTCACGCCTCCTTTCTCAGCTGGACTGTTGTCCACCACCTGGGTCACCAGGGCACCATTTCGAGTATCCAAATCCAATGCCTTCGCAGCATCATTATCCAATTCCTGAATATAAACACCTAACCAGGCCCGGACCACGTATCCCCGATCTATAAGATCAGACATGATCCTTTTTGCCATGTTGGATGGTATTGCAAAACCAACTCCACGGCTGGCACGTTCGTAACCGCCAGTAGCAATAGCCGTGTTGATACCAATTAATTCACCTTTCATATTCAATAGAGCTCCGCCGCTATTCCCCGGGTTAATGGCAGCATCTGTTTGGATAAAATCTTCATAGCTTTGACCGCGAAGAATATTACTGCGTCCGAGGGCACTTACTATCCCTGAAGTAACCGTATGACTCAAATTCTCAGAAAAAGGGCTGCCTACCGCCATTACCCACTCGCCTACACGCAACTTGTCGGAATCGCCCAATTTGACCTGTGTTAAATCATCTGCTTTTATCTGGAGCACCGCCAGATCAGACTTCGGATCAGTCCCTACTACTTTGGCATCAAATTCTCTCTTATCGATGAGTTTTACCTTTATGGCATCCATATTTTCTACAACGTGGTTATTGGTCAATATATAGCCATTCCTGGCATCTATGATGACCCCGGATCCCAAGGCATTGGTTTTGTATTCACGCTTTCCATTGGGCATCTGGTAAGGATTAAAAAAGAAATAAAATTCATTTCCCATTGGCAGTTTAACCACCCTATCCGTTACAATGGTCACCACAGCAGG
>DTUG01000213.1 GCA_012964275.1 Fidelibacterota bacterium | reverse complement strand
AGGCAGAGGCCCTTCGCTGGTCTTATAAATGGAATAAATATGCCACTCTTTGTCCATGGCAGCACTGATCTTGACCTGCACCACTTCCCCGGCGCGGGCGGGAGAGTTAACAGAAGCAGAAATAGTGACCGGATTCTCTGCAGACTGAGACCATAAAACGCCCGTTAAAACAAACAATAAAAGTAGATTTTTCAATTCAAATTAGGCTGGTTTGCGACGCGGAAAGTAATGGCATTAGAACCCTAACTCAACCATTCTTTCATTCCGTCAGAAACGGTTTGTTTTTGATTGATCATTTTTTTTAACGGCTGGAGCGAACCCTTTACTGCCAGTTTTCCCTGCTCCATGAGAACATCGAATTGATCAAAATCAGACCAGTGGATGCCCAGGGTGTCGGGCCGGATCACAAAATCTGCTTCCTGGGCCAGTTTGGCCTTTAACCTGTTGGACGTTATGATCTCCGCCCGTTGTGTGATGGATATCATAGTTGTTTTTCCAAGCTTTTCCAGGGTATACTGAGAAATATCAACAGCCAGGGTAAAGGCGCAATTTTCCTTTAATACAGGAACAGGAATGGGCATGCCCACACCGCCATCTACAATGATCCTATTGTCTTGCTCAGTGGGCTCTACAAACCCCGGGATCGAACAGCTTTGAACCAGTGCTTCTACCAGGTTTCCCCTGTCATGTATAATATCTTCACAGGATTCTAAATCTGTGGAAACAACCTTAAGGGGGATCTTTAGATCATCAAATGTGGTGGCCGGGAGCAAAAACGAGATGGCGTCTTGAAGTGGCTGCCTTTTTATGATGGATTTCCTGTTTAAACTCATCATCATTTGAAAATGGTCAGACACTTTCTTTGTGATCTGATCCAGTACAGAATCTGGATTTCGGCCATTAAGAAATCGTTTCGAAGCCACGCTCGTGAAAGGATTTAAAGCCATATTTTTTCGGAATTGCTCTTCGATCCAGAACGGATCTAGACTGTAGGCGTACATGGCTCCGATAAGGGAGCCTGCGCTGGCTCCTGCGACAGCATCGATCTTAATTCCAGCCCGGTGCAGCTCCTGCAGCACACCAATATGCGCTGCACCCCGTGCACCGCCGCCGCCCAGGGCTAACCCCAGAAAGGGCTGGGTCATTTATCCCGTTTTTCCAGGTGCACTTTCATCTCTACACGCCTGTTGGGATTGTCCCTTGCGTCCCGGGGCAGGTTTACGATCTGATCTATAACCCGGTCTCCTTCAACCACCTGGCCAAACACGGTATACTGCCCATTAAGGTGGGATGCATTCGCAGCACAAATAAAGAACTGGCTGCCCCCGCTGGATGGACTGGTTGAACGCGCCATGGAAACGATCCCGCGGGTATGGTTTATGTCACTGAACTCTGCAGGCAGGGTCCAGCTGCCGGGATCATTTTCCTTCCCAATGCCATAATATTTTGCCGCATGACCCCCGGAACCATAACTGGCTTTATTTTCACCCCTTGTATTTGGATCGCCGCCCTGTATCATAAATCCAGGCATGACGCGGTGAA
>DTUG01000212.1:234-1544 GCA_012964275.1 Fidelibacterota bacterium | reverse complement strand
AGGATCTGGCGCAATTGTTTCGTCAAATTCACCAGTTAGGGTCCAGCTATCACCACGAAAATCATGGTTATCTATTTTATATTTCACATAGGTTTTCCCAACCGAGATTAACCCGCCCCAATTCATGTACACATCAACCTTATTACCGTTAGAATGGATCTTCAGCCAGCCATATTTTCTTTCATAATTGAAAATTTGTGTGCCGATACTGCGTTTTGACAGTGTGATCGATTCTTTTTCAGTGACCGGATCCGTACTGGTCTCAATGAGCCAATTTTCAGATACTGTTTGACAAATTATAAGTCCGGTCAAGGATAGAAGAAAAAAGATATGGTTTACCATTCCAGTAAATATAACATAAACCTGTCAATGAGAGAAAAACTCCAGGAATAAATATAAAATTAGACCCTGCCTTGAGCAGGGTCTAATTTCAGAGTAATGAAGTGATTTAAGCCTGAACTTTTAAATAAAGATAATTTTATTCATCAAGGTAAAGATAAAACACTGTACATGTATCATTCTCAATAGAGTTAATGATCAATTGCATAGAATCTGTCAAGGCATACTGCAGATTATCTACTTTGTACGGTATCCAATTGTTTCCATTAGATTCACAGGAGTCCTGATTATCATCCCGTGTAGTGTATCCATCAGAGTCTCTGCAAAAGGGATCATAGTTGAGCGTCAATGTTGAATCACCATCACTCGTCACAGTTAACCAGGTGCCAGATAAAGTTGTTGACTGTTTGCAGTCTCCTGAGTCCAAATCATATTCGTTATATCCAATACTACTGCACATGGACACTGGAGATAACGTTATGTTGTAATACTCAACAAAACACCCGGTGACACCATCCCATGTACCAGTGAAAGCGACACATAATTCTTCTAGATTAACTACTTCATCAACATAAAGCGCAAACGTGGAATCTTCCTGGAGCCATAAGTTATAACTATCAATAAAATCATCAGACATGATGTCTGTACTGCTGTCTCCCGCACACTCCGTTCCGGGGAATTCCTTAATCGAATCTGCGTACCAGTCACCAGCCACGGGGCTTACTTCATCAGAAGTGGCTTCACCTGAATCATCCGACGTGTCCCATAGTTTATCTACCTGCTCCTCACATCCCCAGAATGCGAGTAAAACAAGTGCTGATATCAATAAATATTTCTTCATAAAAGAACTCCTCTTCAATTAAAACTGCAAATCATCTAATCGACTGAATTGTATTTTCTGTCAGTGCAAATATTAAGAAAAATGACAATAACATTTTATTTCAATATTTTTCAACAGATTCAGTCGTTTT
>DTUG01000212.1:0-224 GCA_012964275.1 Fidelibacterota bacterium | reverse complement strand
ATTGAGAACACTTTGGAAACTAAATATTGGTTTATATAATAATCAATTCAGGTGTGCATCAGCTTCGTCGACCAGTGTTTCAATCTCTGAGCCTGGTATTTCCTCATCGTCAGACCATTTCTCTATTGCATAATCAAGGACACGCAGAAGCTCGCTGCCCACTTTCATTTCTGACATGAGAACGTTCTTTTCTGTTTGAAGCCGCTCCGTATCAAAATATCTTG
>DTUG01000211.1 GCA_012964275.1 Fidelibacterota bacterium | reverse complement strand
TGGCACCATAGATAGTACCGTGATTTGAGTTTCCGGAATGATCATAAATCGTAGTTCCATCTCCGGTATTTAATTTCCAGTATGCAGTAAGCCCTGTTTCATCACCGGTAAGTTCTGACCCCATTGTTGATTGAATCTCTTCCTGACTCCGTGAATAATCCCAAATCCGAATTTCATCCAATATCCCATTCAGGAATTGGCCAGTACCATTATAGGATCCTAATAATAAATTATCAGTAATACCTGGTAATGGACTGTTGCTGCTATTTCTAGCGTCGATCGAGTCTCCATCTAAAAACGATCTGTATCCATTTTCAGTATCCTGTTTCCAGGTCATTGCAATATGATGCCAACTCCCATCAATAGAAGCAGCTCCTACTTTGATGGGATCACCATCACCACCATCATTTGACAATATATGGTCTGGATCATCAGGATGATGATAAGAATATCCTGAACAAATATATTGACCCCCACCCTGTTGTCTTATTGCTGAAGACAGATAACTTCCTTTAAACCAGTATTCAATTGTTATTTCACTACCGGATAGATCATTAAGGAATGTCTCTACATAATCATCCACCCCATCAAAGCTGAGGGAATTATTAGTCTGGGCGGTGGTGAAGGAAAAGGTTGAAAAAAGAATTAAACCAAAAATGACCCGTTGCATAAAAACATCTCCTAAATATTTAAACTAAACTTAAAATAAACAAGATAAATATAACCCGCAATCAACACAAAACCCCGCGACTTTACGGGGCTTGATGTTATTTCAGCATCACTGAAACAGAATCAAAGTGCCCGTCATTTTCCGTAGGATTGAGTGCGAGAATGTGGGCAATAAGATTATAGGTGTGAATGTTTAAAAATGAGTTCACTGATAGACCATCTTTGAATGCGGGTCCACTGGCGATGAAAGATCCATGCATGGACCTGTTGATGGGATCATACCCATGACCACCACCCGTATAAGCATTAGGGTGTTCGTTAAAGTAACTGTGGGTAGTGATTGACCACCCTTCATCGGCGATACAGATAATGGGAGGAATCCGGCGGTGATTACTGAAATGAAGCCGCTCTGGAATATCGTCTTTCTTATAAACCGCCATATTTGGATGAACCCCGTTGAGTGAATTGTAAATGGAATCCACCCAATCTTCAAGAGGCAGGATCATTGCCACTGGTGTCCAAGCTATCATCCGGATGCTGTCACTGAAAACATCAATATAGTCATCGAGAAAAATAACCCTGTCCCGACTAAGTCCTGTCATTCCGTGATCTGAAGTGATGATAATATTTACCTTATCTAAAACATCCCGCTCATCCAATCCTTCTATAAGCATTCCTATATGGCCATCTAATTCTTGAATGACAGCATCCATCTCAGCTATCTCGGAACCATACAGATGACCCCTGCTATTTGCGTCGCTGAAATAGAGAGTAATAAATACTGGACGACTATTTTGGGGCAAATCAATCCAATCTAGAACCTGCTGAACACGGTCTTCATTTGGAACGCTGCCATCATATTGAAAGTAGTATGTGGGCCGTTCGC
>DTUG01000210.1 GCA_012964275.1 Fidelibacterota bacterium | reverse complement strand
TGAAAAAATGGTAGACGAAGTAAGTTCTGCTAACTTATTTGCACTGAAGGGGAACGTATTAAAAACGCCGCGACTTGGTGGTTCTATCTTACCTGGCGTGACCCGAGATTCGGTGATTAGAATCGCGGATGAAATAATGAATCTTGATGTTCAGGAAACAGACCTGGCTATTGAAGAAGTATTAACTGCAGATGAAGTATTTTGTACCGGAACAGCGGTTGTGGTGACCCCTGTTGGAAACATTTCTTTTCAAGGTGAAAATCATGTAATTGGAACTCCAGGAAAAGGATCGGTAGCCAAACAGCTAAAGAATACATTATTGAATATTCAACAAGAAGAAATTGAAGATCCATTTGGCTGGGTTACACCAATCAGTATTTTATAAATCATTTGAGATAATTATGTCTAACGTATTTGAATCCATGAATCAAAAAGACCATGAACAGGTTGTCTTCTGCCACGATTCAGATACAAAATTGAAAGCCATTATTGCTATTCATGACACAACTATTGGGCCTGCCTTGGGCGGTTGCAGAATGTGGGAATATGCCAATGAAAAAGAAGCTCTCACGGATGTATTAAGATTGTCGAGAGGAATGAGTTACAAAGCAGCCATTGCTAATTTAAACCTAGGCGGAGGTAAAGCGGTTATATTTGGAAATTCCAAAACAGATAAATCTGAGATTCTTTTTCGGTCATTTGGCCGATTTGTGGATGGATTAGATGGACGTTATATTACCGCTGAAGATGTTGGCACCACTGTTAAGGATATGGAATGGGTTCGAATGGAGACTGAATATGTTACTGGAATATCGAGGGCTCTCGGTGGTAGCGGAGATCCTTCGCCGGTTACGGCTCTTGGCACATATGCTGGTCTGCAAGCCTGCGTAAAACGTAAGTTGGGGAAAGACTCTCTAAGAGGATTAAAAGTGGGGGTCCAGGGTGTTGGACATGTAGGCTATTATCTGTGTCAACACTTGTATCGTGCTGGAGCAAAATTGTTTGTGACCGATATAGATGAAATTTCTCTAAAAAGAGTTGTAAATGAGTTCAGGGCTAATGTATTGGGTTTGGATGATATATACGATGCTGACCTTGACATCTACGCACCCTGTGCATTGGGTGCGACCCTGAATGATGTTACAATTCCAAAGTTAAAATGCTCCATTGTAGCCGGAGCGGCCAATAACCAATTGGGAAAAGAATCCAGACACTCAACGATGATTGAAAATCGCGATATACTGTACGCACCAGATTACGCCATCAATGCCGGAGGGCTTATTAACGTTGCCAATGAAATTGAAGGCTATAACCGGGAAAGAGCTTTCAGCCAAGCAGAAAGTATTTATGATACCTTGATGGTGATTTTTGACTTGGCTGATTCAGAGAAAGTTTCTACCCATACAGCTGCATCCAAAGTGGCTGAAAGAAGAATGGCAGATGTAGCAAAATTGAAGAATATCTATTTGCCACGAAAAAATGTTATGGGGAAACGTGACAACAATTAATCATCATCCCCGGCGTAAGGCAAGGGAAGCTGTATTACAGGCATTATATGCATGGGAAATTTCTGAAGAATCTCCTAAAATTATTTTCCAGCGTCTTATGGATTCATTTTTTAGTGAAAGAAATGATTACCAGTACGCAAAAGATTTATTCTTTTGCGTTGTTAAATACCAAGATTGGGCTGACGATTTAATACGGAACCATCTGCAAAATTGGAAATTTGAACGCGTAGCGAGTATTGACCGTATTTTGCTTAGAATGGGAGCAAGTGAAATCTTTTATATGGATGACATACCCCCAAAAGTATCTATTAGTGAGATGGTTGAAATTGCCAAAGTATTTAGTACTGAAGAAAGTTCTGGATTTGTGAATGGGATATTAGATTCTGTGTTTAAAGAGTTTCAAAACGAAAAAATAACAAACACCAAAGATGTTACTGGCTAAGCTATTTGGTACAAAATCTGGCCGGGAAATAAAAAAGTTAGTCCCGATTGTCACTGAAATAAACCAGTTTTACGATAGTCTTGCATCCAGGAGTGATGATGAACTGAAAAAGCGAACTTATGAACTCCGGGAACAAGTCATACAATCCCGAAAGCAAGCAGATGAAACCCTTTCACAATCAATGGATAAGGGGGAACGGCATAAACTACTATTGAAAGCGGAACAAGATGAACTTGATGCGAATATGGTAGAAGCATTTGCAATGGTTAAGGAAACTTGTCGAAGAATGATGGGCCAATCGTGGAGGATCTCAGGCCAGGAAACCAAGTGGGAAATGATTCCATACGATGTCCAGCTCCTTGGAGCTATTATACTACATAAGGGTAAGGTAGCAGAGATGAAAACAGGAGAAGGTAAAACCCTGGTAGCGACAATGCCGTTATATCTGAATGCTCTCAGTGGGCGTGGAGTTCATGTTGTAACGGTGAATGATTACCTTGCCCAGCGAGACGCAGAATGGATGGGAGAAGTATATCGGCGCTTGGGTTTAACCGTTGGTTTTATCTTGAACTCAATGGATAATGTGCATCGGAGAGAAATGTACAGATGCGATATCACTTATGGCACAAATAATGAATTCGGGTTTGATTATCTTCGGGATAATATGGCCCTTCGACCTGAAGACCAGGTTCAACGCGGGCATGCTTTCGCCATTGTAGACGAAGTTGACAGCGTCCTGATTGATGAAGCCCGTACTCCACTGATCATTTCCGGTACAATAGATGCACCTGTTGATGAAACGTTTATGAAATTGAAGCCGGACGTACAACTGCTGGTAAAAAAGCAGGCATCACTGATCTCAGACTTTGTACGTGATGCTAGAAAATTATTGGAGGATGGAGATGAAGATGAAGCAGGACTAAAATTGCTTCAGGTCCGACGTGGCCTTCCCAAACACCCTCAGGTAATGAAGATCTTTCAGGAATCGGGAACCTTGAAACTGTCGCAGGATATTGAATCTAATTACATGCGCGATAAAAAATTGCACGAGGTGGATGATGACATGTTTTTTTCGATAGATGAGAAGTCCCATGTTATCGATATCACAGAAAAGGGACGGAATGTATTAGCCCCCGAAAACCCGGATGCATTTGTAATTCCTGATTTGGGTGAATTGTTATTGGAAATTGATGAACGGGATGATATAACGCCCGTCGAAAAGGAACAGGAAAAAGAAAAAGTACATCAACTTCACGCCGATCGCAGTGGCACGATCCATAATTTTAATCAGCTTTTAAGAGCCTACACTATGTATGAAAAGGATGTTGAATATGTGGTTCAGGATGGGAAAGTATTAATTGTTGATGAATTTACTGGCCGTATCCTTCCGGGACGCCGGTATTCTGATGGACTGCATCAGGCCCTAGAAGCGAAAGAGAATGTTCGCATTGGGCATTACTGATAGCCCTGGTCACCATTACGATTCAAAATTATTTCAGATTATTTAACAAACTTGCCGGTATGACTGGTACAGCCCAAACCGAGGCCGAGGAATTGGGATCCATATACAAACTGGATGTTGTTGTGATTCCTACCCACCGTGATGTGATTCGTGATGATCGAGAGGATTTGGTGTATAAAACCAAGCGGGAGAAATATAATGCGGTCATTGATGAAATTTCTGACGGTCACCAAAGAGGGCAGCCCGCACTGGTGGGGACTATTTCTGTGGAGGTGTCGGAACTGTTATCGCGTATGCTCAAACGACAGAACATTCCCCATAATGTTTTGAACGCCAAACAGCATCAGAGGGAAGCCGAAATTGTCGCCAGTGCTGGTCAGCTCGGGGCAGTCACGATTGCGACAAATATTCAATAATGGCGGGACGCGGAACGGATATAAAACTGGGTGAGGGTGTAAAAGAATTGGGTGGATTGCACATCTTGGGTACAGAAAGACATGATTCTCGAAGAATTGATCTTCAACTTCGGGGTCGGTCAGGCAGGCAGGGTGACCCTGGTTCATCGCGTTTTTATCTTTCCCTTGAGGATGATTTAATGAGATTGTTTGGATCAGATCGAGTTGCGTCCATCATGGATCGGATGGGTGTAGAAGATGGAGAAGTCATAACGGCAAAAATGGTGACCCGGGCTATCAGTAATGCCCAAAACAAAGTGGAAATCCGCAATTTTGGAGTCCGAAAACATCTTTTAGAATACGATGATGTTATGAATCAGCAGCGACAAGTAGTGTATGATATTCGAAAACAAGCCCTTTCTGGAGATGATATGCGTGATACAGTATCGCAGATCCTGGAAGATTATGTTGCCGATCAAATAGAAGAACAGTCTCTTTTGGGGTCACCAGAAGAATGGAAATGGGAACGCTTGAAACAGAATTTTGCATCGCATCTTTTGGTAGATGCCAGTTTGGAAAATGTTGATGGCGCTGTTGATAAGTCAGATATAACTTCGGATGACATTATCGATTGGGTAATTATAGAAGCTCAATCTGTATATAAGGTCCGTGAATCACTAATTCCGGAAGAAGTAATTCGTGGGTTTGAACGATTTGTGATCCTCCGTACCAACGATGAAAAGTGGAAGGATCATCTTTATGCCATGGACCAATTGCGGGAAGGAATTAACCTGCGTGCATATGGTCAAAAGAATCCATTGCTGGAATACAAATCAGAAGGATTTAACATGTTTCAGGAGATGATGGAGGATATGAATTCTGTTACTGTTCAGCGTTTGTTTCGAACTCAATTAGAGGGAATGGATCAGGCACCCCAGATCCAAAGTCGTCAGGTACGTAATGTGCAGATCCAGCACCAGGATACGACGGGCATGGGTTTTGTCGGTCAACCCGATAGAGGCGGACAATCACCAACTAACCAGTCACAGCAAGCTGTTCGTACACCGATAAAGGCGGAAAAAAAGATTGGAAGAAATGAAAAAATATTGATTCAATCTCCCGATGGTAAAAAAATTGAAATAAAGTATAAAAAATTACAGCAATACTTAAATCAAGGTTACACTCAATTATCCTAATGGCTGATAAAAAGTTCAAATTTGAGACCCGTGCAATCCATATAGGGAATGAAGCCGATTTAGAAACCGGATCAGTCTCGTCTCCAATCTATTTAACATCCACGTATCTGCAGGATGGAGTGGGGAAAGACCGTGGGTTTGATTATTCCAGAGGTACAAATCCCACTCGCAAACGGCTTGAAGGGAATATTACATCCTTAGAAAATGGGACAGACGCCATTGCTTTTTCCAGTGGCATGGCAGCCACCACTGCACTGTTTCAGACACTTAATAAGGGAGACAACATCATTATTTCTCGGAACGTTTATGGTGGTACCTATCGAATGGTAACCAGGGTTTTATCGCGGCAGGGTTTATATTTTGATTTTGTAGATACTCGCGACCTGTCACAAATACAAAAACGGATTAGACCCGAAACAAAGTTGGTTTTCATTGAAACTCCAACCAATCCGCTTTTGGAATTAACAGATATCCATGCTGTAGCTGATTTGTGTAAAGGTGCAAATATTATGTTGACTGTTGATAATACTTTCATGAGTCCTTATGGACAGCGTCCCCTTGATCTTGGTGCTGATTGTGTCATGCATAGTTCTACGAAATACATCGGTGGTCACAGTGATGTGCTTGGTGGTGTCCTGGTAACCCGTAATGATGAATTGGCATCACAGCTACATTTTATTCAAAAATCTGGCGGTGCAGTTCCCAGTCCATTTGACTGTTGGTTACTGTTGCGGAGTACAAAAACACTGGCTCTCAGGGTAAAAAAAGCATCGAAAAATGCACTTGCATTAGCGCAGATGTTGGATGCCCACCCAGCTGTGGTAAATACTATTTATCCTGGGCTGGAATCTCATCCTCAGCATCGATTAGCAAAAAGACAGCAAAAGACTCCCAGCGGTAAGTCCATATATGGCAGTATAATTTCTATTACCCTTGAATCAAAAAAGAAATGTGATAATTTTTTGTCGAAGTCTACTGTTTTTACTCTGGCAGAAAGCCTAGGTGGTGTAGAAAGTTTAGTTTGTGTACCGTATGAAATGACTCATGCGGATGTTCCCACAGAAACAAAAAAATCAATGGGCTTAATTCCCGAATTGATAAGATTATCTGTAGGGGTCGAACATATAGATGATTTAATGGCAGATATTGAGCGAGCACTTGAAACATAAAATATGGGTGACATACTGGATAAAAATCGTTATTTTCAGTGAAACGATAACGGCGTTTGACTCGGCGAGATCATGGTTATTTCTAGTTTGTTCAAAGCTAAAAAATTCATAATTGACATCACTTGCTAATTGGAGGAAAAATGTCAATGTTAAAAAAATCTCTTAATTTTATATTTTTCTTGGGAATATTTCCCGTATTCGTCTACTCTCAAGATGTATCCGTTATCCTGAGTGATGTAACTGTTGATGGATATACAGAGGATATTGTAGTACCTGTAACTCTGACCAATTCCAATCACGCAGTTGGCGGTTTTCAGTTCGATATAATTGCGGATCCTACTATGGTGGAATTGACTGGTGTGACACTTATGGGTGCCGGATCGGACTTTTCTGCAGATTATACTGTTTTCAGTGACGGCTCTGCAAGGGTGATTTTTTATAATAGTGGAGGACCGGATGGAATCCCGGCCGGGCATGACGGAGTTGTCCTGAACCTGCACTTTGATGGTACCACAGTCCTCTCAGCTGTTTTAGACTTGTATATTTATGACCTCATTGTTAGCGATGAGGATGGACAAATAGTTTCTTCAGAAGGGGGTAATGGATCTGTTACGATCGGTCATGTTATTTATTTTAGTGCAACATCAGATACTGGAGATGTTCTGGAAACGGTTGAACTGGAAATAAATATGACCAATAGCGGTATTGTGGGCGGACTGCAATTTGACATATTTGACACTCCCAATTATGTGGATCTTACTAATCTTTCAACCACGGATCGTACCACAGGTTTCTCAGTTGAGTGGAATGATGTTGCTGTAGGTGACCGCGTTGTATTATTTGACCTTGAAAATGGTAATATTGCATCTGGTGAAGGACCAATTCTTACAGCAACCTTTCAGATCCATGAAGATGCCTATGCGGATGATGTGGGAATCAACATTAGAAATGTAATTGTCACAGATGATATAGGTGGTACGTATTGGATTGCTACTGCTGACTCAGGTACGGTCACGGTCACTCCTGGTTACATTGAGGAGCCACATAATCTGGCAGCGCAGTCAGGAATGGATGCACAGGTTCTATTAACCT
>DTUG01000209.1 GCA_012964275.1 Fidelibacterota bacterium | reverse complement strand
TATTTGAATTATTGTGCGAAACTCATTTATGAATCTCTAATAATTTTGACATAATTTTTTATTTTCCATAAATAAATTTAATTGTAACTGACTTTTGAGTTACTGCTAATTTCTGCAAAATGGTTATATCACTAATTATAAATTTCAATAAAATGAAGTATTTCTATTTAAACTGGCTTCTATTATTAATAGTTTGTATATCCTCGGCAAGTAGTAAAAATTCCTATAAAATCAATCATTTGGAACCCCATTTTTGGTGGATCGGGATGGCAGATAATAAACTGCAGTTGATGGTTCATGGAAAAAATATTGCGAACTTGGAACCTGCATTGTCCTACCCAGGAGTTGAAATTAATAATGTGCATAAGGTTAACAATTCAAATTATTTATTTATTGATCTGTTATTATCTGAAAAAACAAAACCGGGTGAATTTAATATTGTTTTTAGTGAATCAGGTCAAACACAACTGAGTTATAATTATAAATTATTAGAGAGAGAACCTGAATCAGCAGAACGGCGGGGGTTTTCGTCGGCAGATGTTATTTATTTAATTACACCTGACCGCTATGCCAACGGAGACCCCAGCAATGATTCATCGCCGAGCCTGAAAGAAAAATCAAACAGGCGAAACAAGAATGGAAGACATGGTGGCGATATCCAGGGAATCATTGATCATCTCGATTACATTGCGGACATGGGCTTCACCCAGATCTGGTTAAACCCTGTATTAGAGAATGATCAGGAAACTTATTCCTACCACGGGTATTCCACGACTGATTATTATCAAATTGATGCCCGCTTTGGGTATAATGCTCTATATAAAAAATTATCAGTGCAGGCTAAGCAAAAAGGTATTGGTATCATAAAAGATATCATTTTGAATCATATTGGGTCCAATCACTGGTGGATGAGGGATCTACCCACCCCTGATTGGATCAATAATAATGGAGAATTCACACAGACCAATCATAACCATGAAGCAGTGCATGACCCTCACCTTACCCAGTCTGAGAGGGACTCTTTTACTGATGGCTGGTTCGTAAGAACCATGCCGGACCTGAACCAGAGTAATCCATTTTTGGCAATGTATTTGATCCAAAATTCAATTTGGTGGATTGAATATGCTTCTTTATCCGGTTTTCGAGTGGATACATATCCATACATAGATAAAATGTTCCTGTCGGATTGGAGCAAACGGATAGCACTGGAGTATCCCCATTTCAGTATTGTTGGTGAAGAATGGTCCAGTAATCCATCGATTATTTCCTACTGGCAAAAAGATAGTCCGCGTCATGACGATTACAAGTCTTATATACCAAACATGATGGACTTCCCTTTGCAGGAAGCACTGGTGAGCAGTCTAGTAAATGCAGACACCTGGAAAACTGGTATTGGCCAGTTGTATAAAGTATTGGCCAATGATTTTCTTTATGGTGACCCATACAATCTAGTAGTGTTTGCTGGTAACCATGATATGACTCGAATCTTTTCTCAATTGAAAGAGGACTTCGATCTATATAAGATAGCTATGACCTTCATTTATACAACCCGTGGTATACCACAGGTTTACTATGGTACAGAAATATTGATGACTGGTCCAGCTGACCATGGTTCCCTGCGGTCTGATTTTCCTGGAGGATGGTCCACTGATAAGGTGAATGCCTTTATTGGCCAAGGACTGAAACTCCAACAGAAAAGAGCCCAAAGTTTTATCAAGAAACTACTGAACTGGCGGAAAGAAAGTTTAGCCATCACCAAGGGTGATCTAATTCACTATCCGCCTGTTAATGGTGTATACGTTTACTTTCGCAAGATTGAGAAGGAACTGGTAATGGTATTAATTAATAATAACAACAAATCAAAGAGAATCAGCACAAACCGATTCCATGAAGTATTGGCTGGTCGGAATCAGGCAAAAAGTGTATTAGATAATAAAGTATATGACCTTTCTGCGGAAATTGACCTGCCAAGAAAAAGTGCTCTTGTACTGGAGATTGATTAGATATAAAAATGCGACTGCATGTAATAGATTTATTTCAGCGTTTTATAGGTGTTAAGTATCTATTAATAATCTTTAGTTGTGCTGCACTCTTTCTCTCTTGTGAAAGAACAGAGGATCATACATTAGCTACAATTAATGGCAATAATATTACGCTGGACTCTTACCTACCTCGTTATAGATCATTTCTTTCCAAGACACATCAGAAAGACAATCTTTCAAACAGGCATTCTTTCCTGAATTCTCTCATAGATGAGAAATTAATTCTTGATTACGGAAACAATTCTGGCCTTGCTAACGATCCAGGTATCCTCTTCAAAAAAAATCAGATGTATCACCAACTCCTGTTAAACCGATACCATGATTTAAAAATTAAGGAACAGATAGAAGTCAGTGATACAGAACTCCGTCGTCTTTTTACCTACTCTAAAACATCACTTCATGTTCGCCATTTATTTGCTTCAAATCTTGAAAAGATAAAACTGATTGAAAACCAATTAAGACTCGGTGCAGCATGGGAAGATTTAGCCGAAAAACATCTACAGGATCCAGTTTTGAAAAAGAATGGTGGAGATATAGGATGGTATAAAATGGGAGAATTAGACCCGGCATTTGAAATTGTAGCTTTCTCTTTAAATGATGGGAAGATCTCCGCGCCAGTAAAAACCCGCAAAGGATTTAGCATTATCCAAGTCTTGGAAAAGGAAAAAGATATTTTCTTGACAGAAAGGGATTTTCAGAATGAAAAAGCCTGGCTCACCCACATGGCGATCGAATATAAGAGGCTTCCCGCATTAAGAAACTTCACCGACAACCTTGCACAGGATCTGGCTTTGCAGTTTAACACAGCAGGATTGGAAGAATTGATTACACTGGTTCAAGGTAACCCAGAACAAGGTTTTTCACGGAGTCTAACCCCCGTTGTGCATTATAAAAATGAAAAGACGTTAACTGTTCAAGAGTCTCTTTCCAAATTATCCCAGCTATCCAATCGTCAATATAAACGAATTCAGTCAATTGAATCGCTAAAAAATATTTTGAGTGGACTGATCGTTCGATATGAAATGATCAGGGATGCTGAAAATCTCGGGCTCCATGAGTCTGATATCTTTAAACAGAACTTCGACCAGGAATTCACATCCTTAATGCTGAATAATTACATGGATACCATCCAGGATGGTTCTGACCCTATAAACAGGCAAGATGCATATTTCAAATTTCGAGATAATTTAGCTGTTAGCAGCCAGATCATTGTTGACAGTTCAAATGTAAAATCTTTTCCAATGGTTCTCGGGGCATCTTTATGAAAATTAGCCTAAGATTCTTATTCACTTTGGCATTGATCCAAATTATCCAAGCTGGGACCACCGGTAAATTGACCGGATTTATATCTGATAAAACTACGGGAAATCAGCTCATCGGCTGCAATGTCATTTTAGACGGGACAGACCTTGGCACATCTTCAGATATAAACGGAGAGTATTTCATTTTAAATATTCCCCCCGGTGTTTATACAATAAGGTTCATGATGATTGGGTATGAAAATGTGATCCTGGAAAATGTAAGGATCTCTGTTGATAAAACGACCCGAATGAACGCATCTCTGGGTACTGAAGTAATCGAGGGCTCAGAAGTTGTTGTGACTGCGGAGCGTAAATTGATCCAATTTGACGTAACCCAATCAGAAGCTCGAATAACAGCAGAAGAATTGGACGTAATGCCTGTGACCGAGGTCAGTGATGTGCTGCGGCTACAGGGCGGTATTACTCAGGATGCCGGCGGAGGATTACACATGCGGGGAGGACGCAGCAGCGAGATCTCCTATATGGTTGATGGTGTGCCCATGACAGATTCATATGATGGTGGAATATCTGTAAAGATCGAGAATGATAACATCCAGGAATTGCAGGTAATCAGTGGAACCTTTAATGCAGAATACGGCCGGGCGTTGACCGGAGTGATCAACATGGTTACCAAGGATGGGGGTAACAACCTTCAGGGGTCCCTCAATATTTACAGTGGGGACCATATAACTAATGACCCCATTTTCCATAATCTTGATTCTTATACGCCTACAAATGATATCAGTATCTCTGCAAATCTGAATGGACCGATTATTCCGGGATTTATCACATTTTACTCTTCAGGCCGATTAAATAGATCTGATGGCTGGCTCTTTGGCAGGCAAACATTTACCATGTACGGAGACACTGTATTTACGGATGCCAACGGTAATGGATTCTTGGATGCAGGTGAGAGCACAGAAGGGCCATCCTATCAGAGCATGAACTGGTTTAATTCCTGGTCAACACAAAATAAATTAACCTTCCGAGTGACACCTTCTACAAAATTAAGAATCAATACGATTTTTAATTCTGGAATTTCCCAAGGTTACAACCATGCCAGACAAATGGCACAGGAAGGACGAAAAAATAACTATAACTCTGGCGAATTCGCAGGATTGAACCTGTCCCATTCCTTCTCTTCAAAATCATTTTTAGAGATCAACGCGTCACAATACACACACCGATATGAGTCTTACCTTTATGAGAACCCGCTGGATACCAGATACATTACACCAGACAGTTTATTCTGGGCTCACATCACAGGAGAAGTACCAGATCATATTGCTAATGAATATGGTTCGAGCGTTAACTATTTCCCCCAGTATACATTGAGCAGATGGGGGGTTGATACAGATCGATTCAAAAGAGAAACGCTATCTCAAAGCATTAAATTGGATTATACAAGCCAGGTCAATAAATATAACCAGATTAAAATTGGCGTTGAACTCACGAGTCACCGTTTAAAATTAGACAGTTATGCCCTGTTAGACTCTTCGCAGGCAGACCAGGTGTTTACACCCGAGATTCCTGAAGTAGGAAGTTTTAATCGCTCCACCTATGAATTTAATCCTCAGGAATGGTCTTTTTATTTGCAGGATAAAATAGAGTACGGAGATATGATCATTAATGCTGGATTGAGATTTGAATCCTTCAATCCAAAATCCCGAACACCGAATAATATTCATGAACCTTATATAAATGATCCGAGAAATCCTGCGCTTGATACTCTTTCCATGGACGAATTAGAAAATATTAATTGGGGTTCCTTATGGTATTCCGAGATCGACAGTGCTGAGAACACGATCGGCCATACTTATTCTGAATATTACGATCGTTTCAATGACCAGCCTGATCTGGTCAATAAAAATGGGTGGTGGAAGGAATCGATAAAAAAATCACAGTTGAGCCCCAGGTTGGCTGTTGCTTACCCCATTTCAGACAAGGGGGTCATCCATTTTGCATACGGCTATTTTTTCAAGATTCCCGATTTTTCACTTCTCTACAACAATACGGAATATAAGTTGACAGAAACCGGAACAAATTTTGGGATCTTTGGCAATCCTGATCTAAAACCTGAAACTACAATCAGCTATGAATTAGGTTTAAGACAGGAGATCGGATTCAGGACAAAATTGGAAATCAAAGGCTTTTACAGGGATGCGCGAAATTATGTGACCAGTGGGATTCCAATAGACCTTGGAGATGGTAAATCTTATTATACTTATGTGAACAGGGATTATAGCAATTCCCGCGGAGTGATCCTGATACTATTCAAGCAATTCAGCAACTTCATCGGCTGGCAATTCAATTATACATACCAAATTGCTGAGGGCTCAAATTCTAACCCCAATGAGGAATTCGGGGCTGTACTTGCGGGGAAAGAACCGACCCGTTCCATTATTCCATTGGATTGGGATCAGCGGCACAATTTGAATGGCTCTGTTACAACAGCCTACAGGGGTTGGGGCGCCAATGCTATTTTCCAGTATGGCAGTGGATATCCATATACCCCTGTGATCACCAACTATGAGCAACAGGGTGAAGTTCTTTCTAATGTATTGCTCAGGAACAGTCGCAGAAAGTTGAACACGTTCAGAATGGATGCTAAACTTTTTAAGAATATCAGTTTCGGCAAAATGAACGGAAAAATTTATCTCAGTATTTATAATCTGACCGACCGTAGAAATGAAAATTACGTCTACGATGATTCCGGACGTGCTAATGAAACCATAGAAAGAAGAAGAGCAAAACAGATTTCACCATTTGAGCCCTTAAGACCCAATACCCTGGACCAATATTTCAATCGGCCTGACTGGTATGATGAGCCCCGGGAGATACAGTTGGGATTACAACTCGCATGGTAAAAAGATTAAACATAATTGTTTTCCTTTCTTTATTGTTGGCCCAGTCGGGTGAACGCGGAGATCCCGATTTTAGGCGGTCTACCAATATCGATGTAAATAAAGTGCGTACTACTATTTTTAATTTTGGTATCACAGGAAGAACAGGTGCAAATCCTGGTGAAATACCCTACGAATGGCCTGTGAATTCGGGGCAACACTATATTGCCATGACTGCCTTAGCAGTAGGCACGGAAGTCACGACAAATGAAGGAGAAGTTCGGCCCCTAGTCACAATCCCCTTTCGCTCGGACCAGTCTGGTAATTCAATGGCCTGGGAACCCGTTTCCGGTTATTTAAACCCAAATTCACAAAAATTAGCCATCAGCGATGATGAAAATACCTGGCCAGATACCTGGCCGGATAAAATGAATGATGAGAGCGATCCGGGCTGGCCTGGCTCATGGAACGGCTACTTTGGTAAGAATCAGTACAATGCTCAGCAAGAGATATATTACAAAACATCAGATGACAGGAACTATATCCTAGGAAATCCTTATTCCCCTGACACAACGGATCTGAGTCGAAACGGTGCAGGACTATTGACAGGAGTTCGCGTTTTGGAATGGAAGCAGATCCTGATCGAGGACGTGGTCTTTATTTTGCATGAAATACAAAACGATGGTTCATTTGATTATGAAAAGGTATCTTTTTCGATGTGGCTGGCGGACCTGGTCGGTGGAGATGGCGACTCTGGCGATGATACGCCAGATTTTGACCTGATCTATGATGTGGCCTGGTCCATGGACAGTGATGGTATAGGGAACTCTGCCTTTGGTTCCGACCTTGTTGGTGTCGCCGCCACTTCGTTCATTGAAACTCCCGGCAATAATGTTGACCGAATCGATAATGATGGAGATGGTGAAGAAAACGGCCCCATTATATTCGAAGACTTCATTGCTGATGAAATCCTGGGCAACGCCATTGATGATAACGGAAATGGGCTTATAGACGAAAATATGACCCATGTCCCCTTTGGCGATCAGACTGGTGTAAGCTACGCTGATAAAATTGATAACGATGAAGACGG
>DTUG01000208.1 GCA_012964275.1 Fidelibacterota bacterium | reverse complement strand
ATGTTTTTATCTAAAAAAGGAGTGACTTTTTTTACGGGATAAAGCATAAAACTTCTCATATCTTCCCGGTATAAATCGCTGGCGAACAGGGATTCTAATACTCCAATAGCATCATCTATGTTTAATATCCCGGAACTCAATGCAGCAACTTGGCCCTCCAGCATAAGATCCAAATGTTGTACATCCATTGATTGCTTTCTTAAATCAATTTGAATTGTATTGTAGGCATGGTAAAGCCCATTAGCATTTTTGTTGGAACGAATGGTATTTCCCAGATCGTTGTTGATAGCGAAAATAAATTCGCTAATCTGATTAAGCGAAAGATCTTCAGTTCCACTGAACCCTTTGTTGTACACTGTACTCCTGTATTCTTCGAATATTTTACCCAACTTAGATACGTATTCCATCCTATCCTTATTGGTTATTAATCCCAGGTCCTTGCTTTTAGTCCAGTCCATAACAATGCCCTTCGCAGCATTGAACCAAGCGCAAACCTCAACTGACACCGGAACAGTATCGAAATCCATTTCACCCAAGAGATCTGAGAAAAAGGCGAGGAATCTTCTAAGATAATAAACCGTTACCATGGATGCCCCATTCCCAACAAGTGCATTGTTTGCATCGTTCCATTCAGGGCGCTGAGTGTTAAGCCAAATTCCGGCTCCAGGGATATAATTACAAATTTTAGCCAATGAAAGAACGAGCAATTTTTCACACATAGTTACGTGGTAAACGGTTTGGTCCTCATTCAGGATAAGTTTCCCATCGTTGCCCATATTTTTCACCAAATCTTGAATCGCGGCATTCCCTTCAAAATCAAAATCTATGGTTTCTTTGGGATTCTCAACTATTTGGTCAAAGGTTCTCAGCTGATAGGGAATGTTTGCATAGCTGAACAATCGTTCTTTCAATAGTTGCTTTATTGCAGACGGATCATGATTATAAAGATGCTCCATTAATTTCAGTAAATAAATAATTTGGTGATCATTCCAATATCCGATAAAACTCCAGGGATCATCAGGATCACTCACTTCCCAGTCAATACCTTCGCTGGTTACCCGATAAGGATTATACCCATCCATGGATGTTGCATTGATGAATGTGCAGACCATAGACTCCCAGGTTTGAGGGTAACTGTAACCCAGTGCTTCCCAGTTTTGGAAAATATCCCGCCAATTTCCTTCATAATACAATAGCCGGTTACCATCTTCATCTTTGATTCGTATTTCAAACCGATTCCAAGGACGACTCGGGTCTCCGTGTCTTCTACCCAACGTAAGAGGTAGGTATTCTCTGCAGAGCCTTCTCAGGGATGGCTCTTTTGTTTTATCCCCAAAATCAATAAGCTCCCGTAACCCAATTTTTTCTGGCAATGCTTTAATTTTATCGCTGTATCGTTCAAATATTTGTGTATTCCTATTGCTCAGAAACTTGAGAAAATCTTCTATCCTTAAATCATAATTATTTAAAAATACCCCGCCGCGTAAAACATTAAAGGTGGTGTTGGCCGTATGGTGTAAATCATTGATGGTTTCATTCGTGCATTGAAACCCATCAGCAGACCC
>DTUG01000207.1 GCA_012964275.1 Fidelibacterota bacterium | reverse complement strand
CACCGGCATAATACAATACAATGATACCGACCAGCATTAAAACACTGCCAGCCAGGGTAAAAAGGACAAATTTTATTGTAGCATAAATCCTGTTAGAACCACCCCAGACTCCTATCAGAAGGAACATGGGTATCAGTGTCAATTCCCAGAAAAGATAAAAAAGGAAAATATTTAGGGAAACAAAAACCCCTATCATCGCTGTTTCCATTATCAAAAGAGATACGAAAAACTCTTTTGTTTTTTTCTGAATTGCCTTCCAGGACACAGACACACATAGAATGCTTAAGATCGTTACAAGAATTATGAACAACACACTAATGCCATCAACTCCAACGGTGTAGTTTATATTCCATGCCGGTATCCATGGATGGATTTCAGCAAACTGCATCTTGTAGGACGTTTTATCAAAATGAGTATAAATAGGGAGCGAAACCATAAATGTTGCTGCTGTAGTCGCAAGAGCAAGCCATCTGATTATCACATCATTTCTAATAAGGAGTATCAGAAGGGCTCCGGCCAAGGGTAAAAAAGTAGTTACCGTAAGTACCGGGAAACCTAGATTGTTAAAAATTATATCTTCCATCTCTCACCTTTACGGTAATATAATCACAATTACAATCAGGGTAACGACACCCGCAACCATTATCATTGCGTAATGTTGTATCTGGCCACTCTGAATAGCTTGCAGCATTCTGCTCCAAATAAGGGTCAGATTTGCAATTTCACTAAATGTTTTATCTACTATAAACGTATCTACCCACCTAAACCACCTGGCCACGCGCAAGACAGGTTTCTGAACAATAAATTCGTATACCTCACCAATTAAATTGAATTCAAAACTGGCCAGCGGTTTATTTATAAACCACATAAAGACTATGGCTCCTTTTCTTGGAAACCAGTCTGTATCCATACTGATTGTGTTCTCGCACCAAAGCTTTTTCAGGAGCAAGAAAAAACCAAGCTGTGTAAAAAGCAGAATCTGCAAAGTTTCCCAGGTATGATATGCTGTATAAGGTTCAAAATGAACGGGGTAGGGAAGCAATGCGTACAGGGGTTTATAAAATATCCCCAGCCCAATACAGAAGATTGACCCCATTATCATGGCCAGTTCCATATTCCACGGAGGCTCTTGGGCTTTAATTCCCTGGTCTTTCCCGAACCAGATAAAGTATGGAACCTTTAAACCGGTATGAAGAAATGTTCCAGCTGAAGCCAGCATTAGCCCGATAAACGCCCACATAATATGCTCTTCACCAAAAGCTGCAACTGTCATGGATTTACTTACAAAACCGCTGAACAATGGAAATGCAGATATGGCAAGGCCTCCGATTATTGTATAAATCATTGTCCTGGGCATGGTCTTATAAAGACCACCGAGTTCGGATAGCTTTGCCGTTCCCGTTACGTACAGCACCGAACCTGTTCCCATAAAAAGGAGGGATTTATAAAGAATATGGCAAAAAGCATGGGCGACAACACCATTTATGGCCATCTGAGTACCTAAACCTGTACCGGCGACCATATAGCCGACTTGACTGATAATGTGATATGCGAGAAGTCTCCTGGCATCATTTTCCAGCACTGCATAAACAACACCGTAAATAGCCATCACCACCCCCAGAATGATTAGGATCTCTGATCCTGCACAAACCCGGATCAGTGCATAAACAGCGGTTTTAGTTGTAAAAGCGCTCATGAATACTGCACCAGTCACGGTAGCAGCTGGATAGGCATCAGGAAGCCATGCACCGAATGGCGGTACAGCAGCATTAACAATAAATCCAATCAAAATCAGAAATGTTGCTAAACTTTGAATGTCCGTTGGCCACCAACCGTGAAAGGGAAGATACTGGATTGATAAATCACCACTAACTGAATACTGAATCATGATACCAGAAAACAGGATAAGACCGCCAATGACATGCCATAAGAGGTACCTGAAACCTGAATCAACTGAAGATGGGATTTTCCGATACCAAACAAGAAAAACTGAAGAGAATGCCATAATTTCCCAGAAAAGGAATAAGGTGAGGAAATCACCAGCAAATGTTACACCAAGAGAACCTCCGATGTAATAAAAGGCAGAAAGATGTTCACCATCATTCTCTACATGGAAGGAATAGATGACCCCAATCACACCCATGATAGTAAATATATAGGCAAAGACCTTGCTTAGCTTATCTACATTGCCAAAAGTCAACTCCCAACTAAGGAACTCATAAACACCATAGACCCCATGGGGCATGTTTACAACAGCGAAAAAAGCCAGCAGGGAAAGTAAAAGCATATACCCCTGCTTGACTCTTCCTTTAAGCAGGGGTATCAGGAGCCCACCTATGATATAATATGCTGATGGATGAAAGAACTCAATATTAAAAATTTCACTTATCATAATAATCCTCATCCCGCATAAGCCAGTTTTGACCGATCCATTTGGATACTACAATAATTAAGACGCATGAGATAATTCCAAATAAAGACCAGAATCCTGGGACTTTATCACCAAAAAAGTGAATCTCATGACGCGGAATAATAAAATCTGCCAGAATAAGTAAAACCAATATACCATAAGCAATCTTCTTTACTATCTTCGTACGGAGTTTGTCTATAATATCAATCAAATTCATCGAATGACACTCTCAGCCATTTGAACTATAAAGTCAGGATACAAACCTAGAACCACACTCACAATGGCAGTTAACGCAAGCGGGACCACCATGAATGGGATTTCTTTAACTCTCTCATTTTCATGACCGTTGATCTCATGATGTTTAGCTTCCGAATCTCCCTCCCTAAAAAATGCCTTATATACGATCGGTACGAAATATGCTGCATTAAGAAAAGAACTAGCCAATAGCACAGCAAGTACCGCTACACTATGTCTTTCCATGGAGCCAATGACCAGATACCACTTTGTAATGAATCCAGATACAGGCGGTATGCCGATCATACTCAATGTGGCAATGGTAAAGGCTGCCATTGTCCAAGGCATTTTTTTCCCTATACCATTCAACTGACTGATCTCGGTCTTATGGGATGAGACATAAATTGAACCAGCACAAAAGAATAGTGTAATCTTTGCAAAGGCGTGATTTGTAATGTGTATTATGCTTCCTATAATTGCGCTGGGAGTCAGGAGTGCTGCACCCAGAATAATATATGAAAGCTGGCTTATTGTAGAAAAAGCTAGCCGCGCTTTCAGGTTGTCTCTGCTCAAGGCAATAAGAGATGCAACAATGATAGTAAATGATGCAAATGTGATTGCAAAAACGTCTACTCCAATCTCCATCATAAGGTCAGCACCAAATATAAACAAAACAACACGGAGTACTGTAAAGACACCTGTTTTGACCACAGCTACAGCATGCAGCAGTGCACTGACAGGAGTCGGGGCTACCATTGCGGCGGGAAGCCAACTATGAAAAGGCATTATGGCACATTTGGCGAACCCAAATAGAAAAAGTATAAATATTAAATAAAGAAGGTTCGGATGGGCGGATTGAACCAGAGCTGGGAATATTCCTGATTTAGAAAACTCGAGTGTGCCGGCAAGATTATACGTAAGAATGATAGCTGCAACTAGGAAAGCCTTGGCAGCGCCCAGCAGATATATGACATATTTTCTTGCACCTTTCTTTGCTTCGGGCGTGTCCTTATGAGCAACAAGTGGATAGGTGATAAGGGTCAATCCTTCATAGAATAAAAACATGGTAAAAAGGTTTGCTGAGAACGCGACTCCAAGTGTAGTTGAAAGGGACACTGCAAAACAGGCGAAATATCGTGTTTGTGAATGTTCATTGGTAGAACGCATGTACCCGATAGAGTAAAAGGAGGTTACGATCCAAAGTATGGAAGCACCAATTGCAAACAGGAGTCCAAGCGTATCAACCCTGAAACTAATCTCAACCCCGGGCAGAAGAGTAAACAGTGAATATTCAATAATAATATTATTATAAACCACGGTTGGAATCATGGATAACACAATAAACAGTTTCAATACACCAGCAATAATAGACCAGGATTCTCGGAGGTTGGGATTTTTCCTGGCAGATATTATAAATATAGCGCCTATTGAAGAAACGAGAACTGCTAGCAATGGTTTTATGGATACAATAGTTTCCATCAATTTTTCAACAAATTAATTTCATCAATATTGACCGTTTGCCGATTTCGGTAGAGAGCAATAATAATCGCAAGACCTACTGCTACCTCCGCTGCAGCCAAAGTCATCACGAGAAAGACAAAGACCTGCCCATCAACACTATCATAGTATCTGGAGAAACCAACCAACGCTAGGTTGACCGCATTAAGCATTAGTTCGATGGACATGAAAATAGTGATAGCATTGCGCCTAAATAGAACTCCAAATACTCCAATGGAAAAAAGTGCCAGACTCAATAAGATGACATGTTCTAAGGGGACTATCATTAGATCTTCCTCTTGGCCAGGTAGACCGTTCCAATCAGCGCAACAAGTAGGAGCAAAGAAGCCACCTCAAAAGGAAGAAGAAACTTAGTAAAAAGTGCCTCTCCAAGTGCATAAACACTCCCCGATGAAAATTTTATTGTTGGTTGGTGCAACTCTCCTGATCCAACTACCATGATCAGGGAAACCCCAAAAAAGAATAGAATGACCAGCATTAGGGATAATGCCCTCTGAAATTTCATAAAATGCGGTAAAGCCTTTTCCCTCCCCAAATTGAGCAGCATAACAACAAACAAGAAAAGAACCATGATTGCACCTGCATAAATGAATATCTCCAGAACAGCAAGAAAATAGGCTTCCAAGAGCAGGTAGATCATCGCCAATGAGAAAAAACAAAGCACAAGGAAAATGGCACTATAAACAGCATTCCTATTCAGCACCACCAAGATCGCTGATCCAACAGCTATTAAAGCAGCAAAATAAAATAGGAGCGAAAGTGGCATACTATTAGAGCATAAAAGTTGTCCGATGCTTAAGTCTCGGATTTTTCGCTTTTTTTGGTCTGGGAATAATAGTTTTTATTTTTGGTCAACTCATATACTTCTAACAAACCGTCCCTATCTATAAGAAGATTCTCCCTGGTGAGATCTGAAAAATCATAAATTTCGGTCAATTCAATAGCTTCTTCAGGACATGCCATTTCGCAAAATCCGCAGAATATGCACCGTAGCAAATCAATGTCAAACCGGACTGGATACCTTTCCTTTCCTTCATCCCATGGTGAAGGTCCTGGAATAATATGAATGCAATCTACCGGACATGCTGCAGAGCACATTTCACAAGCAACACAGCGAATACGTCCATCAGAATACTTATTTAGGCGGTGAAGACCGCGGTATCCATCCGGTGGGATGTACTTTTCTTCCGGGTATTGAATAGTTACCTTTCTTTTAAAGAAATACCGAAGCGTTACCATTAATCCCTTGAATAATGCGGGAAAATAAAGTTTATCCCAGAATGTTGGTTCGTAAGATTTCGTAATAATTGCCATTAAACCAATGCCCTTACGGTAAGATACCCGGCTGTAATAAATATGTTAAAAAGTGCTAATGGAAGCATAACCTTCCATCCCAGTTTCATTAATTGATCATAGCGAAAACGTGGAAAGGTCCATCGTACCCAAATAAAAAGAAATAGAAAAAATCCCATCTTAAGAATAAAGGAACATACTGATAGAACCGTTCCCAAAATACCTAATGAAGATTCATCCACTAAAGGGAAATCCCATCCACCGAAAAATAGCGTTACCGTTAATGCTGCAGCAGTTATCATGTTGGCATATTCAGCCATAAAAAACATGGCAAATTTTATACTACTGTATTCTGTATGATAACCTCCTACCAATTCTTGTTCCGCTTCCGAGAGATCGAAAGGAAGCCGGTTGGTCTCAGCATAGACTGCTACCAAAAAAATGATAAAAGCCAATGGCTGCTTAAAAACATTCCATGAAAAGAGGTATCCCTGTTGATCAGCAACAATATCATTCAACTTCAATGATCCTGACAGTAAAATGATACTTACCACCGCGAGCCCCATGGCTAATTCGTAACTGATGAGCTGTGCCGATGAACGAAGTCCACCAAGAAGGGAATATTTGCTGTTTGAGGACCACCCCGCTAACACAATTCCATAGACGCCGATACTGGTAAGGGCAAGAACATAAAGAATTCCAACATTAACATCAGCTACTTGAAGGGGAATCTGTCTACCAAAAAGTGTTATATCTGACCCAAATGGAATCACTGCAAATGTCATCAAAGCGGGTATAAGGAGGATAGCTGGGGCAAGAATAAAAATTGGTTTATCAGCGCCTGCAGGGACAATGTCCTCTTTCATCATAAATTTGATGCCATCGGCAATAGGCTGAAGAAGTCCCTGCGGTCCCACGCGATTAGGTCCGAGCCGTCCCTGCATAAAAGCAGAAACACGCCTTTCCAAATAAATCATAACCAGTACAGTAAGCATGGTAGCGGCAAATACAACTAGAACTTTAACGAGAATAATTATGAACCCGAGCAAATCCATCAGATGTTTTTACCGTTTAATGAAATACCGTGAGTACCAATTTTGAATAATGTAACACCTGCATATTTCGGGAACTGGTCGCCCATCTTTTTAATAACCTCACCCAAATCAACGAATTGTTCCGACTCTTTATATAATGCATTTCTAACCAGCATTAGGATTTCCCAATCTGGTTTTGAGTTACCTTTTATGGGTAGGGATGGACGCAACCACTGGATTCGGCCTTGGTCATTAGTGATGGTACCCTCCCGCTCATACGGGGCCAATCCTGGAAGAACAATATGTGCTAACTTGGTTAATTCCGTTATAGTATAACTCTGGACAATTACAAAATCCATATTTTCCAGAATGTCTTTCCAAATATCGTCTAACTCCCTATCTATACCGTCATCCAAAATATATAAACCACAAATATCCTTGGATTTGATTTTAGATGAAAAATCTTCAGCCAGCTTACCGGATATATCATGCACGCCTCTGAGATTCGGTGAACGGTCAGCACTAATCCGAAATCCCGATGGATATGTGATCTCATCGCCAGTTATTCGTGGAAGTAAACCCAGGGTGTCCTTCATCATCAGTCCCATCAAATAGTTTGATTCATTCGTGTGAAACGGGGAAACAATACCAGCAGTTTTATCATTCGATTTCTTGATCAGATCTGCTGTCTTTTCGATCGCTTTGTCCCAATTGAGAATATCAAAAGATTCGCCATTTCGCACCATGGGTTGAGTAACCCGCTCGATTTCCTCATAGCGGTGGAAACCGTAGCGTCCTATGTCACACATGAAGTAACCATTTACATCAAGATTCTCTCTTGCAGTTAATCGTAAAATCTGATCTCTTTGAGAAAACACATCAA
>DTUG01000206.1 GCA_012964275.1 Fidelibacterota bacterium | reverse complement strand
AGAAAGTCCACGAGCAATCCAAAAAGCTTGATTATACCCTCGTTCTCTTAGTTTAACCTTGTGCAGAGGAACAGGAATGATACCATCCGCACATTTAAAAATTGATGGATGAGAATCTTATTTGCTAATTGCAAACCGAGCTCCTTGCCCAGTCTGGCTCTATCTTCGTATTTTAAGAAATGGATCACTGTTCGAAGTTCTGGTCCATACTCCCAACCAACGTACGCAGAATCTATTGAATTTTGAACAGCCAAATCGCCTGTCAAATCATCCTTTTGAAGCTCTGTCCATTTGGATAAACAAGATACACAGATGGAAGTTCGGGCACGTACAATTAACTGGTTACACACCAAACATTTATTCGGATAAAAGATATCAAAGACCAGATTTCCGACAATCTCTAAAACAGACACTGCATTTGAATCGTCCTTCATCACCAAGATTGAAATTAAATGGTTCATATGGATCAATACAACATCCATGCGTTGGTTATTCCATAATGTTTTATTTACTGTATAACTTTTGACATGTCAGAATTATCTTTTAATGAAAAGAGTAAGTATGATTTTCTTGAATTAATGTCCCATCGGGTGCATGAAATTCTGTTAGTTGCCAGCCCTTATGATGCATTTATTCTGGAAGAAGACGGACGGCTTACAGAACAGATCATGACAGAATATTTGGGAATGAATTTTAGTTATGCACCACGTATGACCCGCGCTTCAACTGCCGCTGACGCGATGAAAGCTCTGAAACAAAGGAAATTTGATCTAGTCATTGTTATGCTCCGAATTGAAGACCGTGATCCCATCTCCCTCGGCAAAGCCATTAAGGAACTGTATCCTAAAAAACCAGTCATTCTACTCGCATTCGATGAAACAGAATTAAAACAATTGTCAGACAAAATAACACCAATTTCGATTGACCGTGTTTTCATATGGTCAGGGGATGCTTCCGTATTTCCAGCTATCATTAAATACGTTGAGGATAGAAAAAATGTTCACAAGGATATCATAAAAGGTGATGTGCGCGCGATTATTGTCATTGAGGACTCGCCTCGAATGTATTCTGTTCTTTTACCTCTCATATACCGAGAAATAATGTACCTTACAAAAAATTTGATGAATAAAAGCCTGAATAATACCCACCGTTTACTCCATTTGAGGGGACGATTGAAAGTCTTGCTAACTCCGCATTACGAAACAGCGGAAAAATTTGTGAAAAAATATGGAAATAATATTGTAGGCATTATTTCTGATGTCAGGTTCCCTCGTAATGGAATAAAAGATCCAAAATCAGGTGTAGAATTTGCCAAATGGGTAAGGTTGATTCATCCATCGATGCCGGTCATGCTTCAATCTACTGACGAATCTAACAGCTCCATGGCAAAAGCTATAGGTGCAGATTTTCTCCATAAACACTCCAATACACTCCTGCAAGAATTGAGAAACTTCATTATTTTAAATTTTGGTTTTGGCGATTTTATTTTCCGGTTACAAGACGGTCAGGAAGTATATAAAGCTACCAACATTGACGAATTGATAAACGGTATTGAAGAGGTACCAATAGAATCAATCCTGTTTCACGGCCGCAGCAATCATTTTTCTAATTGGCTAGCAGCCAGATCCGAATTTGAGCTTGCATCCAGGTTGCGACCTCTGGATGTCAATGAGTTTGAATCAGGCGAAGATGTTAGAGCAGCACTACTTAAGCAAATTCGTTTGCCGGACGACAGGCGCAAGTTTGGTCAGATTTTGGACTATACTAGAGGGATCGGGAAAAAGGGGGATGCCGGTTTTTATCGACTTTGCGGTGGTTCTCTAGGCGGCAAAGCCAGGGGTTTGGCTTTCGCGCGAAATATGTTAAAACAATCTGAAATACAAAATGAATTCCAGGAAATAAAAATAAGTGTTCCCCAGGCAGCAATTATAGGGACTGATGAATTTGATCGATTCATGAAAGATAATGACCTTTGGGAAAAAGCGCTGAAAACAAAAGATGATCAAAAGCTGAATCAACTTTTTTTAGATAGCCGATTGTCTTTGGATCTGATCTTAAAACTTGAATCATTTCTTCAGAATGCTACCTTTCCATTGGCAGTACGTTCATCCAGTTTATTGGAAGATTCACAATACCAACCCCTGGCAGGCGCATATTCCACCTTCATGCTTCCAAATAATAAGCCAGAGATACAAGCCCGAATGAAAGATCTCAGAAAAACCATAAAACTTGTCTTTGCCTCAATATTCCATATTGATGTTAAATCTCACCTGGAAAATACTGTACACAGGACTGAAGAAGAAAAAATGGCAGTCATGATTATGGAAATAGTTGGTCAAGAGTATCCGAATAATCGGTTTTATCCGACTTTCAGCGGCGTGTTAAAAAGCATAAACTATTACCCTGTATCCTATATGAAACGTGATGAGGGTGTTGCCTATCTTGCTTTGGGATTCGGACGGACTATTGTAGATGGTAGTAAATGTCTTCGAATATCACCAAAATACCCATCATTGCTGCCTCAGTTCTACTCAGTAAAATCAACCCTCCAAAATTCACAGTCTCATTATTATGGTTTACCCCTGAATGGATCAGCACTTGACCCGAATGAAGACCTGGAATTATTTCCACTGTCCTGTGCCGAAGAGGATGGTGTATTAAAATGGCTGGGTAGCGTCATTTCGGCCGAAGATGATGTTCTACGTGATTCTTTGTCCGGTCCGGGGACACGCGTGGTGACATTTGCGCCAATACTGAACTGGAATATTATTCCACTAACTAAGGTTCTTAACGAATTGTTATCCTTGGGAAAAGCCGCCTTAGGATGCCCTATTGAATTAGAATTTGCAGTGAATATATATCCTGATCGAAATAAAAAACCTGAATTCTATCTGCTACAGATCAAACCTATGGTTCTGACCGGAGTTAAATCCATCCAATTAACAGATCTCAATAAAACAGAAATATTCTGCCAAAGCCAAATAACCCTCGGGAATGGGATCATCGAAGATATTTATAATCTTATTTATATACGACCTGATACATTTGATCCATCAAAATCCTATGATATTTCTCATGAAATAGAATCACTGAACAAACAGTTTGAATCCGATACTTCTTATATTATCGCTGGACCGGGTCGTTGGGGATCAGCCGACCCCTGGCTAGGTATACCAGTTGCCTGGAAACAGATAACCAATGCACAAATCATTATTGAAATTGGTCATGAAGAATTACCCGTTGATCCTTCTTTCGGCAGCCACTTCTTTCAAAACCTGACCAGCCTTCACATAGGATATTTTACCATTGACCATAAAAATAATGCTGATTTTATTGATGATTCCTGGCTAATAGATCAAAATATAAAGAAAAAAGGACATTATGTGGACTGGTACCAATTTAAAAATCCCTTCAAGATCACCATCGATGGTTTGTCCGGTTATGGCAGGATAGCAAAACCCACATCTCAAGTGATAATTGGAATGGATGAAGGACAGTCTACAGGGATTTAATAATCAATCAAATTAATTAAATATACTATGGTTCGCTGATGTAAAATATTTTTATACTACACCTTGATCGATCATAGCATCAGCGACCTTAATAAACCCCGCAATGTTTGCTCCCTTCACATAATTAATTTTTCCATTTTCATTGCCGTGTTTGACGCTTGCTTCATGAATGCTATGCATAATATGATGCAGCTTTTGATCCACTTCGTCATGTGTCCAACTGATTCGCGTGCTATTCTGAGTCATCTCTAATCCAGATACAGCCACCCCACCCGCATTTGCCGCTTTTCCAGGTCCAAACAGCACACTGGAATCATGAAATATTGCTACCGCATCCGGCTCTGTAGGCATATTAGCCCCCTCAGCAACAGCTTTGACACCATTTTTTACTAGCATTTTGGCGTCATCAACACTGATCTCATTCTGCGTTGCACAAGGCAATGCAACTTCACATTTAATTTTCCATGGCCGCTGACCTTCCAAATATTCGCAGCCAAATTCATCAGCATATTCTTGTATCCGACCCCTTCGATTATTTTTCAAATCCATGATCCAAGCTAATTTATCCGCATCAATTCCATCGGGATCATGAATAGATCCGGATGAATCAGAGAGTGTTACTACTTTCGCACCTAATTCTGAAACTTTTTTTGTCGCATATTGTGCAACATTACCGGAACCGGAAACAGCCACGGTCTTACCACCCAGTCCGTTATCAGCATTTTCAAGCATTGCCTGTACAAAATAAACGCATCCATACCCCGTTGCTTCCGGTCGGATCAGCGAGCCACCCCAGTTTAACCCTTTCCCAGTCAACACGCCTGTAAATTCATTGCGAATACGCTTATATTGTCCAAAAAGGTAACCAATCTCCCGGCCGCCAACACCAATATCTCCAGCGGGAACGTCTGTATCAGGACCAATATGCCTACAAAGTTCGATCATGAAACTTTGGCAAAAGCTCATCACTTCATTTTCGGATTTTCCTTTTGGATCAAAATCTGAACCACCTTTACCGCCCCCCATGGGAAGGGTTGTCAAGCTGTTTTTAAATACCTGTTCAAAACTCAAAAATTTAAGGATGCTTAGGTTGACTGAAGGGTGGAATCGCAAGCCACCCTTATAAGGCCCTATTGCTGAGCTAAATTCCACACGGTAACCACGGTTTACTTCAACATCACCCCTGTCATTTCGCCAAGGTACTCTAAAAATGATAACTCTTTCAGGCTCAATTAAACGATCTAGCACACCTGCGTGCATATAATGAGGTTGATCCTGTAGGAGATCCCAAAGGGAATAAACGACTTCATGAACTGCTTGGTGAAATTCTGCTTCACCCGGACTTTTTGAGTGCACCATTTTCATAAAAGCGTCAATTGAAGAATACATCCGATTTAACTCCTTATATTTTGGAGAAATTGAACGGAAATTACACTTTTCCATCTAGTGTCCCATATAATTTTTGACATCGATTCCCGTTGGTATTCTTTGTGCTCACTATCTAATTTTCCAGTCAGTATTTCAGAATAATAATCTTGGCGGAGTAGCTCAGAGGTTAGAGCAGTGGCTTCATAAGCCATGTGTCGGCGGTTCAAGTCCGCCCTCCGCTACATTAAGTAAAATAATAATTTACATGCTCAACTCTGGAAAAAACTTTATCTATATCCTAAAAATATTACTACTCAATATTTTAGTTTTTTCTAACATTCATTCTCAGAAAGGTTTAACAATATTTAGTGGATATAATATGTCTACTATCAAATACAATGATAATAAGATAGGTGACCAAATTGATATTAGTGCACGAAACGGTTCTAATATCGGTCTTGAATATCGTTTCCCTCGATTAATTGTAGGAGCTGGCTTTCTTCAAAGGGGTTCGAAACTTAAAGAAGCTACGACCATAAACATTGGTGGTATTGATTATGAAATTGAAATCAGTGGCTATGAAGTGTATAATTATGCAGCTGCACATATATTTTACCCAATTTCAATTAATGAACAAATTGAAGTATTTGGAGGTATGCAAGTAGGCAGCTCACTTGGTGGTACATCAGTTGCAAAACTAAGTTTTACAGAATTTAACAGCAGTCAATCTGATGAGATTGATATGAAGCCTAAAGGATTTGGTTTAGATGCTGGATTACAATTTGGTGCCGATTATATGCTGAATCATAGATTCGGATTAAGATCATCTTATTATATGGGTATGACAAATGTAAGAGATACCTTAAGTAATAACTTGAATTTTAAAAACAGCACTATAAGTCTATCCGCAATAATCAAACTAAAAGGATTAAGAAAAAAGCCAAATATTGAAAAACCTGTTTCAAAAATTAATACCAAATCCAGACTGTTACTTCCAGAAAATGCAATTGCAGTTCGATTAGAAGGTAGGCTAGGATCATCTATCAAATCTCAATCAAAAGTCACATTAGGATATGGTTTAAGAGATGATATATCCATAGGAATATCAAACAGCAATTATTTAAACACTTTTGATTTTTTTGCTAGAACAAATTATTTAAATAGACTAATTGATAAATTTGGATATCCAATTAATTTGGTTTACAATTCAGTAATAAGCAAACACCTGGATAAAACCGTAATAATTGACGAACACGATAAACTTAATTTTTTACACCAATTAATTATTGAATATAAATCAAAATCAAATGTTCTTTTTAAACTTTGCCCAACATACGTTCATAAAAACATCGTTGATACAAAGTTAGAACCAAAAGGATACCCTTGGGATATATGGTTCATTGAAACTGGTTTAGATTGGTTCTTTAGAGAAAATGTCCAATTATATACTAGTATGATTCAACAAATCACCGACTTAGATATTTCTGAAGGGAGTAAATCTTCAATTAAGGTTGGACTTCAATATTATATAAATTCAGTAGGCCTTGATTTATCGATCACGAACCTATACCATCTGCATGGAACAGCTATTGCTGATGATATCGGAATAAACAATTATGATGAAAAGTTAAGGCTTGGTTTTCAGATAAATAAAATGTTTAACTAAATGATATTATGTTTAAAAATAGAACAATAAAACTTAGTCTATTAATTCTTAGTCTCGCTCTTGTACATTCTTGCAAGTGGCGCGTTGAAGACCAGCCTGGTTACTGAGTAATTACTTTTCCCCAGGATGGGGCGACTTGTAATGAAATTGTAACCCTCGGTATCGATGCAAGTGATCCTGATGGTATATGTGGCGTTGAAATTATTGTTAATGATTTTAAAATAGATGTTCCACTGAGTGAAATATTAGGCAAAATTAACGATGGGCCAATAGAGATAAGCTTAAATACAAACGATCTCCCAGATGGACCCGTAAAGATATCCGTTAGCATATGCGATTGTAATGATAATTGCACTGAAAGTCCTCCATTAGACTATACGATTGACAACACTTTGTCTGTTCCTGATACAATAGAAATTATTTCAACAATTTTCAATAATGGTGGTTTTGAAATAGTATGGGAAGAGTCACAGGCTCCAGATTTTTCTAAATATGAACTTTTTCATTCCTTGCTGGAAACGATGGATAATTCCCAAAACATTTACTCTACAAACACCAGAACCGGTACTAACTTTTTCATGCCTGGAGTGGATCCCTTAGTGTTAAACTATTTCTATATTATGGTGTTAGATACATTTGAATACTTCTCTCAGAGTGAGATCTATGCTACGTCCTTGGACCCAAAACCCATTGGTGTCAATGTTAGTTCGGTGACATACGATATCTCCGAAATGCTAATCATATGGGAGGAATCACCTGATGGTGACTTTAAACATTACAATCTTCTATACTCCCAATCAGAGAGTGGTGACAAAACATCAGTCACGACTATAACCAACAAATCTACAACATCTCATTCCATTA
>DTUG01000205.1 GCA_012964275.1 Fidelibacterota bacterium | reverse complement strand
CCCCCATAAAACTGATTGGCCCCTTCATTACCCATGATAATATTTCGATATTGATTAGCGGTTATATTGACAGACTGTGTTCCAGATAATGTCATATCCGTAAGATATTGGGAGCGGTTAGAATAGTCATAACCCGTAGTTTGGAATAGCGTAAAGTCTCCTGAAAAATTTTCTGGGAGGTGAGCAGTATATTGCCAGGTTTCACCTAAAAATCCATCAATAATTCCAAACAATGCGGGGTCACCCGCTTCCATTTCATCTCGCGTATTAAAGGCATATTCATGATCACCGCACCAGCCATCACCATTGGGATCATGGGCCCAGATGCCAAAATAACACTCTAAACCCATGGCAAGATATTCTTCATCATAATCCTCTTCAGGGAGATCCCATAATGGGTTGTATATATTATTTGCTATCGCATAATTCATAGCCCCAATAATCGCATTCTGCATGGAAGACAATGCATTCTGGATACCAAAGCCATGAACAAAATGCAAAACTTCTTCATAAGTAGCATCGCGTTCTGAACTATTCATGTACGGATCACTCCCTTCCGGAAATATTTCTATTCCAAGCAGGTCCTGCCCATCCACTCCGGCATCCATCAAAGCCCAAAGATCAGGATTCTCATATTCATCTTCATCGTTCAGGAGGAATAATATGGCATTGCTCAGAGCCATTGCATTGATAATCGGCGCTTTATTACTGCCCCATACGCTACCGGGAACATCGGTTAGATAAGATTCCAAGACTCGCCGTGAATGTAATATTTGATTGACTGTCAGTTCATCCTGGATGAGAAATGGAATCACATCACCATTTGGTGCTACAATATGGGTGTACCGGTCTGCTATAGCAAGAAAAAGCGGATCAACGAAATCGGGCAAAGGAACAATGCCGTATTCAGAACCTGAAATATCTATGAAGGGTAACGATGGTGTCTGGCTGTCACCTGTAACCGTTAGTTCAACCGGCAGGGATACATTCTGAGTCTGATCAGACATAACGTTAACCGCTCCTTCATACTCACCCGGTCCCATACCTTCCGTATTAACCATAACTGATATCTCGAAGGTTTCGCCACCGGTCACTTGACCATCCATCTCCCCGGTCTCAGTGCCTAATGTAATCCAGTCTGCGTTATCAGTCTGGTCTACTTCCAGGCATAAATTATCTTCAACATAGGTTTGATCAAAAGCTATCATGGTCCCTTCGGTTCCCGCTGCATTCTGGTAGCCAATGGTAGCCGAGTTTGTGATTCCTTCCATCTCCCGATAATTGACTCGAAACCTGCCATCATTATAAAGGACAATCTGAAAATCAAACTCCCCAAAATATTCAGGGTTCCACCGCACCACATCATCCCACCAGACCACGAAATACTGACTATTTGGATCAGGGTAGAAATAAACATCACCGGAAGGAGATCCATTGCCAATATTATTATTTGGATTTAGATCATCCCACATACCTAGTATAGATGGCCTGGGTGCAGCCGGACTGGGGATCTCCGCATTCTGCCATCCGGTATTGTCATCACCAAAACCGACCCAGCCATTCGGATTCACAATGCACTCTGAATACGTTTCGCCGAAAAACGGAAATTCAAATCCGATATCGACGGGCAATGCTGCCTGATCATTATGGGGAAATTCCAATTGAATGCTCATACCATCGACATCAATCCATTCATAAACCAGATCCTGCTCCAGGTTCGAATCTGACCAGTAATAATTTCCACCATCGGGTCCACCTCCTGGATTAGCGTAGGGAACTGGGCCAGATGCGACCAGAGTGAATGTAAGGGTGGTCATTTCATCACCGCTGTTGGTTATATAAGCATTCTGGCTGGTAAAATCATCAGACTCCATTATAAACTCTAGATTTTCAGGAGTAACCTCTATTGACGGATTTCCTAAAGAAACGAAAAACGATACAGTCTCATCAGCTTCGGTTACATTTAAAATATTCAGCCCTCCTTCCCCACCGCTGCCATTATTATACAAAAAACATTCGGGATTTGTATCATCATTGATCTCGGTATGATTATACGCGGCATTATAGGGAGCATTATTAAAATTGCCATTATTGGACATTGTGCCGCCTGGTCGATAAAGATATACCTCATCTGGGGGTCCGCCTGCATTACCATTACCGGCATCTGTATTGATACGGTAAACCAGCATTCCGGACCGCGTACCGGGTGTATTGACATCATATAAACCTTCCTTTTTCCGATACTCAACTACAAAATACTCTGTGTCACTGTTCGGCGAAGCAATTTTGTATAATACATCGTTCTGCTCCTGAAGGGGACTTAAGGTATAGGTTCCACTGGATGTTATTTCAGGAAATTCCGGTATCCAGTCTCCATATTTCCATTTCATGTATGCGCTCATATACTGCGGTGGGTCGCTATTTGATTCCATAACATCCCACCCGCCAACGGGGGATGGAGCACCCCCTCCATCGTAATGATATAGATCAGGTGCACCTAAAACGTGAAAAAACTCATGGCAGAGCACCCCCACATTGAAATACCATGATTCAGACAGCATAAAAAGATAATCATAGACCCGGGCTCCATTGATATAAACATAATCGGAATAAAGGGACCAGCGATGGGGCCATAAAAGGTCGGCCCAGTCCCCGGGACTGCCATAGATCACGAATGATGTCGCATCTACGTATCCGTCATCATTTGCATCTATATCGATTAAAGGTGATACATCCCCGGCTATAGCTTCTACTGCATTCTTTAGTAGCGTATGTTCCCTTTGGGTGCGCTGAGTTTCGTCCTGATACCCATCAGGATTCGCCGGTGAATAAGGTTCATAATAACCACGATTATGTATATCAACATATGCAGTATTGATATCATTAATACTTCCTGGGTAGTGAAAGGTATTTACCATTAGGGAATTATATGATACTTCCCAATAATAATTTTTCAAGGATGGTTCATCATCAAGGTTAAATGGGGCATCATAGTATGAACGGGGCTGTGGAAAATCGGGATCGTCTGCGAAGCGAATAAAAATATTAATTTGAGCAATCTCACCTGATGTGGGAGCATCACGCCCATCCCTGGAAGATATTTCTTGTTCATAAAAAGATCGCCTGCGCTGGTACACATCTTTTCCGACAGATATCCCGGGAGTCAAACCAAGATCCGCAGGATTAACTGATCCTACCCTATATATAGAAGGGATTAGCTCATTGCCTGATTGTTCAGCATAGTAATAATATCCATCTTCCTGGTTTAAAATGATCGTATAATTATACTGATCATGGAGACGTCGAACATATTGATCCCCAGAAATTAAACATTGAAAAATGCTCCCATCTGGCTGTGCAAGAGTTCGTGGAATATCACTGAACCATGTGGCATTTACAACCGTAGTGAAGATGATATATACAAATAGGCCGGAACGTCTTAACATGAAAATCAGATGTAGTAAAAATGCGGGGGAATAATAAAAATGACGGCCTTATTTAAGCAAGACCATCTTGCGGGAGAATATATCTTTCCCGATTGATAAACGATATATATAAGTCCCCGTATTGACAGAGCGATCAATGTGATCAGTACCGTTCCATTCAAATAGTTGAATTCCAGCCTGAAACATCCCATCATACAGTGTTTTAACATATTGGCCCTGCAGATTAAAGACAGCCAGTGTACCATCTGCATCTTTTTGTACATTCACCGCGATAGTAGTGCTGGGATTAAATGGGTTTGGATAATTTGGATACAATGATACCTGTACCGGTATTTGTGGCTCTATTGTCCCCAGCATACTGCGGTTTAGTCTCATTTCGTGTACCGTTTCCTGATTATCTGATACATATTCAATAATCAAATTATCTACATCCCATGCCAAGATGTCATACGCTAGTACCTGACTGCCAAGTACGCCCAGCGGCGTAACAAAACGTCGCATAAAAATGACCTGGTACGTATTCTTGTCGAAGGTAAAATAATGATAGGCCCAGCTCACTTCATTATTATATATCACGTCAGAGCTTGATGTGAAGATCAAAAATCCTTCGCGATTCCCGCCTTTTTGTATAGATAGATCCATATTCTGGCTATCATAGTTCTCGATGGGGCTGGTTAATGACTCTGTACCTTCCCACTCGCCGATGAATGACATCATTGACTGGGTGTACGCCGAAGACACTACCCAGGTCATCACAAATACAAACCTTCTTAGACGTTTCAATTTCATTAATAACATTAGTCAGCTTCACAATTTAATACGGTAATTGAATTAAAAAGAAATTGTATTATATAACTATGAAAAAGAGCACAGAATGGTATTATTTAATAAAAATCAGTTTACGTGTTGAAGAATGATCTAAAGATTCAAGTTTTGATATATACATACCACCAGAAACAATTTCCCCTGCGGAATTGCGACCGTCCCATACCACCCGGTGAATACCGGGTTGTTTGACCTGATTCACCAAACCACATATCAGGTTTCCCTTTAATGAGTAGATGGATAGCAAAACTAAACCCTTCTGGGGAAGACTATATTCAATAGTGGTAACGGGATTAAAAGGATTCGGATAATTTTGTTTTAATTCAAACCCATATGGTATTTGAGATAATTCAAATGAAAGAATTTCGTCGCACTGGTTTTGATAGGCACCAATCACACTCCCCGAATCACTGGCCGTCCAGCAGGGTGATCCTGGCTGTAAAGCGTAATTGTTGCTTTCAGGATCACAAAACTGGGGATCTAAATCAAAATTCCCGTCTCCCCAATCTAAGAGGATATTATCTCCTGGAACGACATCCAGTCCTCCTTCCACATCTGTATGGTGGATTTCTAACATACTTGGCTCACCAGTAGCAGAATTGTAAAAGGATTCCAGTCCGTTGTCCCACATGATAGAATTAGACAGAACAATAGCAGATTCCCTGAAAGAAAAAACAGAACCAACATTAGCCTGATTTCCAGCCAGAGTAGCATGGTCAATTTCCATAATACCCCAATAGCTTACAATCGCACCGCCAAAATCGAGGCCGATATTATCTACAAGAGCAGTTTGATATAATGTGACTTCTCCACCGCTCTGATAAACGGCACCCCCCTCAATAAACGCTTCATTAGCCTGAAACAATGAAGATTCTATTATTGGCTCAGAATTGTCGAAATAGGCACCTGCGCCCCAATAGGCAATATTCGATTCAATAGTGACATTCGACAGGATAGGTATTGACTCGGTGGTATATATACCGCCACCCAGGTTCGCACCGTTATCTTTAATGACAACGCCATCCAATTGTGCATTAGATTGATTTAAATATAGACCTCCACCGGCTTCGGCGGAATTATCTTTAATGAGCAAATCCACCAACCGCGGTGAACAGTTCTCAATAATTATTCCACCACCTACCTGGCTCTGCCCGCCAGAGATCGTTATTCCTCTTATTTCTGCATTATTTGCCGATTCGCCAGATAGCTCAAGGCAAGGGCCACCCATGGGCCCAGTCGTAAAAATCGTTTGTTCAATCAGGTCTGTCATTCCGAACTCATAGGCTCTGGACTCCATTACGATAGCTTTTTCTTCAAGATCAAATGCTTCGGTATAGGAACCCGGGTTTAATCTGACTGTATCTCCATCAACACATATGTCAATTGCCCGCTGGATTGTTGCAAATGGAGTCTCAGATGAACCATCATTCTGATCATCTCCATTCGCATCCACATACCAGACTGGTCCCGTATTAATGGGACCGCATCCAGTATCAAAGCAGCCGATAAACCCGCCGGTCACACTGGCATCGATACAGGGTGAATTTTCCCTTAGACTGTAGTTTCCTCCCGGGCCATTACAAAAATACGGTTCATCATCCAGCATGCCAGGACCCCAATTCAAATCGCCATTATCATTTATTGTAATCCCATCTTCCCCGCTTTCTATATTGCTGTAAGATACCGATAAGGAAACATCATCACCTTGTTCCCGGAAATAAATTTGCATGTCATTATTGCCCCAGATAACTGAGTTTGATAATTCCACATCAGATCCATCACGCATATAGATACCATCGCCGTACAAACCGGCATTATTATAAGCAACAGTAACATTGGATATCACTGGATCAGAATTATTCCGAATATAGAGCCCACCACCTGAACTTGCTGTGTTATCAGCTATGAGGCAATATTCAATATTTGGATCGGCATTATTGATATAAAGCCCACCACCTAATCCTTCTGCAATATTTTCCTGTAAATAAACCTGCTGCATAGCAGCATCGGCATTATCTTTTAAAACAATTCCACCACCTGAATTGGCCGCAATATTGCCAGTAAAGGAAACATTGGACATTTCGGGAAGTGATTCATGCCTTAAATAGCAGCCCGCTCCAAATTCCGCTTCATTACCAATAAACTCAACATCAATCAAAACCACATTGGATCCATTGCGGGCATAGAGTCCACCTCCTACATCATTGGATATATTATCAATGATAATACAACCAACAATAGTTGGAGATGCATCATAACAAAATATTCCGCCGCCGCCGCCTTCATGTCCCGAATTTTCTGTAATAATTAAATCTTTCAGTATTGGACTGGTGTTCTGACAATATACGCCACCGCCGTAGGTATAGAAGGATCCATTCTCATCAGGATCCGCATAGTTTCCATTTCCACTTTTTAGAGTAAAACCCTGGAGCACGGCATTCTCAGATTCCCCATTCGTAAACATGGCCACTGAACCATTCTCATTTCCATCGATAACGGTTTCATAAACAAGTGTTGAATCGTTTGCTACCAAATAGGTGGATGTAACAATAATTTCCTTTCCACCATAATTAATATTTTCTTGATATGTACCTGGATAAACCAACACCGTATCTTGGTCAAACGATGCATCGATAGCAGTCTGTATAGTGGAATATTCATTGGGAACTTCTCGGGTAGCTGGGAAAACCGTAGAAAAAATCAGTGAAAAATAGATGATACTGCAGTGTTTCGTTTTCATAATTGAGAAGGTAAAAGGGGCAAAATTTAAGAAAATTTTCGGACTCTTTAAGAATTGTTACAACTCCTATTTATGGTAATTTCCGCCCTGTTTTTACAAAAGATTTGACACTTTTTCTACTGTGATAATCGCTATAACCAAAGAATTAAACCAGGGTGAAACACGTGTTGCTGCAACACCCGCAACTGTAAAAAAATTCATTAAAGCGGGACTAAAGGTTAAGGTTGAATCAGGTGCCGGCAATGGTGCTTTCTTTCGTGATAATGATTATAAAGAATCTGGTGCTGAAATCGTAACTGATGCAGAATCTCTTTTGAGCGATGTTGACATAGTCTTGAAAGTTGCTTCGCCTACATTAGAAGAAATCGGTCAAATTAAAAAAGACGCAATTACGATCTCATT
>DTUG01000204.1 GCA_012964275.1 Fidelibacterota bacterium | reverse complement strand
AATAACAACGTTGACTTCATTGAAGAAAACGTGGTTTTCTATGACGGCTATATGATCCTTTGTATGACCACTCCTAATAATACTGGATATGAACCAGAAGGCCCTGAGTATACATTACAAAATCCAGGGTTTGAATCAAATTTTGATAATTGGTCGGTTTGGCCTGAAAACCTTACGAACTATTCCGTGGTGACCGAACCTGTGTTACATGGCAATCACTCTCTAAAATTGTTTGGACAAAACACAGGAACGACAAATAATATTTCGATTTATCAAACCTTTAACCCTTCCCAAGAAGACGAATTCACCTTTTCGGGATTCGTTTATACAGCATCTGATGACCCCATACTTGGAGAAAATACCGCATTTCTTGAGCTAACTTTTTTTGATGGGAACTGGAATGCATTGGGTGAACAACCCGTATCATCACCAATTACAAGTTCATCACCTGCCGATCAGTGGATTCCATTAAGTGTTTCAGGTACAGCGCCCAATGGTGTTGTGTCTTTTAACATCGCTATGATATTTAGACAAGTCAATGATGCCGGTGGCTCCGTTTACTTCGACGACCTAGGCTTGTCTTATCAAAATCTTTCAACAAGTTCGGATTTAGCTTCAGCCAATCATACCGTCTTTCAGACTTATCCAAATCCATTTAACAAACGTATTGTTATTCAGTTCAAAGTTGAAGATTCCAGTCCGGTGATGCTGACCATTGTAAACGTGTTGGGACAGCACGTCAAAACAGTCGTAAAGGAGGGTCTTTATTCAGGTGAATATAAACTCTCCTGGGATGGGACTGATCATAATGGAAAAGAGTTGCCATCTGGCGTTTACTTTGCACTGCTTAAAGGCATTAGCAGTATTGAAGTACGAAAAATAATATTATTAAAATGAAAATCGCCCATGTCTACAGCATACTACTTTTTGTTTTCTTTTTTGTTACTGTTCTAGCATGTGAAGAAGAAATAAAAGAAACAAAAGATGACCCTGTAATTTCTGATACCAGTGCTTGGTTGCTTGTTTGGTTTGATGAGTTTAATGGAGCAGGCATAAATGATGAAAAATGGAATAAACTCCTTTGGCGGCCCGGCTGGGTCAATAATGAATCCCAGGCATACACAGACAGGGATACGAACCTATTTATCCTAGATGGTAAACTGTTCATTCGTGGTTTAATTGATCCTGGTTATACCGGGACAGATTATACCGGCACTGACTATAATGCTGATTTTACGTCCGGCAGAGTGAACACAGATGGACTGGCGACCTGGACTTATGGAAGATTCGATATACGGGCAAAGTTACCCAAGGGAAACGGATCCTGGCCGGCGATCTGGATGCTGGGATCCAATATTTCCACTGCAGGATGGCCCCATTGCGGAGAGATCGATATCATGGAACATGTGGGATATGATGATGGGAATATACATGCATCCATTCATACAACGGATTATAATCATATGATTGGCACCCAAAAATCCAGCCAGGTAACGATCCCAACTGCCACGGATTCTTTTCACGTTTATTCCCTGGAGTGGGACACCACCTTTATTCGCTACCTGGTGGATGATGAACCCTATTTCTTTATATAC
>DTUG01000203.1:2920-7464 GCA_012964275.1 Fidelibacterota bacterium | reverse complement strand
GGGCGATCTGTGATTCAGCAATTATTAAGTATTATCAGGTTTAGATGCGGTAAAAAGACCGAGAAAATAATAGAACATCACCATGCCAACACAAACAGCATATGTGGATGTCCAGCTGGCCATGGTTTGCGACCTACGAAAATCTCTTTCATATTCATTGATTCTGATCTGTTGTATCACTTCTTCGCCACCTGCCTTGGAACATTTTTTTGCGGTTCTGTAATAGTGTATCAAATCTTTGATAGGAATCGCTTTAATACCATGTTTCCTTGCGTAAGCTAAAATGGGATCTGCACATGGGTTTTTTGGTCCTTCTACTTTTTGCGGATGATTGCCGAAACAGAGAGACCATAACAAAAAAAATGTTACCAACCGTTTCATCTCAGTGCATAAACAAGTTTTAGAGAAAAAATAGGTAAATCATCTATAGTCAAATCAGGCCCCATAACTCTTTTCCCCTGAAATCGCCATTTTTCCTTATTATAGCCATTATTTAAAAAACCGGCTTTAAAGTCCAACCCCATCCAGGGACGAAAGTAATAGCGAATACCAATCATACCTGAATAACCAATCCAGTCAGATTTCATATTATTATCCGATGCTACCTGGTCCAATGGATCATCATCATCAAAACTGTTGAACAGGACATTCCAGTCATCGGTAATGGTCCAGCCACCAGACCCAGAAGCTGGTTTTGTTTCCAGAGTGATCTTGCCACGGCCCCAAATGGGTGTGAGTGTGAAATTAAGTTCAATATTAGGTTTCAAACGAAAAAAGGTTTCCAATGGAAACATCCTATATTTTATCGTTCGATAAAAAACGGGTGCACTGGTAGGGAAAGAATCTTTCAATTGTCCGAATGCAAAGGATGAAAATGAATTATAACCAACTCGGGCGTTGCTAAAAAATTCATAATAGGTGCCCACATTCCATAGAAGAGTTTGCGTAAAAAATTTAAACTTTGTTGGAAAGTTTACATCTTCATTATCATCGAATCCTGCCATGGTTGGCTCATAAAAACCCAGTCCAAAATCAATACTTAATTTTGGCTGCCCTGACAGAAAAGCGACCGCCAGACATAGAATTCCGTATTTACAGAGTGGAATTTGACACTTCATGAGACTATCGTAATTTACATCCCGTGAAACGAAACTCAGGAATAATCATTATCCTTTCGGCAATTTTGTCGGGTGATTCTCTTGACAATGATGTCAATCATGTGATTGTCGACCACAAGGGAAACTCGATAGTGGCCATTATCGATTCAATCGATCTGGACCTTGTTTTCTATAAAGTGAAAGGGACTGGAGTATCAGATTCTATAGATATAGATAAAATTTATTTTATTTATAACGATTTCAACAGGGTATACCAATATGATTGGAGTTTTTATGAGAATATCCGGCGAATCAGTCATCGTACCGGGAAAATTATCACGATCGATAACGATACCATTGCCTTTAAAGATATAGGATTCACCGGAAACCGAATCTTGCCGGAAATATTAGTCACAGGGCTAAATGACACATCCTTTTACATGTCTATGTTAAGTGTATATAAGGTCCAGACTGATTTTTCTATCCTCCATTATGCCGCCGAACGCGGATTCTGGTATTCCTTCAATTCATTTATTTTGTCCGCCGCCCTGGATGCCCGTATAAAATGGGATGATGGTCGTCGCTTTTCGCCGCAGGTTTGGGACCAGTACAACGATCTGTTGCCAGCTGTTAGTTTTCTAATAGATGATACCGGTCCAACATATGAGTCTGTGTCTTTCCTGATTCCCATCTCTGTTCTAGGTTCCATGATATGGGATATTTGGAAAGATAAACGGTCCTTTTATTTCCACCCCGTTGAAAAAGATGAACCTTATCCAAGGAATATGTACGTATTTTCCTTAAAACATATAACCGAAGCTTTCATACTTAAAACAATGCGTAAAATCGAGAGAACAAAAATCGGCAGAATGTTTTTCGGCTGGATCAAGAAGAAATATTACTAAGTTTCATCTAATAATGAATTTCTCAAACAAAACAATACTTTTTATCATAACTGCATGCGTTGGGCTAGTTTCACTGTCCTGCGAACATGATACATTAGATTTGAGTGATTTTATGTCTGATGGCACACCGCCCAATGCCAGTATAATTGAGCCTGCAGATGGAGAATCAGTACAGGGGATTGTTAATCTTAAAATCTGGGCAAAAGACAATAGTGGAGTGGATACAGTCTTTTTTATGGTTAACCAGGAGATAATCGGTTTTGATAATGTAGGTTCAAATGATATTTATACTTACGGATGGAATACGCTGGAACCGGGCTTTATTGAAGATGAATTTCATTTTATCACCTTCACTGCCATTGATTCGGCTGGCAACGGATATACCGGTTTCCCGATCCGGCTTAAGGTTGACAATACGGATGATGAGCCACCAACGGGTCATATTATCAACCCCATTACAGGGCAAATTGTGAACGGGATAGTAGATATCATTGTAGATGCAACAGATAACGTCGGAATTCAATACATTGAATATTATATCAATAATAATTTAATCATTTACCAGACGAACGCACCCTATGTCTACCATTGGAACTCAACCCTGGTACAGGATGATCTGATTTATTCAATATACGTGATAGTTGTTGATATCAATAATAATCAAACGACTATCCCTCCCATCAGCGTTACTGTAAACAATAATCTCCCGGCAGATGTCATTCCGCCTACCGGCGCCATTACCAGTCCCCCCTCTGGAATAACTGTTAATGATACTGTGGAAATCCAGGTAACGGCTATTGATGATCAGCAAATGAGCCATGTCGATTTTCATATAGATGGTCAATATATATATACCGATGATTCGGCCCCTTTCAGTTATCAATGGGACACAACCCAGGAAGAAGAAGATGTGGAGCACACTATTCAGGTACTGCTGGTTGATGCCGGGAATAATACCAGTATGCTGACTCCCATCAGTGTTGTAGTAGATAATTTGCCGCCGGATGACACAATACCCCCTACCGTTATTATTACAGAACCTGCCGCCGGTCAAATTATCAGCGGAATTATTTCCATTGAAGCGTTGGTTACCGATAATAATCCCATAGAGCGTACTGAATTCCTGATTGATGGAGAACTGGAGCATGCCGATATCAGCGAACCATACAACTATAACTGGGATTCGGAAACAGCAGCAGATGATCAGGACCATACCATCAGTGTCATTGGATACGATATCAGCGGAAACGCCGGGCCGGCCACTCCAATAACAGTCTATGTAGACAACTATGATAATATTCCTCCCACAGGCCAAATATTGAATCCCTTTGCCGGGCAAACGGTCTTTGACACAGTCAATGTTGAAGTGTCTGCTACTGACAATGTGGGTGTGGATACGGTAAAATTTTCTATTGATGGTTTACTGGTTTTCGAAGACAATTCATTTCCTTTTCTGTACGAATGGGATACCACTGTCGAGACAGAAGATGAAGACCATGTTATCAGCGTTGTGATCAGCGATGCTGCTGACAATATAACCTATGTTCCCCCTATAAGTGTTTTTGTAAATAACGAACCTGCAGATGATACCACTCCGCCCATTGTGGTTATCTCTAACCCATTATCCGGACAAACTGTCAGCGATACAGTAGATTTTACGGTTTTAGCCCAGGATAATGTTGGTATTGAATTAGTGGAGTTTTTTATCGATGGTTCAAGCGTAGGTACCGATGATGCCGAACCTTATATATATGAATGGGACACAACCGATTCGGAAGTTGGAGGACACGGCCCTGAGTATACCCTTATGGCACGGGCTGTGGATCTCGCCGGGAACGAAACATTGGCTCAACCCATCCTTGTAACGGTGAGCAATTAAAATGAACCATACTATAAAATACCTGACATTTCTATTTATCCTGTTTTTGAGTTGTGAAGGCCCTCTTTTTGAGATCCCGAAAGAAGAAGACATAACCCCTCCACTCGTAACCATCGTGAATCCTGCTGACCAGGCTGTGGTGTCTGATACGATTCAAATCTCTATCTATGCTTCAGATAATACATCCCTCACCATAGTTCAGCTATTATTAGATGATTCAACTGTTATGAATTTAAATACGGATTATTTAGATACTTCCATGGCTCCATATGAATACTCTTGGAACACTGCAAACTACAGTGAAGATGAATATCACATCCTGGTTGCCAAGGCAGTAGATAGTAAGGATAATGAGAATCAAACCAGGCCAATCAGTGTGTTAGTTGACAACGATGACAATATCCGCCCTACCGGCGTGCTGTTATATCCGTTTAATGGACAGACTCTTGCGGGAACGATCAACATTTTTGCTGAAGCAACAGATAATGAATCTGTCGCAGCAGCTATCTTTTTTATCAATGGAGATACTGTGGCAGTCGATAATGATGAGCCTTATTTACATGAATGGGATACAACCGAGGAATTTGATGACCTTTTCTATGTGATCCATGTGCAAATTATTGATGGGAATGGGAACTATATGATCCTGGGACCCATTAGCGT
>DTUG01000203.1:0-2820 GCA_012964275.1 Fidelibacterota bacterium | reverse complement strand
GATCATTTTATCACAGCATCGGTCACTGATACCAGCAACAATACAACCAATCTTATGCCTGTAACCGTATTTGTCGATAATATTGAAGAACCCGATATAACACCCCCAGTTGTCGTATTGACCGATCCTGCAGCCAGCCAGACTGTGAGTGGTGTCGTGACTGTGCGTGCCGAAGCCAATGATAACCAAGGAATCGCCCAGGTTGTTTTCTTTCAAAATAGTGTAGAGGCTGGTTCCGATACCGATGAACCTTATGAGTATAGCTGGGATACAATGCAGGAATCAGATGATAGTGAGCATATCTGGTATGCCAAGGCATTTGACACCAGTAATCTGACTGCCCAGACCCAGGCAATCGCTGTTTACGTAGATAATGATGATGATGATCCGCCTACCGGATTTATTTCCCAACCTTATGCCGGACAAACGGTTAGCGACACGGTTGAAATTGTCGTATCTGCATCGGATAATGTTGGTGTGGCATCTGTAGAATTCTCAATTAACGGGTCGGTTGTAGCAACGGATACAGATGAACCATACTCACACCTGTGGAATACCCTAACTTATACTGAAGACGACGAACATGTCATTTCAGTAAAAATCACGGATCTCGCTGGAAATTTTGTTAACCTGCAGCCAATCGCCGTCACTGTGAATAATGACCAAACACCATCAGATGATGTAACACCCCCAGTAATAGCAATTCTTTCTCCAGTATCTGGCATGGAAGTGAGCGATTCGGTAGAGATCCATATTTTTGCGCAGGATAACAGCGGAATCCAATCTGTCCAAATCTATATTGATAATTCGTTGGCTTCTACAGTAACCGACAGTCCATACATTTACATGTGGCATACTTATGAATATGCTAATGAATCCCAGCATATAATTGGCGCTACGGCTACAGATCTCTCTGGAAATCAAACAAGTGCCCAGTCTATACTAGTGACTGTTAACAACCTGTACCTGGGTGTAGTTGAAAACCTGTCCGTGACCCAAGGTGTTAGTGAATTATTACTCAACTGGGAGTCCCCCTATGACGCCGAGGCTTTTCGTATCTACAGAGATGATGCATTTCTAGCCGAAACTGAATTAACAAATTATACTGATACACTGGTGGCTCCTGCTGTGATTCATTGTTATCAGGTCTCACCGGTAAATCACTTGCAAATTGAAGGGTCATTATCTAGTTCAGTTTGTGAAAAAGCACTACTTCCACCACCGGATAATCTGAGTGGGTCTGCAAATCAGAATTCAATTACGCTAAACTGGGCCATAGTTACAGGCGCAGACCAGTATAAATTATATCGAGACGGTACAGATATATATACCGGCAGCAATCCTACTTCTCAAGATACTGGCCTTGCCTATGGGACTACCTATAATTTTACTGTTTCGTCGATGGACTTAACCGGTGATGAAGGACCCCAGTCAGATCCACTTGCGGTCAGCACCCATGAAGAAGTCACTGCACCGACTTTAGTTCTCACAACCGATTCAACCTTGTTTAGCCTATCCTGGACAACAATCAATGTAGCTGTTCTATATCGGATTTATAAAGATGATGTATTTTTAGCCGATGTTGAAACCACAACCTATTCGGATACGGTGGCACAGGGTATGATTGCCTGTTACCAGGTTTCTGCAATAGATGAGCACGGTACAGAAGGCCCACAATCAAATGAAGAGTGCGCGACGAGCAACTAGGGAAAGATATCTGTACCAGAGCAGAACCTAACATAGTGTCTTAACTCTATATTAGGCAGATTTTCATTTTCAAAAATTATTTTACCTGAATCTGGGTTTGCTAAATCTAAAATATAATAATCTGCGTTCAACCTGTTTTCAGTTATTGTATCATTTTCTAGAATGTAGCTGAATTGATGGTCTACCCAGCCGTTTGATTCCCATGTGAGTGAATCAATTACTTTAGAGTGATTAAAATTTAAAGTAGATATAGTATCGTTAATGGTTTCAAAAGCATCACTCAGAACAAGGCTAAAATCTACAGGGAATATGTATCCAAGTTTTGTAATGGTGCCACCCCCGGCATCAGTTTCTTCAGGATTGTGATCTATACAAAGCGTCGTCGAATCATAAGCAGGTATCACCCACTGCCCGCCGGCACTATAGACTATCACAGAGATTGTATCAGAATAATCGCCAACATTTGTAGAATGATCTATGGCTCTGATGCGGTAATTGTAAATATTGAGCCATTCCAAATTGGTATCGATCAGGGTGTTATTTAAAGAATCACCGATAAATATTGTATCTATTGTCATAAAAGAATTCCCGGAAGACATACGATCAACTTCATAATAATCTACGTCATCATCAGCAGGATGAGTCCAGGTAAGTGCAATCCAGTCAGAATTTTCTTCTATGGTATACCAGCCACGTAAATAGCCAACAAGTTCTGGTGGTTCTTCATCTACATCGCAGCCAGCAAAGATGGTTATCAAGATAAATATTAATATTCGTTTCATGAGCAATATTACATGGTTTCGAATTTTGATTCAAATCCCCAAAAAAAAGCCCCGCTGAACGGGGCTTTATGAGCGAGAGACGGGGTTCGAACCCGCGACATCCACCTTGGCAAGGTGGTTACCACCGAGGAGAAAATGGAAAATAGAAATTTTTGTGCCTGTATTGTGCCTATTTATACCATATCTCTACATATAGCTAAAAACAACCACATAGTATAATCAGGTAAAGAAAAACCCAGTCTCTCCTCGTGAAAAGAGGAAAAACTGGGTTTCTCATCAGAGCGAGAGACGAGGTTCGAACTCGCGACATCCACCTTGGCAAGGTGGTGCT
>DTUG01000202.1 GCA_012964275.1 Fidelibacterota bacterium | reverse complement strand
TGGAGATATTTAGATTTTATAATGATATACGCTGTTTAATTAAAGAGTAGACTGAGTATTAAAAAAGTGCGCGATTTTAAACTAGAAACCTATTTTTCCAGGTGGGAGTTCACTGCCAAGTACAACATGGCTGCATCGGACGTGGAAAGTGTATCGCTATCAGATCTTCTTGCTATGTCTTCAATTGATGACAAAAAAGCATTTAATGACCTGAGGTTGGGCTATACGGAAACATTTGGCAATCCCGAACTAAGGTATGAAATATCCAAAACCTATGATACAGCCAAACCAGAAAATATTTTATGTTTTGTTGGTGCTGAAGAAGGTATTTATGTCGCCATGCGTGTTCTTCTCAACCGTAATGACCATGCTATCGTAGTGGTGCCAAATTATCAGTCAGCTGAAACCATTCCATTGGATATTTGTGAAGTATCCGGTGTGCCACTGAACCCTGAAAAAGACTGGGCCTTAGATATTGACAGGATCAAGAATGAGATTCGCCCGAACACAAAACTGGTATCCATAAACTTTCCCAATAATCCAACTGGAGCCATCCTGGCAAGAGACCTTTATGATGAATTGGTCAAAATCTGCCGTCAAACAGGACTGTATCTGTTCAGCGATGAAGTTTACAGATTAATTGAACGTGATATTAGGCTGCGACTCCCCCAAGTGGGAGACATTTATGAACGTGGATTATCTTTGAATGTGATGTCAAAGGCTTATGGCATGCCCGGCCTAAGAATCGGCTGGATCATGTGTAAAGACAAAGATATCCTTCAAAATATGGAACGTTATAAACACTATCTTTCCATTTGTAACTCTGCCCCCAGTGAACACCTGTCCATTATTGCTTTAAAAGCAAGGCAACAGATTTTGAAGCGTAATAGAACTTTAATTAATGGCAATATTGAAATACTGTGTGATTTCTTTGATGAATTCTCCGACTTATTTGACTGGAATATCCCCGATGGCAGCTGCGTGGGATATCCTCGCTATAATGGCCCTGGATCCGCTAATGAATTCTGTGAAGACCTGGTGGAAAAGACAGGCGTTTTGCTTTTACCACCGAAGATCTACCATTCTGAACTATTAAAAACTCCGCAAGACAGGTTTCGCATTGGATACGGTCGCAGTACACTTGCCGATGGATTGGTGGCTATGAGAGATTATTTAAAAGATTAAAGTAATAACAACCAAGATAATTTAAATGATGATCATCCCTCAATTTTCTATCAGAAATTTACTTTTTTCCCACTTACTTTTATTGACTATTTGTTGTCAAAGCGAATCCAATATTAAGGTTGTTATGGAAACAGAACTGGGTACAATAAATATGGATCTTTACCCGGAGAAAGCACCTGTCACTGTATTCAATTTTTTGGAATATTTAGATGAACACCGGTATGAAGATGCTCATTTTTACAGGGTGGTTCATTTAAAAAACCAACCCGATAATGATATTCTTATCGAAGTGATCCAGGGCGGGCTGGGGTTTGACAAACATCCTATGGAACTTGCTCCCATTGAGCATGAAATAACGGAAAAAACGGGAATAATACATGAAAACGGTACCATTTCCATGGCAAGATTGGAACCTGGAACCGCAAGTTCAGAATTTTTCATATGTATTAATGATCAGCCAGAGCTGGATTTTGGCGGTAGGCGAAATCCGGATGGGCAGGGATTTGCAGCTTTCGGAAAAGTAACTTCAGGGATGAATGTTGTTAAAAAAATCCAGGTGATGCCTGTAAACGGCCAACTACTGGAAAAAATAGTTAAGATCATATCTATTAAACGAATTTAAATATGGTTCAAAGTAAAGCACAGACTGTTAATGAATATTTAAATGAACTACCTGACGACCGCAGTAGAATAATTTCTACAATTCGTGATGTAATTTTAAATAACCTTCCCGCTGGGTATCAAGAAACTATGACCTGGGGCATGATCAGTTATGAGATTCCCCTGGAAACCTACCCGGACACGTACAATGGCCAGCCACTCTTTTACGTTGCTTTGGCCTCGCAAAAAAGACACATGGCCATTTACATGCATGGAGTCTACACCAGCGAAAAACAACAGAAAATTCTAAAGGATGCGTTTGAAGACATGGGAATAAAACCGAATATGGGTAAATCCTGTATCCGGTTCACAAAACTGGAAAAGATACCATTAGAAACCATCGGAGAACTTATTTCGATGATATCGGTAGATGATTATATTGCACGATACGAATCCATGAGGAAAAAATGAAATCAGTTATTCTATTCCGGCATGGGAAGTCCGACTGGGACGCTGTTTATAATACAGACCACAACCGGCCATTAGCGAAACGCGGAATCAAAGCTGCTAAACGGATGGGGAAATACCTGGCAGATTTAGATCAAATGCCCGACCTTGTCATTTCCTCTCCCGCTGTTCGAGCCAAAACAACAGTACAACTAGCCATGGAAAGTGGCGAGTGGTCATCGGAATTCAAATTGGATAGATCCATATATGGGGGTTCATCGGGTACATTGCTCGATCTACTTTATAATATAAATGATAGCATGGGAGTCGCCTGCCTGGTGGGACACGAACCAACATTCTCATCTTTCATTTCCAACTGCACGAATTCAGGTTGGATCCGGTTTCCTACTGCATCTATGGCCCGGTTAGATTTTGAAGTGTCAGCCTGGAAAGAAATCAGGTTCGGGCAGGGAACCCTGGCATGGCTGACACGACCAAAGGAATTGCACTAAACTCGCTCAAATCGCTTATCCAGTTCATCCAGGGACATCTGCACGATGATGGGACGCCCATGAGGACAGTAATAGGGGTGCTCTGTAGCAAAAAGTCGGTTGACCAGCAACTGCAATTCCTCTTGAGTTAGTTGATCACCAGCTTTCACTGCTGCCTTGCAGGCAAACGAAGCCGCCAGACCTTCTTTATAGGAACTGGATGTTTCACGAGTTTCAAGAAAATCATCAATGATTTCGCGAATAACCTGACGCTCATTTCCCCAGCTAATATCGGACGGAGTAGCTTCTACGCTAATAGAAAAATCACCGGCCTTTTTGATCTTAAACCCGATTTTTTCCAAGTAAGGCAAGATATCTAACAGCCCATCGAATTCATCGCTGGAAAATTCCAGAACTTCCGGGAAGAGCAATATCTGGGATGCCATTGCTGTTGATTCAAACGCTATCATAGCCTCTTCATATAATACCCGTTCATGAGCTACATGCTGATCGATAATCACCAAACCGCTGCTGATCTCCGAGACAATATACTTACTGTGTACCTGCCAGATCCTGTCAATTGCAATATCATCTGTCTCCGGTCCCGGTTTAGCCAAACGGGACGCATAATCCTTCGCCCGGTTTAATTGGGCCGGCTGAGCTGGTTGTTCTTGAGTTCCTTGACTCTGAAAATGGAGTTTGTCCTGGTCTGGATTATTCATTGCAGAGATGTTGTTAAAAAATGACTGGTAGTTTTCCTTTTGTTTATCGAAATCTGGTATGGTTTTGAGGATTGTTTCTATGGTATTGGTAACACCGGATTTTAAAACATGGTATACTCTCCATTCGTCCTTGAACCGAGCTTCGATCTTCATAGGATGAACATTTACATCTACCTGATCTGCAGGTATAATAAGGTTAATAACAAAAAAAGGGAACTCGCCTCGTTTCACTAGAGATCGATAAGCAGAATAAACAGCAGAATTTAAAAGACGGTCTTTGATAAATCTGCGGTTTAGAAACAGGTATTGCTCACCCGGACGGCGACGTACCAGGTTCAGGTTACCTACAAATCCCGAAAAAATATAATCCCCTTTGGAAATAGTTAGGGGCAGCAGGTTCTTTCTGTAAGTCCTATCAAAGAGTGAATTGATCCTCTCATCCAGGCTTTCTGAAAGCACATTGACTATTTTCCTAGTATCAGATGTAAGACTGAAACCAACCTCTGGATAGGCCAGACCAAATCGTCGTACCACATCTATAACTTTACGAAGCTCAGTCCGGGGAGATTTGAGGAATTTTTTCCTTGCTGGAGTATTATAAAATAGGTTTCGTATTGTGATTTCTGTTCCGCCAATTTCCGGTGCCGGTTGCACTTTTCCCAGTTTACCGTTTTTAATGGGCAATTCTGCCCCTGTACCATCCCCATTGCTTGATATTATGGATAAATCTGCAACTGAAGCGATACTGGCCAATGCTTCGCCACGAAAACCCAACGTATGAATAGAAAAGAGGTCGTCTAACTCGGAAATTTTACTGGTATGGTACCGTTTGACCGAAGCAGGGAGATCCTCTGCTGACATCCCGTGGCCATTATCTCGAACCTGGATTGTCTGATGCCCTCCTTTTTCAATAACAATTTCTATTTCGGTCGCACCAGCATCGATACTATTTTCTAATAATTCTTTAACTACAGATGCCGGCCTTTCCACCACCTCGCCGGCAGATATCTTATTGCGTAAATCCTCAGATAAGGGATAAATATTCACCTGATCAACTTACCCTAAACATTTTTTATCACCTGCATGGTTTTTTTAAATACCGTCTTCTGCAGGGATTCCGCATTTTTAATCAATGATGATACCTTGGCATTCATATCTGAAACATAATCCTGGTCATCGATCCCAGGCAGATTGATCTTAACATTCATGCAGGCTCCCCGTACCGCTGCCAAACCAACTTCAGCTGCTACTCCAGCATCTGATACCGAATTAGGATTCCCCCATTCCACCAGCTTTTCTGATAATTCCATAACCTGAAATGAAAGTTCTGCCGTCTCCATAGGTATCTGAATGGCATATTTATTCGATTCTTCTATGGCTGATTCCTTTATTTTTCTTTCCTCATCTGTACCATCAGAAAGGCGATTAGCTTCCATGACACGGTTAAAGGCTTTCGTATCTTCATCAACTAAAAATGCCAGACGGTCCTTTAACTGCTGTGCTTCTACACCTATATCATTCATTTCCTCTTTCCTGGTAAGGAATTCCTTTTTCTCATGGGTCAAAACTGCCACCATAGATGCAAGAGATGCCCCCATAGCACCAGCGAATGCTGAAACGCTTCCTCCTCCCGGTGCTGGGTTGTTAGTTGACAGTTCTTTTATAAACTCATTTCCACTTTGATCCATAAGCGGCCTCTTTTTTTTGTTAACAGCATAATCAATAATCTTTTCTTCTGGAATAAATTCAGACACATCATTTAATCCAAGGGACTGGACAGCACATTCCACAATATCTGCTTCCGGCACTCCTGTAGAACGGTTCTGTTTTTCTAGGTAGTGGCGACCAGCCATCAGTATAGCTTCCAGCGGTATTAAACCTACCAATTCACTCCCGGTCACACGAATTCCTCTTTGATCTGCTAGGCGGCAGACAACATCAAAAACATCGTGGATTTTAGACCGCCTGTAATTATTAAAATTAATAGAAATTTGCGCCCGATGGTAACTATCCACATACCAGCCAATTGCCTTTACATCTTTGAACATACCTGGCCGTTTCACAGATTTCCCGATCAGATCATTCGGGTTTCGTCCTTGTGAATTCATGTATTCAAGGAAATTTTCATCGTGGGCAACCTGCCAGTGTTCCGCAAGACTATCAACATCAGAGCATATTTCAGAGCAGATCCCGCACGGATAGGCATCATCCTTATAGCGTAAAATAGATCCATCCAGAATGTTTTTTGAAGCTGGACTCGGTTCCCTTGCTGCTCTGCCAGCCTCCCGAAGCTCAAGGGCAATGTCCGTGGCTAATCGGTGGTCTCGGGTATTAAGATTAATATTATAGGCAATGAGGAATTCCCGGCATCCCATGACCGTAGCGCCAGCACGGGCATTAAATTCACTTGGACCATAATCCGGTGCCCATTCAGGGTGTTTTAATTTATCGGCTAAGCCCTCATATTCACCTTTCCGAACATTCGCCAGGTTTTTTCGTTCTGGTTTTTGAGCAGAATACTCATACAAATAAATAGGGATGGCAAGTTCATCTCCCACACGATGACCTACCTTTTTAGACAAATCCACGCATTCTTTAATGGTTACACCATTCACCGGAATAAAAGGACACACGTCAGTAGCTCCCATCCGCGGGTGTGCACCGGAATGGCTGCGCATATCAATCACTTCTGATGCTCGTTTGATTCCCTGAAAAGCTGCTTCCGACACATCATCTGAAGAACCTACAATAGTAACCACAGTTCTATTCGTATCTGGACCAGGATCCACATCCAGGATCTTGACACCCCTCACCCCACTGATCGCTTCCACGATGCTGTCAATTTTTGTGCGGTCCTTTCCTTCACTAAAATTGGGAACACATTCTATCAGTTGCATTATCAATATCCTTCAGATACAATATTATTCAGATAATAAATAAGATATAAAACAGCAATGAATATTCCCAGAAGCCACCAGATGGATCTAACTTTTTTTATTCGCTGGGGTAATATTCGCTTGAAATAATTCATCTGCGGTCATAGTGGTATTCCGGCAAAAAGAAACATGAAAAAACTAACAAAGGGTCTCATGATCATCCAGATAATGGAAAATCCCGTTAAATAACCAATGAGGATAACACCAAACAGTACCTGCGGACCGTAAGTTTGGATTTTCCAGGCTAGATCCGGGTTCGTGCGAGCCAGATAACCGGAAAAGATTTGTGACCCATCCAAGGGTGCAATGGGTATCAAGTTAAATACTGCCAGTGCAATATTGATCTGAATAAAATATAAGAGCATAATTAGTATTGCTTCATTCAATAAGCCACTCCCATTTAATGAGCGTAATATCATACCACCACAAAAAGCTAAAATGAAATTTGCCAGGGGACCTGCAGCAGCCACCTTCATCATATCGGTTCTGGGATTACGTAGAAATCTGGGATCCACCGGAACTGGTTTTGCCCAGCCAAATCCCACGAAAAGAATCATCATCGAACCCATGGGATCCAAGTGTGCCATGGGATTTAATGTCAGTCGTCCCATTCGGGCGGCCGTGTTATCACCAAGGCGGTATGCCATCCAGGCATGAGCATACTCATGAAAGGATAATGCAAAGATCAGAGCTGGAATGAGCAGAACCAGTGCCTGTGGGTCAAGTCGGAAAAGCATGTTTTTTTAGTATTTTAAGCTCGTGGATGGAATTTTTTGTATGTTTTTATCAAAGTTCTTTTATCTAAATGTGTATAAATCTGTGTTGATGATATATCACTGTGTCCTAACATCTCTTGTATAAATCGCAAATCGGCTGGTTCTTCAGCTTGTAATAGATGGGTCGCAAAAGAATGACGAAAAATATGAGGATGGATTTTCTTAGGCAATTGCACACCATCATCACTCAATACTGTCCCTACTTTAACCTGCTGTGTTTTTTTAACATTAATTTTTCTTTTATAAAATATCTTTTCTTCATGATAATAAATCCATTTACCATCCTTCATTTTTTTATAGGAATATTCTTTTCTTCCTTTCATAAAATCATTATCAATTATAATTGTAACTATAGTATACCTTCCATTTTTTCTTTTTGGTTTCTCTATTTTTTTTACTTCACC
>DTUG01000201.1 GCA_012964275.1 Fidelibacterota bacterium | reverse complement strand
TGGAACACAGCACACCATCCCATTGACCTGGCACGGCCAAAGGAAAATATTAACACTTCCGGGTTTATGCCTATTGAAAGGGAAAAGCTGGATATTTACGTGGATGATGGCTGGGTAGATACATTTCGGTTGTTCCATCCAGAACCGGACCGCTATTCCTGGTGGTCATACCGTATGGGTGCCCGAGATAGAAACATAGGGTGGCGGATCGATTACTTTTTTGTGAATGAATCTTTTACTGAATTCTGTTTGGATGCGGATATTCACGATGATGTAATGGGTTCAGACCATTGCCCCATTTCCCTTAACCTTAAGAATGAGGGTCACTACACCTGAATAATAAAATAGCTGTCCAGAATATTTGTATTTATGTCACCAGGATTGGGCAGGTCATACAATGAGGACCACCGTTTCCCTGCCATAATTCATATCCGCGGAAACCGTCCAACTTCCACCCCCGAGAAGTCATTTCATTAAAAATCTGACCATCCTGTTCGAATCCAACCGCCTTTTTAGCTCGAACCGTTATGACAACGTTTAAAAAACCGGCAAAGCGATCCTCCCGGGATGCAATGATACATTCAAATCCACGCTCATCTAGGAACTCCATGAACATAATATTCCTAAATTCGCTTTTACCGTCTTCGTAAAGACGACAGGGATATATATCAAAAATATCTGGCCAAACTAAGCATGATTTTTCATCCAGGACCATAAAGCAGCCGTCGATGTGGATAGATCCTTTGGGAACAGGGACTTCCAAATAGTACTTTATTTCTTTTCCCAGGATCATTTCCTTAAGCATGCGGGTGCCGGTTTCGTTGGCGCGGTCGCATACAGAAACCACACAAGTGTCATCCCCAACAAGTTGAACACCTCCGCCCTCAAGGTATCCTGGAGGTTCGACAACCCCTTTAACTGGCACCCCGAGTTTTTCCAAAGCACGACCAACAATATACTGATCACCCCAGCGGCTTTTTATGCCGGGACTCATTAAATAGGCGCCATTTTCAATAACAGCCGCCAAATCACGGGTATAAGTCATATTGGGACGGTGATGTATATATTGAATCGCATCATCATCATTTTTTAGGACATCCGTGAGCAGGATGGTTTCGGTCCCATGGTTTTGAAATTTGGAAAGCATGATATCATACTCAGCGACAAATGCGTTTCGATCTACCGATCGTTTAAAGTTGAATTCGGTTTTATTGTCTTCATTCACCTTGTCCAACTCAGCGCCTGGCCGATGCATCAATACCCGTTTCAAAGAACCGTAAGCGTTGGGTACACCAAATAAACCCATGTTATTTCCTTTCTTTAAGCCAGAGATAAAATGGAATTCCTGTAGCGGTTAAAATAATTCCAATGATGGTATCATGAGGGCGAAAAATAATTGCACTGATTAAAAATCCCACAATTGTAATAATATACAAAATGGGTGTGATTGGAAAAAAGGGCGTTTGATAATCATGATGATTCCCAATTTTTCTTTGCCGGAATATGAAAATTGAAGCGACCAACATAATATTGAAAAAATGGTTTGGTACGATGAAAAAATTAACAATTCGACTAAATGACTGTAAATAAACCAAAGCCAGGATTGAAACGGTACCGATAAATAGTAATGAACCGGCTGGGACATCGGTTTTTGGATTAACATAAGATAAGAATTTGAAAAGGGAATGGCCACTCGGTCTTTGAAATTGAGCGCTCATGCCATAAACAAGACGGGGATTGGTCATGATCAGCCCACCCAGAGCTCCCAGGATGGATACTATCATTAACAGCGAAATGAACTTTCCGCCAATCTCACCAAAGGTAGCTTCGGCTACGGTGAATACAGCCAACTGACTGGATTGGGCCATTTCCTGGAGAGGGACAATTCTCAAGTAAGCAAAATTTGTCAGAAGATAAAGCAGTATGATTCCGATTATTCCAATGGACAGGCCAAGGGGAATATTTCTTTTAGGTTCTTTCACTTCGCCGGCGGTGTGGATGATATCAGTCCAGCCGTCGTAGGTGAATAGCACTGCTCCAATTCCCAACCCGGTTAATCGAAAAAAATCCAGGAATCCGCCTGTGGCAGAAGTTTCATTCAGAGTTGATTCAACGGGTGTAGCATCGACAATTATAATACTGACACTCACCAGTAATAACAGTGCAGATAATTTAATAGCTGTTAATAGAATTTGGGTCCACCCTCCCCAGGAAATGCCCATAAGGTTAACTCCGATAAATAATAAAATAGCGGCAGTTCCCGCCGCAATTGGATTCACGCTCCAGCCTGAAAAATCGACAAAAAATTTCCCGAATAAAATTGCGACGGCGGCGATTGATCCAGGACCAGCCACCCACATATTAGCCCAAACCCGCAGGAAACCAAGCCCTTCGCCCCATGCTTCTTTTAAAATAAAGTAGTCTGCTCCTGACCTGGGGAAATAAGTACTGGCTTCGGCCACGGTTAAGGCGCCGCATAGAACAATAATTCCACACAGTGCCCATAAAAAGTATATCTGCCATGAATGGATGGCAATTGGAGCCAGTTCCTGGGGTGTATAAAAAATACCCGATCCCATCATATCGCCCATTACGACTGCCAAGACGGCAGCCAGGCCAAGGCGCCTTTTCAAAGGATCATGCATATCTAGAGCATTGACAAATCAAAGAGTGATAAATCGTGGGGTTAACCGATCATCAGGTCCACAGCAATTGAATCAGCAAATAGAATTCCTTTTTCACTTAGTTTTAAGTGTTCATTGTTTTTAACAATACAGCCAGGCCACATTTTCTCTGATTTTTCCAGATTGAGTTTCAACATAGATAATTCAGGCTGCTGGATTTTTTTCAGATCTACACCTTCCGTCATCCGTATTCCAAAACCAACTTTTTCATTTAAGATATTCTTATAATTTAGTTCTTCAGTAAACACGACGGGTGATTCACCATTCTTGATTTTATCCAAATAATCTTGCATTGAACTGACATTTTTCCAGCGCCGGTGACCATCAAATCCGTGGGCAGAAGGCCCAAAAGCAAGGCAAGGCTCCATTCTCCAGTAGTGTAAGTTATGCCTGCATTCCTGACCAGGCTGGGTAAAGCTCGAGATTTCGTAGGGAGAAAAACCATGATCGGATAGATATTTAGTCGTGAAAGACAACCATGTTGTGCCGTCCGGATCTCCGGGAATGCTCACCTTGCCGTCATGTACCAGTTGGTGCAGTTCTGTTCCTTTTTCCACAATTAAAGCATAAGCGGAGATATGGGCTGGATCCAGCATAATTATTCTTTCCAGGTTTCGTTTCCATTGCTCTATAGTTTGTCCTGGTATATTGTACAGCAGATCAAAATTTATATTATCAAACCCTGCAATCCTGGCATGATTATAGGTTTTATATATATCATCAATTGAATGATTACGAGTTAAAAATTTCAATAATTCAGGTTCAAGAGACTGCACACCTATAGAAATACGATTGATCCCTAGGCCCCGAAAATTCCTTAACTGATGTAGAGACGATTCTCCTGGATTTATCTCGATGGTGAACTCTTGAATATTTGAAAGATCATAATTCTTTTGCAGAACTTTGAGTATTACCTCAATACTTTTACTATCCAAAAGACTGGGTGTGCCCCCGCCAATAAATAAAGTGTCAATAATCCAGTTTAATGTATCTAATTCACATCGCTCAATTTCTGAAACGATCGCATTTAAAAATTGTGGAATAGAGTTTTTTTCATAAGTAATGGTATAAAAATCACAGTACATACACCGCACAGTACAAAAGGGAACGTGGATATAGATGCCGGCCCTTATCACGGAAGAATTTACCTTGTGATACATCCCTTCTCAGTAGTTAATCTTTTCCTGTGAAGTGAGGACTGTTACTACGAAATTTACAGATTGGAAAGATTGGGTCGAATTACCCGGAATGAAAGAGCCTGTTATGAACCTTAGTCCCTAATCGGCCAATTAGAAACAGTGTACAGAAAATATCGTTGTTAGAAATCACTATGGTTCACCTTTATAGGGAAAACGCATGAAGACTTCAGTTTATACAAGACTGGTAAAATTGGTCATTCCGTATTGGCCGTTTCTGGTTCTGTCTACACTATCGGCTTTTATCTACGTGATATTTAATTGCCTGTCCATATGGCTCACCGCTTCCCTATTTAATAATATATTAACAGATTTTGATGAACTGATCCAAAATCATGAGATTTTAACCAGGACAAAAGTTAGTATAAACGACCAGCTGAAATACTGGACCAATGAACTGATTCTCCGAGATTCTCCGGTGGAATCACTAAAAGTATTATGCCTGGTGCTACTGGGAGCATTTTTTATTAAAAATATTTTCCTGTATCTAAAGAATATATCACTCACCTATATCCAGTTTAATCTGATCACAAGCTTGCGAAACCGGATATATGGTCATTTGCATTCTATGTCGCTTTCCTATTTTGATAAGGCTCGCTCCGGAGAACTCACCTCTATTGTTATCAATGATGTGTCCAATATGCGAGTAGCGTTCGGGACCAGCTTTCATAAACTTTTTGTTGAGCCTATCAACATTGTTGTCTTTGTTGCATTGTTGATCATTATCAATGTTAAACTGGCCCTAGTTGCAGCCATCATTGTGCCTTTGACCGGTGCGACCATTATTGCCATTGGCAAAAGTATTCGAAGAAAATCAAAACGTACGGCTGAAAAAATTGCCCGAATCATGAATATCATGACTGAGAATCTGAACTCCATTCGCGTTGTAAAGGCTTTTGCCATGGAGTCACATGAAACTGAACGTTTTCATAAAGAGCAGAAACGTTATTACCAGCTATTATTAAAAAGGGCAAAATTGCGACTCATCTCATCACCCCTGACGGAAACTATTGGTGCTATTATCGGAGTGACTCTGTTGTGGATTGGCGGGCGAGATGTTTTGGTCAGTGCCGGGATGACTTCGGAAGATTTTATTCGCTTTATTCTAATCTTGTTCAGCGTTTTCGGACCGGTTCGCCTACTAAGTAACGCAAGTATGGAACTGCAAAAAGGTGTGGCATCTGCGGAACGGGTGTTTGATGTTTTAGACACACCAAGTGCGATTGTGTCCAAATCTGATGCTGAACAGATAACTGCATTCAATGAGCGTATTAGTTTTGATCAGGTAAGTTTTCATTACGAAGGCAGTGATACTGTTCTTGACGATATTTCATTCGAGCTAAAAAAGGGTACCATTCTTGCTCTGGTGGGACCCAGTGGAGCGGGAAAATCTACCATAGCGGATCTGATCCCCCGGTTTTATGATGTGAATTCCGGTAGGATCACAATTGACGGCAAGGATATTTGCGATATCGAACTTAATTCTTTACGCCGGCTGATGGGTATTGTCTCACAGGAAACAATTCTTTTCGATGACACAATCCGTTCCAATATTACTTACGGAATTAACAGCACCGATGAAGACCAGCTTAAAGCAGTAGCCAGGACCGCTAATGCATTGGACTTTATATTGGAGCAGCCCCAGGGATTTGATACGGTTATTGGTGAAAAGGGAGTGCGTCTGTCCGGTGGACAGCGCCAGAGGATAGCTATTGCTCGAGCGGTGCTAAAAAATCCTCCGATCCTGATCTTGGATGAAGCTACATCAGCGCTTGATACTGAATCGGAACGGTTGGTTCAATCGGCTCTTGAAACGCTCATAGCGGACCGTACTGTTTTGGTAATAGCCCACCGATTATCTACAATCCAAAAGGCCGATATGATCATAGTAATGGATGAAGGGCGTATCGTAGAGCAGGGCAACCATGATAACCTGGTAGCAAAAAAAGGACTCTACTCCAAGCTGCATAAAAACCAGTTCCGCTATTAAAAAGTCAATGCCTGACAAGATTTCAATTCTCTTTGATGCCTATCATCTATATCATTTGCCACAGTTTGATCCGGTCATAGACTTATTAGCTCAGGACGACCGGTTTGAGCTATTTCTATCCACATCTAACGAGGTAGACCAAGATGAAAAAACATTGACTCTCTCTATTCTTGAGAACCGGCCCGGGACGGTCATTAAGGCTGATACAGAAAAAAACCGATCAAAGGTGATACGGGACCTGGCGCCCGATGTATTTATCTGTGGCTGGTCAAGATATAAACTTGAAGAGTTTGTTCCAAACTCAACGTTAGTGGGCATGATTTATCATGGCATTGGTGTCAAACCTTCCTATTGGCGCGATAATCATAACAGGCTGGATGTTCGCTTTGTAGAGGGAGAATACCGTATCCAGCAATTACGAGATCACGGGATTGAAACAGACCTGGTTCTCACTGGTTTCACCAAGCTTGATCCATTATTTTATGATAATGAAGGACAAAAAGAAAAACTGATAAAAAAACTAGGTCTGGACCTTGGGAAAAAGACAATCTTGTTTGCCCCTACATTTTATCCCAGTTCGCTTGAAAAATTCGGGATGCATCTTGGAGAATTGACCCGGGATTACAATGTAATCCTGAAACTTCATATGTGGGTACATTTCATGGATCGGTTCGGAGACATTAATTTGAAACCCCAGCGTCACTTAGCATATAAACTGGCAGAGAAATATGACCACATTAAGTTAGTGGAACCCGAGATTTATAATATAGTCCATCTCTATAAGCTTGCTGATATATTAATCACGGATGCATCGAGCACTATATATGAAATGATGGCCCTGGAAAAACCGGTAATCGTGAACAAGTTTCTGAAGTTAAAATTATCTCATCTATTATTCCGATCCCGGCTTTATCGGAATCGGCTAAATGATGAAATGGATCGCGATATTTCCAAATTCTGTTTTGAACTCAAACTGCCAGCTGGTTTGCCGTCAATCGTTGAAGCGGCCTTCAATGAAATTGATCAACGATTGGATGTGATCCGAAAATACCGGGAAAAAATGCTTTTTAAATTGGATGGCCAGGCATCCGTGCGCGTGCGAGACTATATTTTGGAAAGGATAAATTGATCGACAATGAAATTCAAAGACAGATACGCTGCTATGAAAAACCGCCAGGCGAAAGACTGGTGGACCATAACATTCGGTGATCCCTTTTCGTGGATCATATTAGGAGTGATTGGGGACTATAAATGGGTAACTCCAATTGGAATTACCTGGCTTTCATTTTTTGCTAAAATGATTCCTGCCGGTTTAATGGTTACTAATGATCGCATCGCTATTATTGCAGCTGTAATCTCACTCCAGTTAGGCCAGGTATTAGATAGTATGGATGGCAACCTTGCCCGTTACCGGGGTCAAGCTACGCTCAAGGGCGGTTTTCTGGACCGTGTGCTTGATGGTACAGGCTTCATATTTGTCATGGCTGGTTTTTCCTGGCTAGTTTATCAGAACGGCGGTGAGCCATACTACCTATTAATGGGTCCTATGGCTTCTGCCTTTTACCTGGTTATCTGCTATGTGTATTGGAACGTTGCCTATCTGGAACAAAAACATATTGGTAGAGGTCAGATGATCAAGCCAGGCAACAATGTGAGATCTATAGTTCATATCCCTACATGGAAATATATGCT
>DTUG01000200.1 GCA_012964275.1 Fidelibacterota bacterium | reverse complement strand
GGTCCCCAATAACCCGCTCCGCGATTCACATATATCCAGGTTCCATCATGATCATGTAGTCCTGCAATGTAGGGGTTTGCCAGTTGGACAGCGTATAAGAATGGCCAGAATTGACCCCCGTGGGTGTGGCCGGAAAGTTGGAGGGCCACTCCAGCTCTGTGGGCGGCAAAGATGCTGGCAGGCTGGTGCGCCAATAATATTTTTGGCAGATTCTCCGGCGCACCGGAAAAAGCAGTTTCCGGGTCACTGCGGTGTTCAGGCTTGATTTGTCTGCTGCGGTAATCAGTGACTCCTCCAAGTGTAAAAGCACCTTTGCCATTTGAGATCACTTCGTGACTGTCAACAAGGTTTGTAAACCCCAATCTATCCACTTCGTCCAACCAGGCATCCACTCCTGAGTAATATTCATGGTTCCCGGTGGTGAAATATTTTCCGATCCGAGCTGAAAGGTCCTGGATAGGAGCTATTTCCTTGGCCAGGTATTTTACGGAACCGTCCACCAGGTCTCCGGTCAATGCGATAATATCTGGCTCCAGAGCATTGACTTGGTTCACCACTCCCCTCACGAATCCCTTTTTAACCGTGGGCCCTACATGAAAATCGGAAATTTGTGCGATGGTCAGTCCATCCAGGCTTTGGTGCAGGCCCCGAATGGGAATATCTTTTTTAATGACAATTGGTGATTGTCTGGCATTATATAGGCCCATGGCGGAAGCAGTACCAGTAAGGGTCAAGATACCAATTCCTGTTGCTTTCTGGATGAATTCCCGCCGGCTAGGATCTAACGGTTCCTGGGGGGCATATCCAAACAGACCAGCCGCTTTCTCACCCAGATTCAGAACTATGATCAGTGCGTCTTTGGCCAGCACCGTTAAAAACGTAAGCGTAAAGAAACCAAGGCTGATATACCCGGCCCATGAAAACCAGTCAATCAGATCATTTTCAACACCACGGGATCGAAATAGAATGGGCAGGAGGGGCAGGGCGATTGCTAAAGGTATTATTCCCCAGATCAATAATTTTACTGAGCCACTCAGACCTAAAGCCGGAATGATTCGCCAGCCAACCACGCCATGGATGATAGACAATACCAAGAGTGCAACAATAAAAAAAATAATCATCGATCTGAAATCTTATTATAGGTGCTGAAATTATTTAGATAAATAAAGCGATCTGACTTATTAATAGTTCTGTTCAGACCGCAAGTTTATAATTCATTATAAGGACACCTATTTCCATTCACAAATAAAAATATTAGTATCACCGTGCTTTTTCTGATTGCGATTGGATGCAAAAACCAAAAATTTCCCATCAGGGCTAAACATCGGGAAGCCATCAAACCCATCGAAATAGGTGATTCTTTCCAAACCCGTTCCATCTGCATCAATAACGTAAAGATCGAAATCGCGGCCTTTTTTATCATGCATGTTTGATGAAAAGATAATTCGATCCCTTTTTGGAAAGAAAAAAGGGCCAAAGTTTGCTGCATTGTTATTGGTTACCTGTTTTTTATTTGTACCATCTAAGTTCATTGTCCATAGTTGCAATGCCATAGGCCTGATTGAATTTTCCGCAAGCAAAACTTTGTAGTCAGCAATCTCCTGATCTGTTTCAGGGTAATATGCCCGCCAGACTATTTTGGAACCGTCATAATTGTAAAAAGCCCCACCATCATAACCCATTCTGCTTGTTAACTGCTGTTTTTCCGAGCCATCTGAATTCATGGACCACAGTTCTAAATCACCGCTGGCTAGGGAAGTATAGATAATTTTCTTGCCATCAAATGAAAACGTGGCTTCGGCATCGTAACCCGGTGTGTCGGTAAGACGCTGGAGGTTCGAGCCGTCCACTGCAGCCTGGAAAATGTCGTAACCGGGATAGAGTTTCCAGATGTAACCATGGCTGAAATCCGGCTTGGGCGGGCAGTCCGGATCAACCAGGTGGGTGGATGCATAAATAATGCCATCATCATTCGGATATTTGAAAAAACTGCAGGTAGTGACCCCAGCACCGGTTGAGACCAATTCTGTAGAGCCTGAAGCAATATCCATAATATAGATCTGGTCGCAAAGGCTGTCACCGTCATGTGCCTGGAAAATCAGGTTTTCTCCGTCGGCACTAAAATACGCTTCCGCGTTCTCACCCGAGAATGTTAATTGGCGAAGATTTTTAAAATGTGTTTCTTCCTTTTGTATAAGGTGATCCGAATATTTCTTTTCTTTACTGCAACCAGTATAGAAAAATAAAAAGGTGATTAATAAAAATTGAAACTTCATTTAATCAAATGTGTAAGTATATCTACTGTTTGCTTTGTACTGAAGTGGTATTAGAACCAATCGATACTGCTAAGATAGAACCAATATTTTATAGGATATAACTAAAAATGAATACCTGTGATCAAACGGATTTGAAAAGGATTATGACCGTTTGATATATTATTTAGTGCGAAGGCGGAACCGATTGCTATCCAGAGACCATCCACACCATGAGAGACCACGGGCCCCATAAAAAGTTGATCACCAGTACCTTTTATTTCCAGCCCCAGGGCTAATAGAGGATTCACCCGGTAAGAGATCCCCGCATTATATTTGAATTCTGTTACGTTTTCTCTACTGCTTAAAGCAGTTTCAATAACCGGGTTAAGGGCTATATTTAAATTGCCCATATCTTTAGCCAGGATAAGTTTGCCTTCCAGAACATGGGTGGAAAAATCTGGTGTTCCTTTATACTCCATATACAGCAGCGGGTCCAGGATAAATGTGCCTTTTTCACTGAGTCTGTAGCGCATCCGAATCTTATATCCGTCATATCTCAGGTTACCTTCAGGTGCTTGGGAAAAGTTTTGGTATAGGCCAACATCAAAGCGGTCATTCATTCCGATCTCAAGTTCAATATTATGGATAGTGGTTACCGCATTCTCTGTAGTATACCGATCATTACCCTTAAAGGTTAGATAATGTTCCACTTCTGCTGCGCCTTTTTCCATGGTTTGGTATTCGTAGGTCCAGACATAGATCCGGCTATCACTAAATGCGAATGCCGTGAAGCAAATAAATATTTTTATAAGCATCATGTGGAATTTCAAATAAGTCATTTTCAGATTCTTATACTATTGATAATGAGACTAATTCTCAATAATAATTATAAGGTTAATATATTTATCCCTGCAACAGTTTTATCCAATGGTATAATAATGACGCATTTCTGCAATTGTTTGATATCTTGTTAACCAAATTGTAAGTTCGGATTACCCTTTTTCGAGCACGCCTCTTGTTTAAAGTTATAATTAACTTATCAGAAAAAAGGAGATATCCATGAAGCGTGCTCTGTCTATTGTAATCCTTTTCATACTTTCCATGCTCTTTGCTGTTGATATTGACAGCAAAGTGGAAAATATCACAGACCAAAATCAGGAAAATACGGCTGAGAACCAGTCTACCTTTCCTGTGGATGTTGACAGGGTCCAGGAGGTCCGCCAGATCAAAAATAGCTTCGAACAAGACCTGGCTCGTCAGGTCCGGGAGAAACATCTGGCCAGAAAGAAAAAGATGGAAGGTAGAGAATACCAGAATCTGGGAAAAATAAATATTCAGGCTCTAAAGCAAAAAGACCTGAGAAAAAAGTTAAGCACATTTTCTAACCTGAAGAGTCAGACGCTGAACATATTTGGCGCTGAACAGGTTAAGATCTCTGAAGAGCTTTCCCGGGCTGTTGCGCGCGAGCCTGTACACCAACGCAAATTGCCACGGATCTCAGGGAAAGTGGAAAGTGATCTGTTTTTCAATGAAGAGCAAATGATCACGCTAAGTGGAATTGTTAAGGATGCACTTTCAGGTGAAGTGATCGCGAATGCTTCTGTCATGGCTGCATGGTCAGCTGATGGAAGCGTTACAGACTCCACAGATGAGAATGGATATTATTCTATAGAAATTGATGAAGACCATTTTGATGATTGCATTCTAACTGCGAATAAAATGGAGTATGATGAAGCATTTGGGTGGGATATTGAAGTATACAGACCAAGAAACGTACTTCCACTGGATGGCGGTACAACAGATTTTGAACTTTATGAAACAGCAACAACTGCGGGACTTTCTCTAATTGTCAAGGATGATGAAGGGTTTTCGGCAAACGTTATCCCATTTGCAAATGTAACCTTTGACCACCCCGATCTTTTTTATACTGAAGAAATTTCAAATTATGATGGGAAAGCATTTGCAGTTATAGAACCTTCAGACCCTACAAATACTGATGAATGCTTTTATCAGGCTTCCGTTTCTGGATATGAAGATGGCGAAGGATCATGCGTTGATCTTTATGGTTGGGTGGCAGGTTCTGGTATTGGTGGTTGTACGGTAGTTTGCTACCCGGATGAATCGGATGATGAGTTCCTTTTCTTAGGTGAGTTTGAAGGGCATCATTATTATTTATCGCCAGTTGCAGTCACTTGGACCGATGCCTACAATTTCATTGATACTCTGGAAAGTGACGATGATGAAAATATTCAGTTTTATATGGTGACCATTGCATCCCATGAAGAAAATGAATTTGTTCTTGAACATACCGGTGGTGGTGTTTGGATTGGCTTCACCGATCAGTACGAAGAAGGGAATTGGGAATGGGTCACAGGAGAAGAAGTGACCTATACTAACTGGGCTGCTGACGAACCCAATAATGTTGGTGGAATAGAGCACTGGGCTGAAATGTATGTCGATGGTGAATGGAATGACGCAGAGAACATGCAACTTAGTTTTATTGTTGAAGTCGAATTTGATGATAATATAGGATGTGATACTGATCAGGCTTATACGGATGAACCAACCAATGCAACTGAAGGCTCACAGCGAGGGCAAAGTTTCACTGCCGGGATGAGCGGCTATTTAACTGAAGTATTCTTGACCGTGTGGCCGGTGGGTGAGCCAAGGTTAGTAATACGAAATTGGGTCAGTGATGAACTTGAAAATGCCTTCGATGGAGAAATTATTTCCGGTGATGCTTTTGCAGTAGAAATGCCTGATGAAGATCATTGGCAGGATATGTCAAGATTTGAATTTGAATCCCCAGCCTGGATTGAGGAAGGGCAAAAGTACGTTATTGAAGTGCTAGATGCTGAACCCTATGTTCATATTCCCGGAGAATATGAAGATGGCATGGCCTATGTCGAATCAAATCCAGAACATGAACAGGATATGATCTTTAAAACCTTCGTTTGTGATGAATTGGATGATTTTCAACTCACCGCTTTTGATATCCTGGTCAATGGTGAAGAGTCTGCCACGATCGTGGCAGGAGATGATCAGACGATACAGATCACAGTGATATTTGACACAAGCGGTGAGCCGCCCTATATCGGGATGCTCTCGATATTATTTGATAGCAATTTCAATGGTGATGCCGATGAGGATGATTTCAATCTAATGGACGAGATAGAGGGTGTTTCCGCTGTGATGGTCGCTGACGGTATGGAGGATGACCAAAATCCTGAAGTAGGTGTCCTGGAGCTGACATTTAACCTGGGTGATGAAGGGGAGCCTAATTTGATGACCATGATCCAGAACGCCACCTGGTTCTTTGCCGGCCTGGACCCTGGTGATCAGAGTATTGATGATGTTGCAGTGTTGAACGTGGTTGGGTCCGGATCTGATTTTTCGGTATCCGGGGGAACCGATCCTGCCACAGCCAGCATGATAGCGATAGTATTTCCTATCGGTAATGATGAGCCGGAAGAATTCTTTCTATCGGTCACACAGGGAGATGGTAGCTATCACACGGATCTTCCGGCACCCGGCGAATATGTTGTGATCCTGGAAGACTTTTTTGAGATCCATCCGAACCTTTTTGCCTATCCGCCCTTTTATTTTGTAGAAGTAGATGGTGATGTGACCGGCCTTGATTTTTCAATCTATGAGTATACGACCCTGGTCTGGGGTTATGTACATAATCAGGATGGCGAAATGATCGATGATGCCGGAGTTAAGTTCCATTATGAAGAATACCCTGATGTGGAAATAACTTCCGAAGGGTTCACCGATTCGGACGGCTATTACGAGCTTTGGGTCCTTGGTGGGTTTGAGTATGCGGTAGATGCCTGGGCAGAAGGCTATATGGATTTTTATGGATCAGTGTTTGTGGATGATGTGGATGATTTTGAGTACAATATTGTGCTTGATGAAGGTGGTGATCATGGTTGGATCGAAGGTCATGTTTGGGTTGCGGGTGAGCCGAATAATATTTCACAGGCCTGGGTACAAGCCTACAATGATGATCACTGGTTTGAGACCTGGACCGATGATAATGGATGGTTTCTGTTTGAAGTACCCCCTGGACAATTCTGGGTTACCGCTGGGGCAGAAGGCTATATGGAAGAGACCATTGAAGTACAGGTATACCCTGGTGAATACACCCAGGCAGATTTGTATTTATTCCCAACGGACGATATGTATATGGTCTCAGGGATGGCTATGAGCGAGAGCGGCGAACGTTTGCAAGGCGTTAGGATCAGGGCTCACCATCCGGATGAAGGCTGGACCCAGGAAACCCAGACCAATGATATGGGTGAGTTTGAAATGTGGCTATCGGAAGGTGTTTACGATTTTTCAGCCCGGACGAATGATTACTATGTTGCTTGGATCTATGACCAGGAAGTGTTCGGGGATGTCTGGCTTGACTTCAACCTGACGCAGGTAACAGTGTTCACCGGCTCTGTCGAAGGCATGATCATCACCCAGGGTGAGCATGATCCGGTTTGGTCTATTGTGAATGTATTCAACGATTTGTATGATGCTTTTGCCCTGGGCGATGAGAATGGTCATTATTATATCCCCCTGGTGGATGGGACCTATACACTGATTGCGGCCGCGGATGGGTACCAGCCCCAGTTTGTGTTTAATGCGTTCACGATCGAAGGGAACAATGTGGTCTTCGATGTGCACCTCTTTGAAGAAGGCTTTGTAGGGCCGCCCGATATTGTTTTTCTGGGGGATGTGCCCAATGACCAGGGACGGCAGATGCGCGTGGTCTGGAACCCGGGCGCACCCGGTGAATGGCAATACTTTACCCAGTTCTCTGTCTGGCGACTGGTACCGGAAGCCCCGGGAGAGCTCTGGGACTATGTGACCACGGTTCCCTGGCACGGGATGGATCTCTACAGCACCGTGGTGCCCACCCTGGGCGATTCCACGGACCAGGGGATCTACTGGAGCACCTTTATGGTAAGCGCTCATACGGAAGACCCCAATTTCTTCCTGGACTCGGAGCCGGCCACCGGTTATTCGGTGGACAATCTCCATCCTGCTATCCCTGGCGGTGTCATGGCGAACCAGACCGGGGAAGGCATAGTGGTGAGCTGGTCAGCGCCGGTGGATGAGGATTTCAACTACCACCGGGTCTATCGCCATAACCTGGATTCAGAAGATCCGGCAGATATATTTACCACGGTGGACACTTTCTTTGTGGACGCGTCGGTGACCGATGGTTCATGGGAATACTGGGTGACGGCAGTGGATATAAGTGGGAACGAGAGTGATCCGTCAGAAGCGGTGTCTGTATTGCTGGCGGCGGATGATGAGCTGGCACTGCCCATGGAGTTTGCA
>DTUG01000199.1:809-1634 GCA_012964275.1 Fidelibacterota bacterium | reverse complement strand
GAAAAAATTCAAACGGATAAAGCGCCGGAACCGGTTGGAATGTATCCTCATTCTCGGCGCGTAGGGAATTTGTTATTCCTTTCTGGCGTGGGACCAAGAAAACCCGGCACAAAGGTGATTCCTGGTGTTATGATGGACGGACAGGGAAATGCGGTAGGACATGACATTGAAACCCAATGCCATTCTGTTTTTGAGAATGTCCGCATCATTTTGGAAGCTTCCGGCAGCAGTTGGGGTAATCTTGTGGATGTGACCGTTTTTCTCACAAACATGCAGAGGGATTTTGATACTTACAATCGGATCTATGCCGAGTACTTCAAGGAAAACCAGCCCTGCCGAACGACGGTTGAAATAAAATCGTTGCCCACACCCATCGCCATTGAACTCAAATGCATTGCCACGATTGATTAGGTGGGAAAAATGTTAATTAATTTCGTATTTATTTTTTTCAGTTTCATGGGTTATTTAGCTGGTCAAGATGTAGAATATTTACAATCTGAAGAATTTAAGCAAATAAATATGCCTTTTTCTGAAGCTGTTAGAGTAGGCAACCTATTATTTTTATCAGGACAGATTGGGGATGTGTATACGGATATTCCAGGTCAAACAAAACTAGCTGAAGGAGGGATAAGGCCGGAAACGAGGCAAACAATGGAAAATATTAAATCTGTATTAGAAAGGTATGGATTAACGTTAGAAAATGTAGTGAAGTGTACATGTATGTTAGCTGATATAAAGGAGTGGGGAGAAATGAATGAAGAATACATAAAATACTTTCCAATAAATAAACCATGAAACTGAAAAAAATAAATACGAAATTAATTA
>DTUG01000199.1:0-799 GCA_012964275.1 Fidelibacterota bacterium | reverse complement strand
CAATAAATAAACCAGCGAGAAGCGCTTTTGCAGGAACAGATCTTGCGATGGGAGCTAGGGTATAAATTGAATGTATTGCGACAATTATTAAGGAGTAAAGTATGCCCATAATTCCACCGATTAATTTCAATAATTGGATCGAGGAACATCGACATCTCTTAAAACCACCTGTAGGTAATCGTGTTGTTTATGATGAAGGCGATTTTATGATCATGGTGGTGGGTGGACCTAATTCCCGGAAGGATTATCATGTAGATACGGTGGAAGAATTCTTTTATCAACTGGAAGGGGACATGCTGTTAAAAATAATGGAAGATGGTAAAAGAGTAAATATACCAATCAAAGAAGGTGAAATTTTTTTACTTCCAAAAAATGTACCTCATTCCCCTCAGCGATTTAAAAATACGGTGGGACTTGTGGTGGAATACCAACGGGAAGAAGGTGCGTTGGATGCGTTTCAGTGGTATTGTGACGAGTGCAATGAAATGCTCCATAAAGTGACACTGGATCTTGAAAATATCGTCACCCAGCTCCCACCCTTATTTGATGCTTATTGGAACAGCATGGATGCAAGAACCTGTGAATCCTGTGGAGCCATCCAGCAAAAACCTTGATAAAGTGTAAAGGTGCTTAAGTGCTCATGTGTTAATGGCTTGAACACTTGAATACGATAACACAAAAACACTTTTTAAAATAATGAAGATCGATATTCACACCCATATCCTCCCTGAAAATTGGCCCAATTTAAAAAAAGAATTTGGTTATGGCGGCTGGGTTTCTATGGATCATCGAGATCCAG
>DTUG01000198.1 GCA_012964275.1 Fidelibacterota bacterium | reverse complement strand
AGCTTGTAATATATTTGGCGCTGATTCAATATCGGTAGGCAGAACTATTAATGGTCTATTGGATACAAGTTTTACATCCCGTGCTGATAGCATCGCCTTTATTATGGAAGATTCGTTGAAGGTGATTACAACCAGCGAAAATTATCCATGGCAGATCACCATGGAATCAGATACATGTTTTATGGTTTTATATCTTCCTTCTGCTTCACTGGAGACAAAAATATATCTCGACGATCCACTCAATATTGATCTGTATTCTGATGCTGGTCAAGTTTTAGAACCAGAATCCCAGTCACCATCATTGACTGCAATAGCTGGTTGTCCTCTCATTCGTGCACTCTATACTTATAATCTATCTCCGGGTAATTATTTAATTAAAGTGACGGGAGATGATTTAAATAACACACTATTTGTTTTATTGGGCAATGATTAAACCTTATTACAAATTTGGCAATTTTATTTTGTTAACAATATTTTGTTCTCTGGTCAATGGCTCGGACAATACAAAACTGGCTCAAACTGGTTTTCAATTCTTAAGCGTAACATCTGATGCTAGAGCCGGCGGCATGGGAGATGCGATGACAACATTTCATGCAAATTCCGCTGCCCTGTTTTTTAATCCTGCCGGTATGTCTCGTCAAAAAAGTTTCATTGATCTATCATTCAGTCAGAATCAATGGATTGCTGATATTAATCACAATGCCCTGAGCCTATCAGTAACACCTGCCAATGGGAAATATGGAGTTATCGGCATGAGCTTTATTCATGTAGATTATGGAGAATTGCAGGGGACCATAGTTTGGGATAATGAACAAGGTTTTGTTGATACAGAGATCATTAAGCCATCTGCTCTGGCTCTCGGTTTGGGTTATGCTAAAGCATTATCTGATAAATTTTCAGTAGGAGGTCAAATAAAATCAGCCTACCAGTACTTAGGAAAAAGTATTATCCCAGATTCAGATACATCACAGGCTGTTATGAAAAATGTGGCCGATGCAATTGCATTTGATTTTGGCACTATATATCATACCGGCTGGAAAAGTTTTACTTTTGGGATGTCCGTCAGGAATTTTTCACAAGAGATCAAGTTTCAAACAGAAGGGTTCCAGTTACCGTTATTATTTACAATTGGGGTATCAATGAATTTATTTGATCTTTTTCTCACTGAGTTGAGATCGCAATCCTTATACCTGTCTGTAGATGCTCTCCATCCACGTTCCTTCAGTGAACGATTGAATATTGGTCTGGAATACAGTCTCATGGATATGCTTGTTATCCGTACAGGGTACCTGATGAATTATGATGAAAGGGGTTTTTCCGGGGGAATCGGGGTGCAAAAGACCATTGGCCCATTATCTCTTGGAATTGATTATGCTTACACTCCTTTTGGGGTATTTGATAATGTACAGCGTATGTCACTCTATATTGCATTCTAATGGATCATCCCGAATGATAATGAATCTAGATAGATCAAAAACAACTACTATAGCCTACCTGGTTCTCATCATTTTTTTTATTAGCTGCGAAGACAATCAATATCCTGAAGATATCTGGGATCCTGATGATCAAGGATTACCGACACCTATCATTACAAGCATAGATCCTCCGGACAGTGCTTTTTCCGGAGCGGATGAGATCACGATCACTGGCCAATATTTCAATCAAGATAAAACCAATAACCTTGTTTATTTCAATTCAGAACTAGCGGAAATATTACAAGCTAGTGAGACCGTACTGGTCATTAGTCCCCCCGCGATACTGGGTGACAGTATTACGATCAAGGTAGCTGCTGTTGGATCTTTTTTATTTGCCGTTTATGACAATTACAAACTTGTCCCAAGAATGATCAAATATGGTGAATTTGACGCCATTGAAGAAAGCGCGTGGGGCCTAGAAGCTGATGCGGATGAGAATCTATATGTAGGATTATCTATTTTTCCAGAAGGATCGATCGATAAACTAATTCCTCCAAGTGGGGACAGGATAAATGATTTTATACATGCTCTTTTAGCGACTCCATTAAGCTTAAAGATCGGTCCTGATAGCAATATGTACTATGTTGATGGAGCGAACCCATATATCATTCGGCAAGAAATTTCCACGGGTGCTCCGGGATATAATACTTTGCCCAGTGTCTCTATTGATCTGGATTTTGATCAGCATGGCAATTTGTATTGTGGTGGGATCGGCGGGGAGATCTATTGCGTCAAATCTGATATGACCAATTCTACTGTAGCAGACTATGAAGGTATTTCCATTAAAGCCCTGAGGGTTCATGATAACCAGTTGTATGTGGCTGGGAATTATAGTGGGGATGATCCAGAACTACCAGATGTAGGTATTTGGCGAAATCAAATTTTATCAGCTGATGGTGAATTGGGAGAAAAAGAACTTATTTTAGATTGGACAACACAAACCGCTTCCCTTTCGTCAATTACAGGACTGACCTTTGACGAAAATGGTCTATTATATATTTCTGCTGATAGTGATGTGGGTATCGCTGTTTTAGACGCTGAAGGGAGTTTAGAACCATTATATCCAAAGATTATAAAACCACCTATCACCAAAATGACATGGGGGAGTAGTAATTATCTTTATTTGAACTATCGTGGGGATAAACGTGCAATTTATAGGTTAGACATGGGTATAACAGGTGCACCCTATCATGGTAGGCCTGGATCATAATCTATTTTATAAAATTTTTTACCCGAAATACTGCGTGATCTAAACCAAAGACCTATGATCGTCTTTCTCAGGTGCATATTCACATTTTATTTATTTTTTAGCGGAATACTCTTTGGTGGCACCACGGGTAAAATAACCGGTCAAGTTGTTGATTCAGAATCAAATCGGCATCTAACCGGTGCCAATATTATCATTGATGATACGTTTATGGGAGTATCATCTGACCAAGATGGTAATTACGTTTTAATAAACCTACTGCCTGGAACCTATACGCTCCGTGTGACCATGGTCGGGTACAGACCGCTATCCATACAAGGAGTTACTGTTCTGATTGATCAAAGTACATTTTTAAATGTTGCACTGATCCCCGAACCGATCCTAATGGATGAACTCGTGGTAGTGGCAAAAAAACCATTGATTATGAAAGATATTTCTGCAAGCCGCATGGATATTAGCTCCGAATTCATTACGAGCCTTCCTATTACAACCCTAAACGATGTGATAGGAATCCAGGCAGGGATAGAAGGTTTGACTATTCGAGGGGGAGCAAGAAATCAAACTGCATTTCTTGTTAACGGTTTTTTATTCAATGATGAAAGAGTAAACAATCCTTATACATCAATCAGTTTGAATTCCATTAAAGAAATACAAGTGCAAACTGGTGGATTTAACGCAGAATATGGAAATATTAGATCCGGTCTAATAAATGTTATCACAGATGAAGGTGATCCTAAACAATATGGAGGTGCTATAACTCTCAGATACAGTGAACCGGAGCCGAAACATTTTGGCGAATCCTTATATAGTCCGTCTTCATATTTTCTAAGACCATACCTTGATCCGGATGTTTGTTGGGTTGGTACGGCTAATGGAAACTGGGATGATTATACCCGTCAGCAGTATCCTTCCTTTGAAGGCTGGAACACTATTTCCGCAGCTACCATGGCAGATGATGACCCTTATAACGATCTCACACCTGGCGCGGCCCAGCATATATTCAAATGGCAACATCGAAGAAAGGGCGATATAATCCTTCCTGATTACAATGTGGATATTTCCTTTGGAGGACCTGTCCCAGTTATAAGTTCAGCCTTGGGCAATCTCAGATTTCATCTAAGTCATTTTTCGCAAGAAAATGTATTCATTTTTCCTTTATCTAGAGATAGTTATAATGATGAAGTCACCAATTTAAAATTGACATCTGACCTTTCATCACGTTTAAAATTAACTCTAACAGGACTTTACGGGTTGACTCGATCCGTCTCGCCATATAATTGGAAGGTTACTCCTACTGGTTCCGTGCTCGAGAGCACCTATCAAGTTGCGGATCTGGTCAATAGCAGCAGTGGTAATGCCATCTTGTTCATGCCTGGCAATTTCAGTCCCACAAACATCTATCGAAAAATGATTGGAGCTAAAATTAACCACATGGTGAAACCAAGCCTTTTCTACGATATGATCATTCAGATATTTCAGAATGAATATGATACTTACCAAATAAGAGACCGTGATACGTCCAGGGTTTACAACATCTTACCAGATGTTTCCATGGATGAAGCACCTTACGGGTATTGGGGTTACAGTATTACCGGTATCGATGGTATGAGATTAGGAGGTTGGATGAACCTGGGGAGGGACAAGAGTATAAATAAAACAACCATGATCAAATTTGATCTTACGAACCAAATAAATATCAGACACCAGATAAAAACGGGACTACAAGTTGTATTTAATGATTATAAAATAAGATCATATACTGAAAATCCATCCATGAATACCTGGAATCGAAGTATGATATACGATGTGTCTCCATTGCGTACCGGTATCTATATACAGGATAAAATGGAGTATGAAGGTTTTATTGCAAATCTCGGAATCCGAGCTGAATATACTTCAGCTAATACCCATAATTATATTTTAGAAGACTATGATACTTTTTTTGAACAGGGATTTGGGAATTTAATAGAAAATGAAGCACCATCAGATGCTTCCACTGCTATTTTCAGTCTAAGCCCTAGGCTTGGTGTTTCACACCCTATTACAGAAACTTCAAAACTGTATTTTAATTATGGCCATTTTCAAAGTGAACCAGGGTCATCCTACCGCTTTCGGCTACAGAGAGAATCCAATGGACTGGTGACACATATTGGAAATCCAAACCTCGGGTTTGAACAAACAATTGCCTATGAATTAGGCTATTCCCAGGAGTATAAGAACTATTTAATCGATGTAGCCGCGTATTATAAAGATGTAACTGATCAACCGGGTTGGGTCTATTATGCAAATATGGGTCGTTCTGTATCTTATTATAAGGCTGCAAATAATCAATATGAAGATATCCGCGGTCTGGAAGTCACTATTCGAAAACCCTATGGTAAATTGATCACGGGTATGGTGAATTACACATACATGGTGAGATCTTATGGATACTTTGGACTTTTGAATAATTTTCAGGATCCGCTCGAACAGCGGGAATACCTATCATTAAATCCCTATCAAGAGAAGCCACAGCCATTACCCTATATGAGAGCGAACATTAACATGATGGTTCCTAATAATTTTGGGCCTAGGTTATTAAATAACTTTTACCCTCTTGCTGAGTGGAAGATCAATTTACTAGCGTCGTATAAAACCGGATCTTTTGCAACCTATAACCCCTATTCCATTCCCGGTGTTGTGGATAACGTACAGTGGAAAGACCGCTATTATATTGATGCACGTATCAGCCGTGGTTTAACGCTGGAGAAAGTGAAACTGGAGCTTTTTGTAGATATTTCGAATCTACTTAATATGAAACTTCTCAGCTATGCGGGTTTCTCTGATAACTTCGATTATTTGGCTTATGTTGAGTCGCTTAATTTTCTATGGGAAGATGGTGTCGAAATGGGAAGTGACCGATTAGGAGACTATCGTGAATGGAATGTGGACTATGACCGTCTTGAGCCCAATCCTACTAACGATCCAACCATTGCCGCTCGAAATAAAGTTCGCAAAGAGACTAAATCATATATAGATATGCCAAATCTTAGATCACTGACTTTTTTAGATCCCAGAAAAGTGACTCTTGGAATTAAAATCAATTTCTAATAACACCATTAAACTTTTAGTTATAATTCCTGCTTTAATCTTACCCTTGATGGGCCAGGTCTCTGAGACATCGAAAAGATATGTGAAAGTGGGGACCCTGCAGAGTTATTTTTCAGCCTGGGGCTCAGAAAGGGCATGGAATAACATCTATTATGAAGGATTACGCTGGCCAGCTGACTATCCGTATCAGGATAACTCAGTTATTAAACGTTCATGGATAGCTTTGAAAGATTTTGAAGATGAGAACGGCTACCACTGGGATCATTACGGTTTATATTTTGCTCTAGATTATACTGGACAATCTATTTTCCCAATGGAGCTGAAGCAATCAGCAAAGTTTTTATCGCCCACCGTTTATGTTGATGGTATTGATGTGCATGCTGTAAGTGCAGATATTATAGATGAGATAAATCCGGATCAAAAAGCAGACCGAATTATTACTAACATTGTTAATACATCAATTGGTTTGACCATGACCCGAAAGATTTATGCATTCACACAGCAATATCATGATAATTATTTCATTAAGGAATTCACATTTACAAACACAGGTAACACAGATTGGGATGACGAGATTGAATTAAGTGCGGCATTAAATGATGTTATGATAGGGTGGGGTACACGGTATAGCTGTGGCAGGGAAGGTACATTTAATATCGGTGATGGTCAATCTTGGGGTAAGCATACATGGGTTACAAAGCGTGGCGAAAATTATTCTGATCATATAAATGATATAATTAATGAAGATATCCCGATTGTTGAGTGGCTGCGCTGTGGTTTCTCCTGGGCAGGGCAAACAACCATCAATTCATTCAATAACATTGGCGCTCCAGATATCAATGCCGATGGAAGGCTTACATCTCCTCATCATGTAGGTTCTGTTGTTCTACACGTAGATAATAGCACTACGGATACATCAGATGATCCTAACCAACCGGCCTTTTTTGGCTGGCACGCGGGAGACACATACCCGCGAGTTGGTAACCTGGAGCCGTCGGATGAGCTCAATATGGTAAAACTCTATGATATGCTTAGCGGTATACCCTACGAAGGTCTTGGCGGATCAGATCGTCTGGATGAATCAATCATGGGATCAGGTGATAATTATCTGATGCATGGTACAGATCCCTTTACCATACATAATGATGCTGGGGGTACTAACGTTATGATGACCTATGGTCCTTTTGATATTGGACCGGATGAAAGTATCACCATAGTAGAAGCGGAAGGTATTAATGGATTGAGTAGGGAGAAATGTGAAGAAATTGGACGACGATGGAAAATGGCCTATGATAATAGTAATGATACTGGACCGTTTACTTTGCCTAATGGAGGTCAAACAACCAATAAAAATATCTATAAGAACAGTTGGGTGTTTACGGGCAAGGATTCTATTCTCCAAACCTTTGGTCGTGCCAAGAGAAACTATGACAATGGGATGGCTATTCCTCAACCACCCCTGCCACCGATTATCTTTAACGTGACATCAGGAGGAGACCGGATCTATCTATCATGGGAGCCGAGCCCATCGGAATCCGACCCTGATTTTGCTGGATATAAAATATTCAGGGCGCTTGGTAAAGTCGACACCACTTATGATGAAATATTTAGCGGTTGGCCCAACGATCATTCGTTTCAAGATATTACTGCGGTAAGGGGATTTTCATATTACTATTATATTGTTGCCTTTAATAATGGGTCTAACAATACCACTGGCCAAGCGAACCCCAGTGGTCCCCTAATGAGTAATCGATTTTATACGCGGACTACTTTTCCTGCTTATTTACGCCGAAAGGCAGGCGACGCACTTTCCGATATCCGTGTAGTTCCAAATCCATATCATTTAAGCGCTGCAGATCTTCAGTATCCGGGTGAGAGGAACAAGATCATGTTTCTCAATATTCCACCCCAGTGCCGTATTAAAATTTTTACGGAAAGGGGTGACCTTGTAAAATCCATTGATCATAAAGATGGCAGCGGTGACGAAACATGGAACTCTATCTCTTCAACACGTCAATTGGTAACCAGCGGGTTGTATATTGCCAATATTGAGGTTACGGAAGATTATTCAGATCCCGAAACAGGAGCATCTCGATTTAAAAAAGGTGATTCAGCGATAAGAAAATTTTTAGTTATAAGGTAGATTAATTTTTTGTCAGATATTAGTTTTAACTGGGAAAATCATATTGATTTAGTGTGAAGGAGTCCCTAAACTAAAGCATAGTCAGTTGACATGACAAACAATCAACAGTAAAAGAAGGAGATGGTATGATAAAACAGTTAATGAAGGTAACTATTTTACCCCTTTTAATAGGTTCGCTTTTCGCAGATGATTGGGCGATTGAAAGCGTATACCTTGATCTTGGGTTAGGAAGAACTGATGCTGGCGGTATTCATGGATGTGAGATGGCACCAGACGGCAATATCTGGATAGTCGGTTATGGTTCTGTTCTGGCAACAGCCGATGATACACTAATTAATGGCACGGACACGACCCTTGTGAGACCGATCTGGGTCTTGGATGGAGATGGTAACCATGTTTCATTTTCACCGATTCGTTTCGTAACCAATGCAGACGGTTCTGCCGATACATTAGATAATTCGGCACGCGGCCTGTCTCTTGATCAAAATGGTAATCTCGTCTATTCATATTATAATGAATTATTGAGATTCAATTATATGACCGGAGAGTTAATGGATCGCTATTTTCCCACTTATGATGATGCCGGTAGTACAAGTTCTCTTACCGAAGCAACGGTAGATGATGCTGGCAACATCTATGTTAGCTGGGTCGGTGGAGCTGGGAGACCTGTAGTCAAGATCAGCGCGGATATGACATCACAATCCACGGTTTATGATAGCGGTGTTAATTACAATCGCACAACCACAGTGAACCCTGCTGGAAGTATGCTCTTCATGGGTTCCACCTGGGGTTCTGGTGGTATTACAGCCTTGGTAGCCAATACATTGGGAACTGCGTTCGTACACGGCATGCAATATGGTGCAGTAGAACATACCTGGGATGTCTATGATATTACCTATGATACAACCATAGCAGGTACGGATACGGTCATTACAGCTGATACAGTAACTACCAGCACAACAGGTGATGTAGATATTTGGGCTGAAACCTTGGACTGGAACCTTGGCGTGCTTTGGGCCGGTGAAACAGATCCAGGTTGGTATTCCTCCTTTGACGAAGGGATCACGAGCCCCCACCCATATGCTGGAGAGTGGATCGGTTTTAGCACCAATGGAGGCGCCATAGTAGATAACTTTGGTATTGGTCAATCAGTGCAGGCAGCAGATGATGCATCTGCTTTAGCTGCAACGGGTGTGACCTGTAACCCCAGAGCTATGGCAAAAAGCGCAGATGGTATGACTCTGTATGTTGCTGATTTTTCTACCAGCTGCATACAGAAATGGACAAATGCAGCTCCAGTTACACTAACAATTGATGATGATTCCTGGGATGATTCACCAATCGTTGCAAGAGGATATGCACTGAACCAGGCTTATCCTAATCCGTTTAACCCGTCCACAACGATCTCATATGAGGTCGGTAGAACTGGTAATGCCACACTGGAAATTTTCAACCTTAGAGGCGAACTTATCCGCACTCTTGCTGAAGGTTGGCATTTCAATGGCCGGCACCAGGTCGCTTGGGATGGTAAAGATAATAGCGGAATGCAGGTTCCAAGCGGAACTTACATTTATCGTTTATCTTCTGCGGAAGTTTCTTTCTCAAAGAGAGTTACTTTTATGAAATAACTCATTCGGGTAAATTAATACCAAATAAAAAAGCCCCTTGTGAAAGGGGCTTTTTTATTTTTTATATCCCCAATATATCGATAGAGTGCATATTAGGATTATAGTTAGATTAAAATCATGAGAATATTCACTCTGATCACAGTATTTATTATTCTCTATTTACCAGTAGAGGCGAATGAACCTGTTAATTTATTGCAAGATCCAGAGGTCATTGAAACTGGTGAGTATTTTATGGATCCAGACTGGTCGCCTACCGGTAAAACTATTCTGCTAACGTCAAAGAACTACCGGGGATTATTTATCTTGGATGTTAGAACAAGGGTGGTTGATAAAATCTCTGATTCTCCATCTGCAGGTTTTTGGAAGAAATGGTCACCAGATGGACGACGAATTATTACACTTGTTTCTCGGTTTGAATCTAAACGCAGGAAAAACTCATTACAGGTTATTGATCCTATAAAAAAAATAATCAATGAAATTATTCCTTTCCAGCCGGGTGTGCCCGATCAGCTTGGCTGGCTGGATAACATAATTATCTATCATGTAAATAATCTGCAAATTAACATGATCAATACGGACAATGGTGAAATAGCAAAACCTAAGAATGATCAAACTGACGCAATTGTACATTATAAGGGTGAACATATTTATAAAGAATATTTTACTGATGCAGGAAGAATAAAGGTCAAATCTGCTCCAGGTGAGAAGCTGAACCTTCGTGTTTCACCAAATGGAGACCGCATCGTATATGAGATCCTCGGTGGCCATTTATGGACAAGTAAACTTGATGGCAGCCAACTCGTGGATTTAGGAATTGGGTACCAGCCGGATTGGTCACCAAAGGGTGATAAAATAGCTTACATTATTTCAACCGATGATGGCTATGATTATATTGATTCAGATATATTTATTGTTAATGCAAATGGTAACGGAAGAGTAAAAATCACTGAGACCGCTGATAAAATTGAGATGCATCCAGATTGGTCACCCGATGGTAACCAGATCGTTTATAATACCTACCGAGACGGTATTATCTATATCATTTCGGTCAAATAATTAGCAGGTTTTGAATCGAGTATTCACACTTAGCATGATCATGTCACTTTTATCTGGACAGGTCACGGGTTTGTCTGATTGGGATATATGCATAGACCCAGGTCATAGCCAAACAGAGAATATGGGAGTAAATGGGTATTCCGAAGCTGAAGAAGTGTTGCGGGTTGGATTACACTTGCAGGATATATTCCTATCCCAGACCGATATCGATACCGTATACATGACCCGTACAAATGATCAGCAAAGTGTTTCATTAAGCCAGCGAACCAGCTACGCTAATTCCAATGGTGCTTCCTGGTTTCACTCTATCCATAGTAATGCTGGTTCTTCTGACAATAACAATACTTTATTATTATGGGGTCAGTTGAGTGATGGCACACCTGATCCTCCAGTTGGTGGTGAAGATATGAGTGATTACATGATAGATATTCTTACACGGACCATGCGTATACCAACGATCGGATCTTGGGGTGATTGCAGTTTTTATACGTGGAGTGATTATTGTGATGATTCTGGAGGCCCGTATTTATATATAAATCGTAATACTGATATGCCATCTGAACTGAGTGAAGAAGGACATCACACAAATCCACCACAGAATCAGTTGCACATGAATGAAGAGTATAAACGTCTACTGGCCTATTCGTTTTTTTGGTCCATCCTGAAATATCATGAGATAGACCGTCCGTTCGTTGGTATATCTTCTGGGATCATCTCTGATATTGAGAGTGGTTTACCCGTAAATGGAGCCCAGGTAACAATGAGTGGGCAGACATATACAACAGATACTTATAATTCGCTTTTCCATATTTACAGTGATGACCCGCAGGAATTAAGGAACGGTTTTTATTTCTTTGAAGACCTGGAAGATAACACTTTCGATGTTTTAGTCACTGCCGACGATTACTATAGTGATACGTCATCAGTTACCATTCTTGATACGTTCATTACTTTCCATGATGTTGAGCTTCTATCCAGTTTATCTCCCTTTATTACAGGATCATTTCCTGCAGATGGTGATTCCTTATTCCCTGCTTGGAATGATCTCGTATTTAATTTCAGCAGGGAGATGAATACACCATCTGTTGAATCAGCATTCTCTATTATTCCAGCTGTTAACTGTACATATTCCTGGTCGAGTAATGATCGTGAAATCACGGTCCACTCCGACAGTCTTGCTTTTGAAACTCTATACCAGATCAATTTTAATGATAGTGCCATGGATGTATACGGGCATCAATTCGATGGGGACAATGATGGGTCTCCCGGAGGAGAATACAGCATAACATTTGTGACTGGGCCTGCTGACATGAGCCCACCGGTCATATTGAATACCTATCCGGAGAATGTGACCCAGAATGTGGAACGTCATCCTATCATTAATGTAGAATTCAATGAAACTGTTGGTCCTGACTCGGTCATCAACGAAATATTCTTTCTTGAACGTTTTGTGGACCATTCTCACATTGCTGGGATCAATATGCATTATATAGTGGATAACAGAAGTGTTTTTTGCTTTTTCCCCGATCAGCCCATCCAGATGAATGAAACATTTGTTATCCGTGTCTATCCTGGGCTTGTGGATGAATTCAATAATGCAATGGCATATGCCCAATCTTTTAGTTTCCAAACTGGGTCCTATGATTATGATATTATAACAATTGATCCATTTGAATCGAATATCACGACAAACTGGTGGGATCCTCAAATGTCAGGCAGTACGTCAGGGATCATTGCGGACAGCACTGGTATTTCTGTTAATAATGAGATTGTGAATTTGCTAACAGGTAGCAACAGTTCTATGCAACTGGATTATGGCTGGGATACGACTGCCGGGACTTGGCTGTTACGCGAATATCTTAGCGGAGGAAGTCCGAGGGATGTCCATTTTGACGATAGCTATATCCTACAGGTCTATATTTTTGGCGATGGATCAGGGAATCAATTTCGGTTCGCGGTAGATGATAATTTGCCTCTTACTGGAGCAGAATACCATGAAGTGAGCCCCTGGTATATTATAGATTGGATAGGGTGGAAAATGGTATCTTGGAGTATGACCAATGATGGTACGGGTACCTGGATTGGAGATGGTAATCTGGATGGGGAAATGCGATTTGACAGTTTTCAAATGACCTATAGTCCTGGTAATTCGCAATATGGAACATTAATGATAGATGATCTCAGGATCGTGCACCAAATAGGTCTGTATACATATGAGAACTGGGTATCTCCTCAAGAATTCAAATTGTTTCCAAACTATCCCAACCCGTTTAATCCACAAACCAGGATTACCTATCAACTATCCAAAACTGACCGTGTAGAATTAATTATCACTGATATACGAGGCAGGCAGATCATTGAACTCAAGAACCTAATAGAGAGTGCAGGGTTACACTCTATTATCTGGAACGGGAAAGATCGCTTCGGGCAACCTGTTAGCGCGGGAGTTTATTTTGCGCTATTAAAAGCGGGGAATAAGACCAGTACACGAAAAATGTTGCTGGTAAAATAAAGAGTGATCTATTCGTAGAGCAAATAGGGGCGTCTTTTTTGAAGAAAGGTCGTTTTATCTTTATCCAGAGTTGCCAAGAGTTCTTTGAGCGTTAATTTATCACTGAGTACCTGGGTTAATTGCTTATTTCCCCACAGCCTGTTCAAATGCCCCTGCTTTAATTGAATTTTCCAGGGGACCAGATTGCGGGCAGTATATAATGCTTGTACCCCTACCAGGACACTGTTGTATTGATCTCGGTCCTTTACTCTTACTTCAAAACCGATACATGATTTACCATCATGCTTGGGTGAATTGGTCACACCTTTGATAGGTCTTGGCCGGAATTTTCGTTTTTTAAATTTTACTCCTTTGAGTTTTTTCATGCCTTGAAGATCCATGCAGACCTCTTCAGCCATCCAGGGCGCCCCAATATATTTAAATGGGTGCTCTGTTCCTCTTCCCTCACTGATATTGGTTCCTTCCACCATGCACATTCCTGGGTATATGATAGCTGTTTCAAGGTCGGGAATGTTTGGTGATGGGTTGATCCATGGAAGTCCAGTATCATCAAAATACATGGAACGGTTCCAGCCGGTCATCTCTATGACATCCAGTTCAGGTATTGTTTTGATCCAATCTTCACCAACAATCATTTTTGCCAGCTCACCAATGGTCATCCCGTATCGAATCGGAATGGGATAGTATCCGACAAATGACTGATAATTAAGGTCTAGTATAGGCCCTTCAATTTTTTCACCTCCTAATGGATTCGGACGATCAAGAACCATAACAGGTATGCCATTTTCCCCGGCTGCTTCCATCACCAGACCCAGTGTAGTGATATAGGTATAAAAACGAGCCCCTACATCCTGAATATCATAAATTATACATGAAATCCCCTGGAGCATTTCAGTTGAAGGCTTTTTTATTTTTCCATACAAACTGATCACTTCCGGAAGGTCATTTAAAGATTTAGAATAATTTACTTTTTCACCTGCTGCCACCTCTCCAAATAAACCATGCTCAGGTGAAAAAATCGTTTTTAAGTGAACATCATCAATAGCCATTAACCGCTGGTAATTTGGGATGCCATTGTTGTCGATTCCTGATTGGTTAGTAACAAGGGCAATTTCTTTTCCTCTGATCTTATCAAGATTATGATCGAGAAGATTATCCAGTCCGGTGCGAAAAAGATTTGTTTTCTGTGCATCACCTGTATTAGTAAATCCCATATTAAGGAAGAGTGTAAGGATGATTAATAATAATCTAGTCATGGGTCACTTCAGTAAGATCATCCTTTTACGCTGTATAATATTATCATTCTTTAATAAATAAATATAAACACCCGAGCTCACTGTTTCGTTTTTTGAATTTTTTCCGTTCCATCTTACCTGGTACAGACCAGGATCTTTATATCCATGGTCCAAGCGAATTACATTTCTGCCAAGGATATCATATATTGTGAGATCGATATCCTGAGAGCTTGGGATATAGTATCGTATCCACGTATCCGCATTAAATGGATTCGGATAGTTTTGAGAAAGTACAATCTTATCTGGAAGGAATAATTCATCATCGGTTGAAAGGATGTTTTTAATAACCACACGGAAATTATCAAAGTATATAGCTCCTTCTGATGTTCCAGATTCGCCAAGTGTCATCTGAAAACTATCAATACGAAGGTTCCCTTCAAGCAGACCATTTCCGATCCAGGTTCCGACCGGGTCCGTGCCCAGGTCCCATTCTATTAAACGCCAGCCGATCCAATCTATAAGGAACCATTCACTCACTTCGTGATAAGCAGCAGCTGCATCCGGAACATGGTCATCAACACAAAACCTGAACAGGTTATAGCTGCCATCACCATAAACATAGCATTGCAGGATGAAACTTGAGTTGAAGTGTACATCGCGTGGTGGCCCTCCGGATAAGTATTCCCGCAATAAGTGATCGGCTGATCCCAGGTCCCATACGTATGATAATTTTGCAGACCTTTGGGGAGATGTCCCTGGAAGGTAAAATGAATTGCTTGTTGCGAATTCGGTGCCAGCAAGCACCCCAACAGTAGAACCACTTCCGGTTGGCTGCCACCAATTATTGATATTATCGAAATTGTCAATTATACTGATCTCGCTATATTCAAATTGAGTTGTCTGGATGCTCCCCAGTATGTCTGCAGGTATTGGATTTCCCAGCATATCCTCAATACCGGAACTTAAAACAAGCTCATAATCAGTGATCGGAAGCAAGGGTTCGACAGGTCGAATCGTCAGGACCGTTTTATCATTATGCTCTGACACATGAGTATCATAGGCGACTGCATTATTTTCTTGGTAAAGGTTCACGGTTGATTCACTTAACGTTGATTGATTCACAATTTCATCAAATACGATGGTAATGACATCCTGGATATCCAGCAAGTTGATATCAGATTGAAAATCTATATTACTTTGATACACAGCGGGTCCGTAGATATCTTCCTCCACAGTCCAAAAATAGAAGCTGTAAGCATCTCCGCCTGTCCCGTCCATATTTCCGTCCAGGAGTGCACCATTAATATCCATTATGGATGGTTCTAAAATGATAAAATATTCCGAATCATAGTCTAGATTATCTAATAGATGCAGGGTGAGAAGATGGTTGCTATCGGACCAGGTCATCGTAGATGAAACTGATGGGGAAATAATAACAGATGAATTATTTACGGATTCGATATCCATTGTTTTTGAAAACTGGATCTGGAGTGGTCCACTGATGTCAATCATGGTGCTATCGGCAGGATTTGTTCCTATCACGGTGGGGGGAAAAGATGGTATTGAATCTGATGTTAAAGGAATGGAAGGCAAAGATTCATTCCAATATCTATCAAGTTGCGTCGCTGAGTATGAATACTGGCCATTGTAATCCTGTAGCCCATTGAATTCATCCACAATCGTAAAAAATTCATTATTGAACTGGATATGAATAATCTCATCCTCCGACACATTAATGGAATCATCAATAAACCTGTAAATTGCAAACCAGTTGTCCTGCATCGTATCTGATGGGGTGATAGTTAGTGAATATGTCAGACTATCTATTTTTATTAGAGATAACCCTGGCTGATCTGGCGCTGTTCCATTATTGTTTATTATAGGTCTGATTTTAACCCGGCTGTTAAAAAAAGAGTCTCCTGCATAATTCCAATAGTCATAATAATCCCATTGTTCTGAACTAAAAAATTGATAACCATCTACCCAGGGAATTGTCCGGCAGGTATTTATAATAGAAGGGTGGTTATTCCAGGCATTATAATTATCAAGCATATATGAACCGGGGCCTACTGAATATAGTCGCCCGGATTCTATTCCCGCTTCTATATGGTCCACCCAGCATTCAGGACAATCATCAGTGAGCATACCCAGAAATTGATTAGCTGTTGTCCAATGGTAGTGCATCGGAGTGAGTTGTTCGATAAATCCTTCGTTGAACCAGAGCGCCGCATCCTGATATACAGTCCCGTATCCCTGCCAGCTAGACCAGTTGTATTTTCCTAAAGCTGCAACCGATAACCGAACAAAGGGTTTAACGGCCTGGATGGAATCATGAAGGGTGTTTACAAATGTTGTGACGCTCCATCGCCACCATTCTTCCCAGGAACTAAACCCTTCCGGCACTCCGGCAGAATAGGGATGCTCCGTATCATACAGATACCTGCCGGAACGATTATTTTCTAACTCATTCAATAGCTCAGGGGATATGATACCATCCATTTTTTTAGTTTCTTCTTCCGGGCTGATATTATTCATCATGCTGGAATTTGTATATTCATTCCAACGGATGTAATCCAGGTGCAAACCATCAATATCATAATTGTTTACAATCTCCATGGCAACATTATTTGTATAATCTCTGACATCAGTTAGACCAGGAGATAATGCTCTATATGAACTCATGGGTATCCCATCTCGGTCTCTGCATACCCATTCTGGATGATCATATGCGGGAGTCCCAGGTTGGGTACTTGAACACGAAAAAACGTTAAACCAGGCGTGAAATTCCAAACCACGCAGATGTGCCTGCTCAACCGCAAACTCAAGGGGATCAAATCCAGGGTTTTGATATCCGGAATAATATCCCCAAGGCTCATATGAAGAATTATAATATGCTGTCCCGCTTTGCCTGACCTGGAACAGCACAGATGTCATGTTTGCAGCAACATGATTATCCAAAATTTCCAGTATTCTAGCTTGTGTTTCTGCCATCGAATCATCCGGGGATATCCAGTTCCAAGTGATAACCCACGTAGAACGAAATTCATTGTTCTCACTCTGGGCAAATATTAAAATAGAGCACAATAAATAAAAGGAGACTAAAATCGTTTTTATTTTCATATGATTTTAATCTATCTCTGATCCATGCTGCCAATGGGTGGTGTCATGGCAGAATTAGGTACATATCCGGGACTATTACGGATGCAAGAATTACCAACCGTAGATATGAAGAAATAGAAATCCATCTTTTTTTCAAGTCTTGGCTCTTTTGCTTAATGCGATTAGCGTAATGAATTCATAAATGATATTTGCTGCCAACAGACAGGTGATTTTTGCGGGGTCATAGGCCGGCATTACTTCTACAAGATCATAGCCGATGAATTCAATATCTGTTAAACCTCGAACCAGTGCTAAAGAATCATACCCTGTGAATCCACCTGCTTCAGGTGTACCGGTTCCCGGGGCAAAGGCAGGGTCAACAAAATCAATGTCAAAGGTTAAATAGGCCGGTCCATTTCCAACCCTTTCTTTGACCATCGGCAAAGCCTTTTTGACTCCCATCTTATGTAGCTCTGGGCCGGTAATGGCCAAAAGGCCAGCTTCCTTTGACATTTTAAAATCATCTTTATCATAAAGCGGCCCTCGTAATCCGATCTGGCTTGAACGAGCGGGGTCAATCAACCCCTCCTCTAGAGCTCTTCGGAAAGGAGTGCCGTGGGTATCCTTATTTTCAAAATAACCATGCCATAGATCACTGTGCGCATCAAAATGAACAAGGGCTACCGCTCCGAATTTTTCTTTAATAGCCCGCAGAATTGGTAAAGATATTGAGTGGTCCCCACCCATAAAAATAGGTTTGATGTCAGTATCAAATACATCCTTTGCCCCATCTTTGATCAATTGATGAGATTCAGGCAGATACCCGGGTACGATCGGCAGGTCTCCATAATCTACACCATTGCAATATTTAAAGATCTCTATATCCTGGGCAGGATTGTAAGGCCGAAGAAGCAGGGAGTTATCTCGAATTCCTGATGGACCAAAACGGGCACCTACCCGGAATGTAGCGCCCGTGTCAAACGGAACACCCACGATTGCAAAATCTACATCAGTAAGATCAGTTACATATGGCAGGCGCATGAAAGTGCGAATTCCTTCAAACCGTGGATATTCCATAGCATTAAGCGGTTCATATTTTTTGGTCATAAGATTCTCCGGTTAGTCTGTTGATTGCCCAAAATATTTGACCACCAGGCCCTGCGAAAGAATCCCTAATAGTAAAAGGATCCACCAGGGAGCCCCAAATCCAGCAGGTAGAGTACCCAGCAGTAACGCTGCCGCACCAGCAGAAATCGCATAGGGCATTTGAGTCCAAACATGATCCATGAGCTCGCAGCCCGATGCCATGGAAGTAAGAATGGTTGTGTCGGAAATAGGTGAACAATGGTCTGCCCAAACTGCACCGGTTAAAACACAGGCGATCGTGGAGTAAAGAATGTGATAGTTTTCAGGTGTGGCGCCACCGTTGTTGCCCATAACAGCCCAGGTTAAAGGAATCACCAAAGGCATCAAAATGGCCATAACGCCCCAACTGGAACCTGTCCCAAATGCTGTGGCAGCCGCAACCAGGAATATAATAGTTGGCAAGATAGACATGGGAATTGAATCACCAAGCGTGGAAACAATATAGTCGGCAGTCTGGAGATCTTTTGAAATATCCGCAAGCGCCCACGCCAATAATAAAACCAGTAGCCCCATCAGCATGAATTTTAATCCGCTGAACCAGGCATCGAGCGTTTCATTCAGGTTTAGAATTCCCTGCCCAATTGATAACCCAGCAGCCACCAAGGCACTTAATAAGGTAGCATGCATCAAAGCAGCAAAAGTATCTGAACTTCCTAAAATATCTTTTAATGAATCACCTTCGCCAGACGTGAAGATGAAGTAGAACATGGAAAAAACCAAAACCGCAATAGGAATAACTGCGTTCCTAGCCCTGTGCGGAATATTGTCTTTTACAAAAAGATCTTCAATATCTGAACCGGATTCATCTTCAACTTCCGATAAATCCGGTGTGTATTCCACGCCCATTCTTGCTCGTTTCTCAGCATGAACCATAGGCCCAAAATCTTTTCCCGTTGTAACAATAAGGCCTACCAGGACAATGGCTAGAAAAGGATAGAAACTATAGGGAATTGAATGAATGAAAAGCATATAGGCAGATTCATTAAGGCCATCTAATCCTGGTAACGCATCGGCAATGATACCAACCTGAAAACCGATCCATGTGGTAATGACTGCAATGGTTGAAACCGGTGCAGACGTTGAATCAACTAAGTATGCAAGTTTTTGCCGGGATATTTTCAGTTTATCACTGAGAAGTCGCGATGTATTCCCTACAATAAGCGTGTTGGAATAATCATCAAAGAAAATGATAAGGCCAAACAGCCAAATGGCAATTTGCCCTTTTCTGGGTGTATCGGCTTTTTTGATCATATGATGAATGATACCATGCATCCCGCCATTACGATAGACGATACCCACCATCCCTCCAAGCATCAACGTAAATAATGTGATGATGGCATGATCCCGATCAATTAGCGTGTTCAATATATAATAATGAAAAGAATCCAGTAGGGATGATATGACCCCACCCAGGCTGAAACTGCTTAACGACCAAACTCCAAACCAGATTGCTACGAATAGCGATGGTATGACTGACCGTGTCATAAATGCCAGGATGATGGCAATGAGTGGCGGCAGAATGGATATCCAGGCTGGGATACTATGGATTTTAAGTTGGTGGATAGAAGTGTCCACCAGCAGTAAGTCCAAGGTGATCTGGCCGCCCTCGGATATGGACAGATTATCGAACGCTATATGATCTGAACTAATGTCTGTGGGATTATATAGGGACCCGTTGCAGGATAGGATGTACGAATTACTTGTTTCAAACTCTCCGGAGAAGGTTATGGAAAAATCAATTCCCTGCAGAATTATTTTTGGTACCTGCTCGTTAGAGACACTCTGACCCTGCAGGAACTGGAAAAAGAATAGAAAAATTGCTATACGGCCAATCAAAGCAATTTTTGCAGCAATTGAATTATGGGGATGTTTTCTGTATTCATCTTCGGGGGAATATCCACGCCTGTGATTAGGCGGAAAATAAACTAACAGGTTACTAATTTCTACTGGATTCCATGCTGCACTTTCCGGCTGTTTAATCTGGACAATGCCTAAATAATGGATCTAAAAAAAGTGGAGTTTTCCCCGATTTAACCCACTTATTTCAATAACCATTAGGGCCTAGCTATTTTATACCTGTAATAAAATGTCCCGCAAACTGTCAATAAAATCCCGACCATTGAAGGAATAAAAGCAGTAATTAACGTGATTAAAAAAAATGAAAAATAGAGCAGAATCACCAGAATCATGCTCCAAGGGTACAGGAGTGCTTTATAGGGTCGCTCTTTATGAGGATATTTTTTCCGCAGAACATAGATGGAGCCGAATGTCAGCAGGTTAAAAATAGTACTGGTAGCGGAGAAAAAGTCTATAATGGTTTCATAGGTATTGGTTCCACCAGCACCCGACTGCAAGTAGGTAGACATCACAGCAAAGACCAATAATACCGTTGCCCAGATGCCCTGTCCCAGCAACGCATTATTCGGTGTTTGGTGTTTGTCGTGGAGGTCCTTGAATTTGTCAAAGAATAGCCCATCCCGGGCCATGGCATGCCATGACCGACCCTTGCATAATATCTGGGTACTGATGTTGCCGAAGGCGTTGATAGCCACCGCGATGGAAATGAGAATGCCGCCAGATGCACCCAGAACAACCTTCACGGCGGCGGTAGCCACCCATTTATTTTCCTTTATGGTTTCCACATCCAATTGATATAAATAACCCAGGTTGGCGCCAAGATAGAGCACCATGATACCAGCGATACCCAGGAAAAGGGATAAGGGGAGGGTCTTTTGTGGTTCCCTGATCTCTTCAGCCATGTATGTAGCCCCTTCCCAACCGCTGAAAGCGAAAAAAGAATAGCGGAGCGCAGCTCCGATAGCCAGGATGGTTGGCCAACCGAACTCTTGAGGCCAGAGAGGATCACTAAAATTACCTGTGTTGCCTGTTGAAAATCCTGTTAGCGTGATACCGATGATCGCACCGACTGCAGCGATTTTAACAATACTGAAAAATACCTGAAATTTTCCGCTGAGGCTTACTCCGAAAAGGTTGATGGATGTGAGTGTCCATATGGTAATAAGTGAAATGATGAATGTGGTAAAAAGATTGAATGGATCACCGGTTGCAATTACAAAGATGGCATTGATATACTCGGTGAATACCAAAGCCACGGCAACAATAGATGCGGTCTCAGATACGAAAAACATCGCCCAGCCCCGCAAAAAGGCAATATACGGCCCATACGCTTCCTTTAAGAAAACATAAGGGCCTCCTGATTTAGGTATCATAGCAGTGAGTTCGGCGTAGATTACTGCACCAAAAATGGTGATGATGCCGCCCAGGACCCAGACCAGACCAAAAAGCGAAGTACATCCCACCAGAGCCATGATAGGTGCCGGAGTTCGAAAAATACCAGAGCCAATAATCCGGCTAATGACAATAGCGGTGGACTCTTTAAGTCCCAGACCTTTTTTATAATCGGTCAAAGTGAAAGTCTAACCAAGCAGAAACCGGCAGATATAAACTGCACTGAGCACGCCTACCGCATCTGCGATCAGTCCAGCTGCCAGAGCATGGCGGGAGCGGCGGATTCCCACTGAACCGAAGTATACCGCAAGTACGTAAAAGGTGGTTTCTGTAGAGCCAAACATTGTTGCCCCGATCTTGGCCACCAGTGAATCGGTGCCATGTTGATTGACCAGGTCCGTTAAAAGACCCAGGGAGCCGCTGCCTGAAAGAGGCCGCATGAGCGCTAAGGGCAAATTTTCCGGTGGAAACCCGATTGCTTTCAGGATAGGAGATAACATAGTCAGAAGCATATCCAAGGCACCGGAAGCTCGAAACATACCAATAGCCACTAGGATTGCAACCAGATACGGTATGATTCGTACCGCAATAGTAAATCCATCTTTGGCTCCTTCTACAAAGGATTCATAGACTTTTACCTTTTTTACCGCCAGACCATAAAAGGGAATACCCACCAGCAGGATGGGAATTATATATCGAGAGAATTCATTTGTAAAAATAATCAGTTTTTCAATCATCCTGGACCTCACGATCTACATTAAAGCGATCCATTTTTTCCAGTGTTTTTACGGCAATGACTGCTGCCGCAGTGGATAGCCCAGTGGCTATAATAGTGGTAATAAATATTTGGTTAGATGCGGCGCCCATAAGCCCTACGACTGTGGCCGGTAAAATGATTTGCACGCTGGAAGTATTGATAGCTAGGAAGGTACACATGGCATTAGTAGCCGTATCCTTTTTGGAATTCAGTTCCTGAAGCTCTTCCATAGCTTTCAGGCCCAAGGGAGTCGCAGCATTTCCCAGTCCCAATATGTTGGCTGCCATGTTGAGTACTATAGATCCTATGGCAGGGTGATCGTCTGGCACATCAGGGAATAGACGAATTGTAATAGGACGCAAGCCCCTAGCAATGATCTGGATTAATCCAGATTCATCGGCAATTTTCATCGTACCAAGCCACAATGCCATGATCCCGATTAGGCTGATGGCTATTTCTACGGCTGTTTTTGCCATCGTGATTGCCGCTTCAGTCACTGCGTCAATGTTTCCGGTGATGGTACCAACTACTACAGAAATAAGAATCATGCCAAACCAGATATAATTCAGCATCTAGCTATTCGTTTCCACTGCTGATTCCAGCAGTTTGATGTTTGGTTTTTGTCCATTAGCATCCAGTTCGACCGGGATTGAAATGGGCAGTGTCGTCTGGTAAGTGCCGTGCCCGCAAGGGAAATTAGATACAATAGGAATATTCAGGTCACCACAAATATCAAGCACAATCTCGTCTGTATCTCTGCCGAAGGGAATATCATTGTCTTTGAATTCATCAAGCTCTCCAATGATTAATCCCTTGATATTTTCAAACATTCCGGCGGTGCGCATATGCACCAGTATGCGTTCGAAGGCATAGAGATATTCGTCCAGGTCTTCCAGGAACAGGATTACTCCGTTTGTATTTAAAGAATCTTTTGTACCCAGCAGGTTGATTAGCAGGGTCATGTTGCCGCCCCAGAGTGGACCTACAGCAGTTCCTGATTTCAAAACGCGGACGGGCAGCAATTCTGGTGGTTCAATGTAGACACTTGGTTCACCGCCCAGGACCTTTTCCATCAGGTCAAAATTATAATTCACCAACCTTTTTTTATAGCTGGCCAGCATAGGACCATGGAAGGTAACGAGACCTGTCTTTTGGGTGATGGATGTAAGATACCCGGTGATATCGCTGTAACCCATGAATATTTTTGGATGATTCCTGATGTGATCATAATCCAGTAATGGGAGAACACGGTTGGCGCCATAGCCGCCCCGGGCACAGATAATAGCATCAATATTCGGGTCAGAGAACATTTGGTGAATATCATCAGCCCGTTGCTGAGGTGTCCCTGCAAAAGGTCCCGATCTCAGGGAATTACTGCTACCGATGTTAATTTCATATCCTCTTTCCTGAAAATAGGCAGCGGTTCTTTTCAAATCCTTTTCATCCAGCCAGTATGATGGACTGATAAAACCGATCCGGTCACCTTTTTTCAGACACTTTGGCTTAATCATGAAATAAAGTGCTGCATATCCTGTCTTGCAGTTGTTGATAGGGTTTAACAGATCCAACGAATCCGTTCATCATCATAGAAAATGCCAAGGGCCCATACCTTGGAGAAAATGCATAACCAGATAAACAGCTGACCCCGGCCAGATGCCCAGTTTTTGCCCGGATCCTGGTTCCAAAAGACTCAAGTCGTTCTTCCATGGTCCCGTCCAAGCCTCCTCCGGGAAGCGTTGAAATAAAATCATCCTTAAATTCACTTTTGAAAATCCAGGTTAAAAGGCTGGCAAGCTGATCTGGACTGGACAGGTTATACCGAGATACGCCGGAACCATCAGCGATTCGAATAACTGATGTATCAATTCCAACCTTTTCAAACAGGAAAGATTTTACCGTATCAATGCCATCTTTCCAGTTTCCTGGATTTTCTTTGCTTATTCCCATGGTTTTAACAAATAATTCAGCGGTGAGATTATCACTCTCGTTCATGAGGTTGAATGCTGAATAGATCAGGGAATCTGACTGATGCAAAGCAATTGTATTAAGATCTCCAGACCTGTTCCCGTTGTGAATATTTTTAATCATGGTACCATGGGTTTCCAGCAGTTCTCTGAATACAGTACCAGCAAATAAGGCCGGATCGTAAATGTTTCTGTAGAAGGTATCTGTTGCAGCTGTGTCGAGAATCTCTCCACTGATTGTAAAGTGGTTTGTTCGTCCCGCCCAATCACGCTCTATTTTAAATTTCTTAAAATCCACTGTGTCGTTCACTGTAACTGAATTATTCACAAACCGGAAATAGCTTGTCCTTGGATAGTAATCTACCTTGGCAGGTTTTCCCAGTTGGCCGGGATCAACGTAAAAATCGATACAGTTATCATTCACTGACAGAGCACTGATGGGAGCTGCATACCACCATGAACCTTCGTCCCACATCCAGCCTTCGCCGTAATGCAGTGTATCCATGAGTGATTCATCCACAAAAAGTGTGTCCACATTTTTTATAATCTTAGCGGATATTTTAGCCAGAGAGTCCAGTTGGTCAATGGTCAGGTCCGGATCCCCACCGCCTTTCAATATTAGGTTGTTCCCGGTCTTTAATACAGTGGTAGTAAAAACGTGATCTGCACCCAAACGCTCTAATGCGGCCGCGCAGGTGTAAAGTTTATTATTACTGGCGGGCAAAAGCAGCTTGTGACTATTCAAAGCATATAGAGTCTTGCCTGTGGTCAGGGAAACAATTTTTATGCCGATGTTGGCATCCAGTCCGGATGAAGATATCAGTTTATTAATTTTTCTTTTGAATACGGGATTGCCAGTATTGGTTAAAAGCGAACGCGGGGGAGTACATGATATGCACCAGACCAGAAAGAATAAAAAAGATTGTTTAAAACTTAATGTTCTAGATATCATACAAGAGACATAATGAATCTATCCAGGATCTGGTGCCCAAAATCAAATGCTTTTTTGGGATCTGGAACAGGGATTCCATGATCATCTACAAAAGCCTGAGTTGCTTCTATATGGGGTTGGAAACCCCAGACCGGTTTTAACTTGCTGGCAATTCCTTCTATGGCTACCAGATCACTTTTGGCGGTGATATCAAAATCGGGAGGGCACTTAATAATACCGTCTTGGTGGGAATAAACCAAAGGCCCTGATTGAGCCGGCCCCCATAATGAATGCTCGATAACGCGCACAGTGCGCATACCCTGTTTTTTTTCTCCTGACCAAAGCGGGCCTACTTTCCCGCCGCAAACATGAGCTAACAGCTGAAAGCCGTAACAAAGCCCCATTACCGGAATTTCTTTTTTAAAAGCATCGAGTAGAATATCCGTGATTGTATCCTGCCAGGCATGTCCATCGTGCACCGATGCTGCGCTGCCCATAACAATAATTCCGCGGATATTGTTTTTCATTTGGTTCAGGCTGGTCAAACCATAAAGAGCGGGTAAGTGATAGGTCACAGGATAGGGGGCAGTAGATGTTATTCGATTATACGATTCTATTGCCGGTTTGACCACTGCGGGATCAATGACCATAAGGTGTTTTTCAGGCATAGCTAGAAATTATTGCTTGAAATATTCTTTATAATAGTATGATGGATTAATTATAATGCTGAAGAAAATATGGCCCTGTCGAACCTTTAACCAATTCTTTAAATAATATGTTATTTCCCCACAGCATATTTAAATGCTTTTCCCGTAATTCAATTTTATCAGGGTACATCGCATACAGACTAAACAGGGTCAGTATTCCGGTATCAACACTCTTAAATGAATCTCTATCCGTTACCCAGATCTCTAAGCCGCTACATTTCTGGTTTTCAAACTTGGGGTTTTCGGCTTTACCGGGAATTTTATCCGGAATAAACGATTTCGGAACAAATTCTACACCAGGAAGATCAAATTTATTTAAAGCTTGTGACAGGTCCCACCCATCGATCCAGGGTGCACCAATCCACTTGAACGGGTGAGGTGTGCCCCTTCCTTCACTGATATTCGTTCCCTCTATAAGACACATTCCGGGGTAAATGATGGCTGTTTCCAGATCGGGAATATTTGGAGACGGGTTGACCCAGACCAGATCTGTCTCATCGAACCATAGTTTTTCGTGCCAGCCTTCCATTGAAATAACATCCAGAACAGGCGCAGGTGATATCCAATTATTTGTGATCATAAGATCAGCTAATTCACCTATTGTTTTACCATATCGAATCGGGATCGGGTAATACCCCACAAATGAACGGAATTCCATATTCAGGATTGGTCCTTCAATGATGTCACCCCGAATCGGGTTTGGCCTATCCAGTACCAGAACCGGAATATTCAGTTCTCCAGCTGCTTCCATTACCAGTCCCAGCGTTGAAATGTAGGTGTAAAACCTGGTTCCTATATCCTGGATATCATAAACGATAGTATTTACTCCAGCCAGCATATCCGGAGTAGGCTTTCGGATATTTCCATAAAGGCTGACCACAGTTGGAAGCTTGATTCCAATAGAATCGTAAGCAACTTTTTCTCCATCGGCTGCTTCACCAAAAAGGCCATGTTCGGGAGTAAAGATCATTTTTAGGTCTACATCATCCATTTCCATGAACCGTTGATAATTTGGGATCCCGGCCTTATCAATCCCAGTTTTGTTAGTGACTAGAGCGATGGACCTGCCCTGAATGAAATAGGGTTTTTGTTCAAGTAAAATATCCAGGCCGGTTAATACTTCAGTTTTTGCTTTGGACGTTTCTTTGGATTTATTGGTTACAGCCTGAAGCTGATGTTTGTTGATTGTCTCCTTAGAAAAGACAATACTAGATAAAATAAATAAAGCGGCAATGGATCTAAACATCACACCCTTTGAATATATCTTCTACGGTTTCCCGTTTCCGGATCAGACTGGCTGTGTTGCCTTCTAGAAGGACTTCTGCGGGCCGCGGCCGGGTGTTGAACTGATGAGCCATGGAATATCCGTAGGCTCCCGTATCCATGATCGCTACCAGGTCGCCTTCCGCCACAGTTGGAAAAGGACGATCAACAGCCAGGCGGTCTGTATTTTCGCATATCCGGCCGGTAATATCAGCCGTCATGTCGGGGGTGGCTTCTGGTTCTCCAACCTTGTAAATCCGATGGTAGGCACCGTAAAGAACCGGACGCATTAATGTTTCCATACCAGCGTCCAGGCCAATGAAGCTCTTATAACTCTCTTTGACGCCGGTCACCCGGGCTAACAGTATTCCCGCATCGCCCACCAGGTATTTTCCAGGTTCAATACAAAAAACAGGACATTCCTGTTTAGTATAAACTGAATAAAACTCTTTAGCAATATTTTGGAATACACGATCAATATTGAGTATAGGATCTTCGTCTTTATAGGGAATGCCGTACCCGCCCCCAATAGAGATGTATTCTAATTTTATTTCACAGTTGGTTTCCACCAGGGTGGAGATCTCCAATACAGCTCGGATCAGTTCGGTAAAGTAATTCTTATCCAGCACACCGGATCCGGTAAAGCAATGAAGACCAAAGGATGTAACGCCATGCGCTTGTGCCAGTCTGTAGGCTTCAACGATCTTTTCCTTTGGGATGCCAAACTTTGCCTTTTCACCGCCCGTCGTGATCTCTTTAAAGCGACCGCTGCCGAACCCTGGATTCACCCGGAATGATATTTCTTTCGGCACCCGAATTTTTGCTAGGCGGTGAAAAGACTGGATATCATCCAGGTTAATATGGCAGCCCGAGCCCAAAGCCGCTTTCAGGTCATCCGATGATTCATAGTTTCCCGTATACAGGCATCTTTCAGCGGGAATGCCTGTTTTATTAGCGACAAATAATTCTCCCGGACTGGAGCAGTCACAGCCCAGATCCGGGTAATTTATTTTCATGAATGAGATCAAATGGGGATTGCTGTTAGCCTTGACCGCAAAATAGATCTGGTTTTTTTCAAAGTGATCATTCAGGGAAGTGGATAGGCGATCCAGGTTGTTTTTTATTCTGTCTCCGGAATAGAGATATAATGGGGTACCGTATTCTTCAGCGATCGATTCAAGCAACGGCTTGTTTTCAATCAAGGATCCTAAAGGATGCTGGCTCATATATTCAGTTAGACTGCAATCGGTTGTTTTTTACTTCATGGAAAATATAAAGGATAGATGTCCGGATCTCTTCATCGGTACAGGTCCAGCAGTTTCCTTTCGGGGGCATGACCCCGTTCGCTCCCTGGTAACCTTCCATAACACTTTTCAAAATGACATCCATACCTTTTTCAGCCACCTTATCCCACTCCTTGAAATCAAACAGGGATGCCGCTCCTGCGGTACCATAGGTGTGGCAGGGAAAGCAAGAATTGGCATAAACCTTTTCGCCTGTGGCGAGCAGGTCCGGAGACAGGGTGTTAAAATCGAAGTTGTCATAAACATTCACATTTGTCTTTCCGCCGCAGTCCATCATAATGAATGCCAGTAAAAGCACTTGCGTTAAACGGATCGGTTTCATCGCGTTTGTTCTGTTTAATTCCAATTTGAATTTAGGGGGAGCCTGATTGCTGGAACAAAGCCCACGCAGATTATTATGTAGTTCATTAGATTAAGATACCATGGATAACAGGTTTAGAGTATTCAGGAAACCTATACAAGAACTGATTAATTTGACAGAGATTATAAGAAAAACCTTAGATAATATATACTTTACTATGATCAAAAGAGTTCTACTGATCTGGATACTCTCACATAGTGTATACGGTCAAAGGGTTATTGGTTACTACCCGCAATGGATCCAAGGGTCATTTGGGCCTGATGAGATCAATTATTCAGTCATCACCCATGTTCTGCATGCATTCGCGTGGCCGGACGGAGAAGGCAATATCATCACCTACTCAGATATGCTGGATCCGGAAATAAATTCAACGGTGCATGAACACGGGGCATCTATTTTATTATCTTTTGGGGGATGGGGTAACTCTGACGGATTTCCAGGGATGGTTTCTTCTACTGAGACGCGTCAAAATTTTATAAACGGGCTCTTGGACATATTCAACGCGTATGGTTATGATGGCATAGATCTGGACTGGGAATTTCCAAGTACCACAACTGAAACAAATGATCTTACACTGCTGGTTGAAGAGCTCAGGTCCGCGTTTGATGCATCAGGCCAGGATTATCTGATCACAATGGCAGTTGGTCCGAGCAACTGGACCGGTCAGCATTTTGATTATGAAGCCCTTACAGCGAATATAGATTGGTACAGTATGATGGGTTATGATTTTCATGGCAGCTGGTCCAGCCATGCAGGGCATAATGGACCATTATACTCTTCGCCCCCCGGGGACCCTGATGGCTCAGTACATACGGGTATAAATTATTTAGTGAATTCCCGGAACATACCATCTGAAAAATTGAATCTGGGGGTCCCATTCTACGGTAAACAGTTCAATACCGGTGAGATCAACGGAAGTTTCAGTGGCGATGTTTTGGATATCAGGTACAGTGATGTCCTGAGCTTAATAGATGCTGGCTGGGAATATCATTGGGATGATGTTGCCAAATGCCCCTATCTGCAAAATAACGATCATGATGTGTTAGTAACATTTGATGATCCCCAATCAATCCAAGAGAAATCTCAATACGCTATTGAAAGGGAACTGGGAGGGATGATGATCTGGGCCTTAGGATACGATGTTAGCGGAAATTCTCAGGACCTTGTAGAAAGTATTGGGCAGCATTTTCTCCATAACTATACTGCTCCTTATTCATTATTACCGGACAATGTTGTTTTATATGATAACTTTCCTAACCCATTCAATCCTATGACCGTGATTCGCTATGCCTTGCCGGAAGATGATTTGGTTAATATTATTATTTACAATACAATGGGGAGAGAAGTCAAAACACTCATAAATGGTCAACGGACTGCAGGCTATCATAGTCTCCAATGGAATGCTTCTAACGATGCTGGTGCACCTATATCAGCGGGTATTTACCTATACATGATCCGGACTGGAGATTTTGTTCAGACTAAGAAGATGGTGTTACTTAAATAAACATCAAGCCCAGCAAGTAGCGGGGTTTTTTGTTACTGGGATGATGGGTAGATTTCCGATTGTCTTTAAATAAAGGATACGGATATGAATTATCATAAAAAAACATATGACTTTGAAAATCTTCCCAATTGGTTAACCTTCATTCGAGATGATATAAAATTAACTGCTCTCGGAATGAGTTTTGCTCGGTTACCTATCGGGAAAGGATATACTTATTTACACAGACATGAATATCAAGAAGAAATCTATATTGTATTAAATGGTAAAGGTGTGATTTATATGGATGGGAAACTTGTAGAATTATCGCAAGGAGATGTAGTGCGTGTTAATCCTGAGGTGTATCGTGCATTGAAGGCTGATGATAAATTTGAATTAGTTTGTTTGATTGTGGGAGCATTACCCGCTGAAGGTTATCCCAAACAGCGAAATAATCGTGCTCTTATAGATGATGGTGTTCCTGACTGGGATAGATTACCACCTTGGTGTGAGGGTAACGAAAAAATAATTGAACTAAATAAAAGGATTCGGGCCCAAAGAGAAGGGGATAAAAATTAATT
>DTUG01000197.1 GCA_012964275.1 Fidelibacterota bacterium | reverse complement strand
TAATTTAAAATTGGTTGCGCGTAGAAAGATGTTAGACAGTTTAATGATGTCCAATCCGTTTAAGTACTATTTAAGGCTCGACAGATTTAAATAATCCGTATTGAAAAGATATGTTACAAATAAATGACAGGAATTTTTAATATTGTCTATTACTGGTTAAGACATAATCTATCTATATGATCTAGTGCCTCTTCAATATGATCAGGATTATTGTAAAGGTGAGGTGAAAACCTCAGCGCATTTCCCCGCTTCGACAGATAGACCTTAGCATCTTTAAGCCTTTGAAGAATCTTGGAAGAGTCCTTTCCTTCAAAAGCAGCCGTTACAATGGACGATCGATGTTTGTTGGACAGGGACGATGTAATATTTGCATTGCGCTTACGCAAGCCTTCTACCAGAGTATCCGCCAGAAAGAGATTATATTTAAATATATTTTCTATTCCAACCTGAACCAGAAAGTCAATAGACTTGGCCAAGCCTACGGCACAGCCATAGGCCATGGTACTGAATTCAAAGCGACTGGCTGAGTCTGGATACTCAATGCGCCCTGCGTTAAGGTCCCATATATCTTTATGACTTCGAAAACCAACCAAACCTGGTTCTAGGGTATGTTGAAGATGTGGAGCCAGATACATGACCGCTGCTCCAAAGGGTCCGCAAAGCCATTTGTATGCACCACTGATAACAGCATCTATTGGACAATCTTTTAGATCAATTGGGACAGCACCGGCGGATTGTGTAGCATCCACGATAAAAAGAGCGCCCTTTTCATGTGCTGCAGAACAGAGTTTTTCCAGGTCGAAGCGCTGGCCGCTTCCATACTCAACGTGTGAGATACAAACCACAGCTGTATTCTTGTCGATTGATCCTATGATGTCATCTTCATGAATGAAGCTGTTTATATCTCTAACAAGTCTAATGGAGCAACCTGTCGAACGTGCCACCCTTTGCCACGGATATACTGTGCTGGGGAAAACAATACTGGTGCTCACAACATTCTTTTCTGATTCAGGCGCAATTGCCCAGGCTAAAGATCCAAGCAGTTCAGTGGCACTGGATCCAACAGAAATATCTTCAGGCTTGCAATTAAAAAGCTGAGCTGTATGCTGATGCAATGGCTCGAAAACTTCTGCTTCTGCGATCTCATCAAAATTATTGCTTCCGTTTTCAGCAAGATCCTGTGTCCACTCAGAAATTGCTTGTTTGGCACCATTATACATCAGGGCAACATTAGCAGCATTCAGATATACAAAATTATCTGTAGATGGGAAGTCTCTTTTCGATGTAATTGGTTTCATAATTATAATTTAAATGGATTATCTATAGAATGCGAATTATGAAACCCATTGAATGTATCCATAAATGTTCATGACCATGATAATGAATGACATAACTGCTGTGGAATAGGCTTTTTTAAATAAAGAGTATATTCCAACCAGAAGATTACCGGCGAACCATACTAACCAGGACGAAGTAAACTCGTTGGCGTTTAAGTAGTAGCCAAAAATGACAAGTGATGCGCCAAGCCACCCAGAAATGGCCCAACTCCAAATGATAATGTTTTGTTTAACCATATAGAATAGAACCTTTTATTTAAGTAGTTTAGTATCAAGCATATGATAGAATAATTCTATTCCATCTATATTTATAGTTCAAACTAATTTTATGGAAGAATGCATACCCTATTCCGTACTATAGCTCTCATAGCACTATTCCTGAATTCTCTGCGGGGACAGTGAGCTTTGTGAAGTAATCCATCGTTGCCGGTCGGTAACGCGGACAGAGGAGTTGGCTTATGGGCTGGTCAGGTCATGTTTGGGTTGGACAATAACAATCAATACGTTGACTGGTGGCACGAGGCCCTGCCGGGTTCAGGAGAGGGTTTTGATCATGAAGGAACATTGACATCTATAATTATCAAGCCCAGTATCACTATTGGACTTTCAAATTATTGGAACCTGACACTAACTCAAAATATAGGGATCCGAATAATGACCTGGGATGGTGATATGGTAACAATTCACCATAGAGATGAAGGATCGCATACTGATTTTTCAAATGCTCTCGGCGGGCTTTTGGGAGATTCGCGTATTATGGCCAGATATCTAGTGTATAATGATGGACAAGGACCTGGAAAACGCTTGTTTCTTGGTACTGGGCTTATCGTACCATCCAGGAACACACTGACAAATGATCCATTTTTTCTAAATGAAGAAGCAAAGACCAAACACCGACACTTCAGCATTACCGATGGAGTTTACAAGGCAGTGTTAGAAATGCAGCTGTTTAAAAAGCAAATGACCGCGCCGGTATTCATAGGTGGTACAGTGAGCGCAGTATTACCCCTTATAGAAAACGAATATGGGTTTCAAGCATCGAAGTCCTATGATTTGTCCATTGTTGCTTTTACCAAATTGATTCCTGCAATTAAGGGTTCTGCTGGTGCCAATCTGGCCGTGGTCCATACCACGGAAGCCGAATGGAATGGTATTAAAGCGCCCAATTCTCGTGCAACAGTTATTACAACAGGTTTTGGTTTTTTATGGAATCTCGGTGTCGGCGGGTTTGCGCTGAATATCATGAAACCTTTTTTTGTTGAAGGAGCATTTTCTGGGATCGAAGGTGAATTGGAACAAAAAGTGGGTGCTTGGCAGATATCGCTAAGCCTGAGACGAATATTATCATATAATATCCCCTGGCTTGATCCCCTTAAAGATATATAACAGACTTCTTTTCTAAACAGATCTATGAATAGGTGTATTATTATTTTATTATCAACTCTAAATATTGTATTTATATAATTTTTCTCTATATAGGACATTATTAAAAATAAATGCGACATATATCCTATAGCTAAATTCAAATTATGCCTGGTTTGCATCAGAGATTTGTCCAATTACAATTTGGCAAAACCTATACCGATGAAGAATTATACGTCCAGTTCAAGCATTATTTACAGGAAATAGAAGATGAAGGTGCATCAGTATTAAATCAATTGGAGTACCTGCATAGTTTTATTGATTCCGGTGTAAGATCTCAGCGGTCAAACCTTAACTGGATCTATATTATGATTCATGTTCAGGCTGCATTATGGTTGTTATTATTCATTCGCAATAATGCAGATCTGGTATATCATATTATGGCACTGCTGGTTGTGTTTGTACAGTATGGGATCTGTTGGCTGGCTGTTTTCAGTGACAGACAGGGCAAATTTATAATGTTAATTCAGCAGTGGCTCAATCAGCTGGATCAGGAAATAATTGTACTGAACTATGTAACTCCTGATATCGGCAGGTTAGAGGAGATAGATGAATGGTTTGATGAAAGGGAATTTGCCCGGTTATGGCTTCGAGAACTTTCTCCTAGTATGAATATGACCTGGAAAAAAATCCTGATTGAATTATTGCCATCGGGGAATCCCATGCTGCCTGCAATTCGCGTAACACTAGGTGGAAAACGCAAGGCACCGCAACATGCTGTGGTTTATGGATTTGCTGATAAAAATAAACGTGATCAACCGAATCAGTTACTCAAAACCTTGAAGATGTTTGCTTCTGTCAACCCCATGCCGTTTTATGGTGAAGATGATGACCGGGAGATTTTCGAAAAGCAAATAGACAGGCTCCGGTCTCATCTGATAAATCTATTTGGAAAACGAGATCATCAACCGATCACTGCTTACATCGATGGTTTAGGATGGCGGTCACGCTTAAGGATCAAAGATCGTACAGATTCGACGCGGGAATTAATGCAACGAAGTGCAAATACATTCGGCAAGATATTAATCTCCTATACCGGACTGTCGATTAGCCGGAATATTAGTATTTTATCTACAGGCAACGATGAAGAGGAATAGAAATATAACTCATTGAACAGATGATGAAACGACATCTTTTCTTTTTAATTTCCTTCGCAATTCTTAATAGCTTGGCAGGGCAGATAATTTATTTTGTTGGTCAGCCAAAAAAAATTCTTAAACACGGTGATTATAAACAGAATTTAGAGGTTGGAAAGTATTATTATAGTTGGCATGATTGGGAAAAAGCTATAGAGCATTTTAATCAATGTTCGGTGCTAAGCAGGCGGGCAAAACATTTTTCCTATTTGACTCGGTCTTATCTTTATCTGAATGATCTGCCACAAGCTAAACAGACCGTAAAAAAAATTAAGAATAGACAAGAAAAAGAGCTGCTGCGGCTGGCGATCCTTAAAATAAGTTCCTATGGAGAAGAACCCAAGTTCAGCAAATGCAATATAGATAGGATCATTGTGGATCGCCAAGATGTGATTAACAGAACCAAGTCGAGAATAATTGCAATGGCAAAGAATCAGGTTCCAGATTTTGGTGAGTAATAATATGAATTCCCTGCAGCCGGGTTTCAATGCTTGAGTGGTACCTGATCAAGCCTAACTTCCGCAAGAATGCCTGCTATATAAAATTATTACAGACATATTTTTTACTAGCGTGATTTAAGATGATGAAAAGATTGATAATAATTTTATGTATGTCTTGGTCATCGATTTTCACTCAATCACGTGATTATATCGATTTTCAGGTAGTTGTTAATGATAACCCATATCCGGCGAATATGTTTATCCATTCGATGTCTATGGATAATAGGTACATGGCTGTAATTGATTCAACGCTTAATACAGCATGGTATATCAATAGTGGTCCACTCGGTATGGATTTTAAAGTTAACCAGGATCGATTATCTTACTTTCACAAGCCCAACCAGTTTTGGATTATATTAAACGAATTTATGATAGAAACTGATACATTGGAATGCGCAGGTGAGTATTTAGCCGATTACCATGATATCCAGATCTTGTCTGATGGGGGGTATTTATTGCAGACTTTTGATTCGATATTTGTTGATATGAGTTTAATAGTAGAGGACGGTGATACGAATGCGTCAGTTCAATTATTAATTATTCAGGAGTTTGATTCGAACCACAATTTGATATTCGAATGGAATGCCTGGGATCATTTAAATATTGCGGATTACACTAATCTTGACCTGACGCAAAATAAAATTGTCTGGATGCACGGTAATAGTATTGAGATCGACATAGATGAAAATATTCTGATCTCTAATAGAAGAAGTAGTGAGATAATCAAAATCGATCGATCTAGTGGTATGGTGATATGGCGAATGGGCGGTCCACAAAATGAATTTGTATTTATTGATGATTCTTTTTTTGGATTTAGCAAACAGCATGATGTTAGAAGAATAGATAATGGAAATATCACACTATTTGATAATGGGAATCTTCATAATCCTCCTACGTCAAGAGCAGTGGAATATGAGATAAATGAAGATGATAAGATTGTAACACTTGTTTGGGATTATTCCCAACCAGACGGCTATGTTGGTTTAGCAATGGGGAGCGTACAGAGGCTTCCCAATCAAAACACACTGATCAATTGGGGATCCATACCTGATCATGGAGCGATCATCACCGAGGTAGATTATAATAAGAATATCGTTCTGGAAATACATTACCCGAGTGAATATCATAGCTATAAGGTCAGAAAGAGTCAATGGGAATTCGCAACCAATCTTTTTTCTGGAGACACAAACCTGGATAACATGATTGATATTATAGATGTTTGTTATCTTGCTAACTATTTAACATCTGACAATCCTAATCTGGATGTATTTCATCTTTTCAGGTTTGATGTCAATAAAGACAGAACGATTGATGAATCTGATATTGAGCAACTGGTAGGAGGTATATTATATGACTAATAGATTTTTTGCTTTCAGATAAATTCGAATTTTCAAAACTAAACCTCTTTTTGATTTATTAATATAAATGTGCTAGTTTTATCTGATTGGAATCGGATTTAATTCCAATTGGTAGAAGTTAGGAGGGAGACTATGGCTGATAAATTAGAATTCGAATGGAGTGATCTTAAAACCATTCCCAATATGCTCAGTATCAGCCGGCTTGTTCTGGTACCGGCTCTCATTATTCCTTATGCGATGGAAGATAAGTACCTGGCAAAGATTGTTTTCCTTGTTATGTTTATCATCATTGGGTTAACAGATAAGCTTGATGGTGTCATCGCTAGGCGTTTGAATCAGACCAGTCAACTTGGTGCTAAACTTGATGCCATGGCTGATTATGTTTTTTACCCCATGATCGCATTCTGGCTATATCATTTTACAGAGAATGTGGTTGAAGGGTGGTGGTGGTATTGGGTTTTTCTTTTATTGGGGCTATTTATAGTCAAAACGGTCTTAGGTCGAATAAAATTCGGTTTTATGCCCCCGGTGCATACTATTGGCGGTAAGGCTTTTGCTGCTGGTCTCTATTTTTTCATGATCATTGCCGTGCTCTATCCAGATGTTGCAGCAACACTTTTTCCAGTCTTAATGATCATTGGGTATTTAAATCAGATTGAAGAATCAATTATGTTCATAACTCATGACCATATTGACCATAATACTCGTTCCATATTTAAAAATCTAAAGGGTCCTTTTCAATATAAATAGAAAAATAGTTGTACATTATTTTTTAGGATGCAATGATGGTTAAAATGGTATAATTGAGTATTTACGTTAATAACTAGGTAATTATTTTGCTTATATTCGTACCTAAGCCTGTTTTAATTTCGATAAATGCTAAAGGAGACAACATGAAACTGATGATACCAATCCTATTTATTTCCAGTATTTTGTTTGCAGGTGATAACACTACGAAAGTTAAAGTCAGCGGTATGATGTGCAGTTATTCCTGTGTTAGCAAAGTTAATACGGTCGTAAAAAATATTGATGGAGTTAAAAGCTGCAGTGTTGACTTCGACAAAGGAGAAGCTACAGTGGTCTATGATGATGAGAAAGTTGCATCGAAGGATATTGTCAATATCCTCACTAAAAAGACTGATTTTAAGGTCTCTGAATTGGCGGATGATATTAAGTCAAATAAGACAACTTCGGAAAAACCTATTTAAATGGCTTTTGGTGTGAGATTAGTTATTTATATAATCACAATACTGTTGTTAGCAGGAAATATTTGTATTTCTCAAACGTCTAGAATGAAAACTTAGTCGGAAAAGTCGGCAAATAAACAGAACATAAAATCTGTAGCAGCTGATAAACACGTGACTGTTAATCGGAGCAACAGGCAGTAGGAATCCAATACTACGATGGGCATGTATCGCGGGTGGCCTGAGAAAACAAATCGACATAATTTTTTAAGTGATCAGGATCAAGCAGACGGGGATGATGTTGAGACTTCGCAGGAGAATTCTGAGGCTCAACCAACAAAGAAAAAGAAACGCTTCTGGGAGAAATTTAAATTTTTGCAGAAGGAGTAATAAAATATAAAAGCCCCAATTCTGTTGGGGTTTTTTGTTAGTCGTTTTTTAACTTATAATTATCTTAAGAAGTCCTGTCCTAATTTAGTACTGGTTGTCGAATTTTGACCAACATTACGATTTAGTAATCTTCATCAACACTAATTTTAATGTCCAGTTTTTCTTCTACCAATTTGGCTATTTCCATTTCTGCTGTCATAACAATGCCATCGGCTTCGATTAAATCAGCGATCTTCGGTCCTATGGAATTTATCTGCTCTGGTGAAAGCAAAGTTTTAATACGATCGAGTATGCGCATCAAATAATCGGATTTTTCAGAAGATGATTGATTGCTTAACACCTGGTAGGCATCATTTAGGAAATTTTCTGCTCTATTCTCGGAAAAATCAGGAAATAATTCTGCAATAGATCGTGACCAAGACTCCCGTTCTTCAAAACTGGCATCCTGGTCAGCTAGTTGGATAGCAGAAATGG
>DTUG01000196.1 GCA_012964275.1 Fidelibacterota bacterium | reverse complement strand
TATCCCCAGTGCATTCATGAGAAATATATTTTGAGCAGCAGTTCCGGTATATTTGGTTCCCTGGTCCATGAATTGCTGTACTCCCTCATTGGATTCCACTGATGATCGGGATACGCTCTCAGGTGATTCCTGTTTGGCGCCTATATTCTCCGGCAAAGGGGCATCGTCCATTTGTATCCGCAATGTATCTTCATATAATTCAGTTTGCTTCTTGTACCCGCTTCCAGACACTTCCTGGTACTTCTCTCCATGCTCTGACGGACTTTCTCCAGGGTGGTTTACTGGCTCTGCCTCAGGTTCGCTTTCTAAGGGTGGCACGGTAGTTTTAATCGGGCGTTCAAAGCTTCGAAGATCTATTCCTTTTCTGTTATCATAAATAACGGTTTCTCCATTATCAATCGCATCAGGGTGATTACCACTGACGATTACTTGTACTGGTTTTCGATTCTCAGCGGTTGGCTGTTGAGCTAACTTCTGTGATATCAACTGGGGGCTTAGCCAAATGACTGTCAATGGAATAAAATAATACTTGATGTTCTTAAGGTGCTGCATCATTAATATTTAAATTACTTATGAATAATTTTTTTTTCTACCATGGTAAATTTCATATCTATTATTTGCTAATTGGCATTTCAAAGCTATTAACAGGTAACATGGAGAACCGCATTGGCTCCAACTTGATTTTTTAAAAGATAATTACAGGCATCCGCAGTTTTCATAATTTTGAGATTAACTCCTCTGTCTTTTGCTTCCTTTTTAACCGCTTCTGTGATAGGCAGGTTGCCATAATATCCCGTACCGATCACTAACTCTGAGCAATTCCAGGGAATGTTTTCCCGTGGACCCAAGGGGGTGTGGCCATACTGTCCTTTCAGGGACCTGCTTCTTTTCTTTTGGCGTTTTTCCGGAGTGCCATTATTCAAGACCATGTCATGACCGTAAATCTGGTTATCAATTAAAATCTGACCAAAGTCGGTATATTTGATATTCATATATTTGCCTTTCTTTAATTTAATTTTATCAGTAGGATATTCCCTCTACGCGTGTAAGTACTGGAAAAACGAAGAATATTCCCATTTGGGGAATAATGGAGTCACCTTTTTTTGCCAAGTTTTCAAAAGCCAGCAATCCATAAGGGTAGTAATTATACGGAATCCAGAGCCATAATTTTGATTTAATGTATTTATCATTAGAATCGGAATTATTTCTCATGAGACCGATTCCAAATCCAAAATCAACTAATGTATTTTGCAGGTCAACGTAATGGTACATTTTTTCTTTTGAACGGCGGAGACCCAGGGTAATGCCGGGATTTAGATAGGTGTTGGTAAACCAACCTACGGTCACCTGACCAGATAAATAGAGCACGTGTTCCTGAAATCCATACCCGAGTTGAACTCCAGGGCTAACATAGGGTCCTTGGCAAAACACTATCGTGAATGAAATTATGACAGCGAATTTTTTCATTCCCTAGAATTTACGCCTCAAATAAAAACCCTGCCAATAGCCATGGCGTATCCTATCGATTTATAATGAATCTTCAATTTAACAGTATCATTTTTTTAGTCTTTCCAAAATCCTTTACCTGAAATGAATAGAGATAAATTCCAGCGCTGATTATTCGACCATCATTATTCGTGCCATTCCAAATAATTGATTTATAACCTGGCTCCTGTACACCATTAAATAGCATCTTCACTTCCCTGCCCATGGTATCATAAATGGTAATCTTCACATGGCTTCCTTCGGGTAGACCATATTCAATCTTAGTTTGAGAATTAAATGGATTAGGGAAATTCTGGTCCAATCTGAAATCATTGGGGATACCATTGGGATCCTTATCAACAGAAATTGTTGCTGATGTGGTAGCACTGACGATGGCCCATTTAATATCATTTTCACCTGGACCTATGCGGATCATAGAAGCCATATACATCCGGTAGCGACCATCAGGCAGTAGAATAACCTTGGGATCGTTCAGCGATAGCACTTCAAACTCCGTATAATCATCAAAACGCAGCCGGTAATCGGGGTCCTGGGTAAATGTCGAGCCATAATCTTCACTGGTAAAACTATAGATGGTACCTTTTGGTTCAGCAGGTGGTACCGGATGACCGTGTTGATTCATAGTAAAAATGCGAATCCGATCATCAGGCAAAACTATGGCATGCGGATCCCAGTAACTCTGGTTCCCACCGCCCAAAATAGAATCACCAAAAATATCTGTTGTGTATGACCCAAAAACCCAGCCATTGTTACCGGTCTCCGAGTGAATACTACGGGCATTATCGATCTCTCCGGCAAGATACACCATGTACACCTCGCCCAAGGCATTATTGAAATAGGTTGCATAAACATTAGGGTGTGTAATGGCGTCATTAGGAGTAAACACATAGCGATAGCCGGGATCCATCGTAAATTCGATCCCGCCATCAGAACTGAAGCTCCTTAGTTTTGCAGAATCAATTTCGATTTCCACAAAATAACGCCTGTAGCTGCTGTCCGGCATCACCTCATAACGGTAATCTGGATAATCATGTATATTTACAGAGGTAAAACTCAAACCATCTTCAGAAATGGCTAGACTTTGATCCGGACCTTGGTTATAATAAATAAAATAAAGCCCGGATGTGGCTTGCAATACTTTACTAATCCCGGCGCTGTCTACCCGAATTCCGCTGTCTGGTGCAAAGAATAGGTCACCATCCTGCCCCAATAAGCAACAAGGTAAATAGATCAACAGAAATAGTCTTATAACGCTGCAATAGGCCATAATTATTAATCACTTGGAATATTCGATTCTTTTATCAAGTAAGAATGGAAAACCACTAAACCAAAAAACAAACCTGTCAGAAAAATAGCCCACGGAAAGGATTCCGGAACCGCTTGATTTATAACCGCGGTTCCCGGTATCATGAAAGAAATAATGATTATGACTGCGGCCAATATTTCCATTATCCAGAACTTTTTACCGAATTGAAAACTCGTTCCAACATTCATTTCAACTAGGATTACCATACCAGCATAAATAAGCGATAGAGATACAAGTATAGGTGCTAAAACCGGCCCTACCCATGGCAGCGGGATGAGAAATAGAATATCCCATGTAAAAAAGCTTTCCGGCCAATCCAGAAATAATTTCAGAAAAATGTAGTAAAAAATATCCCAGACCCCAAACATGATCATGTACACCGCCAATTTTTTGAGGGACGTCCGGAAAGTCAGTTCTGCCACTGCCCAGATTATAATTAGCGTCATTAATTCCCGCATCATTTCCACAGCAGCAATATGGATATCTGCCAGCACGATGGGGAAACTGAATCCGTCAGGGTAATAAAGTCTACGGAGATAGATTACAATGGCGGCTTCAATATAACCAAAAGCAATCCCCCACACGTACAACCAACTTAAAATAGGTTTTAAGGAACTGAATGAATTGGATTGCTTTGAATTATCCATTAATCCTTATATCGCCAACAATCTTCTCCATGTAATCATTATATCCTTTTCAAAGCTATATCCGCTAAAGGTTCATCAAAATCTGTGCCCGTCAATAATCACAAACCAAAAAACTATCCATTAGAAATAAACATATTAAATAGGATGGAATATGTCTTACTGCCTGATTAATCAATAAGGGCCATAGAGTGCCAGAATCCTATTAGTTAACGATTCCTTTACTGATCTAATGAATTCTGTATTCTCTATAATTGCTTTATGCGCCTGGTGAATGTCGTTGGTATTTTCCACGGTCATTTGCTTGTTGTCAGCAATATTATCATGGAATTCAGCCAATTGGTCTCCCCTCTTTTTTAATATTGCATCTTTACTGCTGAGGTTTTTCCTAAAAACTTCAATTCGCTCATCGATCTCGGCGGCCAGCTCATCATGAGTCCTATATATAAGATCATTATTCTCTGCAATGAGTTCTTTGGACTCGTAAATATCATTCTCCCATCTGATAATTCGCAGTTCATTTTCCCTCAATCGATGAGTGAATTCTTTCATCCGCTTACTCATGTTATCAGCCAGATCATTTAGAACTATCTCATTCCCAGTGAGATTGTAAGCGGCGATCTTACCGGCTCCACCTTCGGATGTCCCCAGAAAAGATGTCCTCTTACCGTCAGAATTATAGGTGACAATATATCCGCCGCTGCCATCATCCACCACTTTTAACGAGTTCACTGTTATATCACCTAGATTGGTATTATTTGCACCCGTAAAAAGAAAAAAACACACCGTAATGCATAGTGCAGTAAAAAATCCTGTTAAATATTGTTTCATAGCTTCCTCCTTATGACTGTTTATTGCGGATTAACACATTAATGATCAAAATATTAAATGAATTTTTTATTTTTTACCAAGAACCCCGGTTTTTATCCCCGCTTTATTAATCGTTTCCATATAACCATCACCGATGGCATTCGTACCCAAATAAGTCGTCTTCTTGCCAAGACCATCACGTGTTATTAAAAAGCCAGCATCATCTTTACCTGTACCCGCAAAAACTGTTTCGTGTCCAAATGTATTGTAGGTTTTTAAATGGCCGCTATTTATATCATTCGTTCCGAGGTAGGTTGTCTCCCCACCACGATGATTGTATGTTACTAAGCGGCCGTTACCGGCATTGTTCGACCCAATGGAAACTGTATTCCTCCCATTTGCATTGAAAGTATTTATGCGACCGTTATCAACATTGCTGGAACTAATGGAAACTATTTTATCCCCGCTGGCATTTGAAGTAATGAGTGTTCCGCTGCCATTTTGACCCGCTTTCAGACTAATGGCTTCATTCCCCTCGCCATTAGCGATTTGCAGGGCTCCACCCTGCTTTTGACATGTAAGCGAGATCATATGCCCTTTATATTTTGGAGGGCTCAGCCAAAAGAATACCCGATTATTTGCATTTCCCAGTTCGCCTACCTTATTGCCGTTTTTATCTACAATAGTGACCCGTTGGACGATCAAATTATCAATGGTCCTCTTTTTCGCTCCCATAAACAGAAATATGCTTGCTGTAAGGCAGGAAGCGGTAATAAATCCTATGCAGTATTGTTTCATATAAGTCTCCTTGATTGATCATAATTTACACGATTAAATAAAAACCCCGCCTGAAGACGGAGTTTCAATAGTTCCTTTAAGGGGATAAAATATAGGTTTCACTACTGCTAGGGCAGCCTACCTAAAAACCTATCATTAATGCTCACTTTAATTGATGACTCAATAAAAGTTTCGCACTGTTAGCGAATAAGGGCAGAGAATTAGTCTTCGATAACTTTGTAGACCTTATCCTTTCTGCGGGTATTCTCGCTTACCCTAAGCCCTAAACTGTCACCCTTTTTCACTGTATCCACTGAGACATGATCGATCTCCATGGAAGATACAGTTTCAGTAAAATCCGTTGATCTCCCTAAGATATGTATTGTATTACCAACAGCTAAAGTGCCATCCGTCATCTCAATGATCGCTACGGAGATTTTGTTTAAAAAGTTAGAAATATATCCAATCTCTTGTTCTTCCATTTTAGCCCTCATTTATTTATGGTTAAACCATTAAAGGCGGATATTTGCTTATTTAAACTGAAATTACACTAAAATTGAAATACCAACCAAGAGGCCAAGGGTATTACTCTTTAATAGAGGAGAGAATTTAATGGCAGAAACTATTGGGCATATGACATCTTACCTGAAACATGTTGGAACAATGCTGTCTCAAATTCAGAATTATCCTCATAACAGTTTCCAAATACGGCATTCCATATTTCCCGTTCTTCCATACACATATAGAAAAAGACCTTACCGTGCCATGGCCTGAATTCATTCCAAACCATCTGGAATATTTTCTTCTTGGTTGATTTTGGATAAGATTTTTTACCCGCTGCTTTGTCCATAGGAATCTGGAGAACCTTGCTGTCAATTCCTGACATGCGCAGTTTCTGGATCAATGGTTTAATAAACGTCAGCGTACCCAGGGAAACCAAACCTACTTCAGATGGTGAGAACATGGCCAATACTTTGTGGACGAGGTAACGGTAATCTTTCTTCCAACCCTGATAATTAACAATGGGATGAAAATGAAATCCCACCAGAATACCTGAATCTGCCAACGCCCGCGCCGCTGCCAAACGCTGCTCCAAGGATGCAGTTCCATGCTCTTCATGATCAATAAATAACTGGGGATTCATCGACCAGCTCACAAATACATTGGGTGGCACGTCTGCGTTGAGTAGGTATTTAATATTTTTCGATTTGGTCTTGAATTCAAGAATAATATTTGAGTTTTTACGGGCAAAATCAAGCTGGGCATCCAGAACTCCATTTGTATTCCCGATAGCAAGCGAATCAGAAGATTGTCCGGAGCCAATATGGTAATTCTTATCAGGATCCAAAGGAATGGCTTTCAGTTTTTCCGCCAGGTTTGATTCAACGGCAATCTTCCCATTTGTATAAAACGTCTGAATACTGCAATAGCTGCACCCCAGTCCGCAACCCTGCACGGCATCAATAGTCATCAGATTACAGCAAACTGTTTTTTCTGATGCTACAGGACACATACCGAAAACTTTATTATCACCATTTATTTGCGTAACCTTGCGTGATTGTATCCGTGATTTTGACTTTTTCATTAGTGGTTCATACTTGGTTTCCTGATCCTTGAGTGTCCTCCAGTGGTCACGGAGTGCATTAAGCAATTTTTTCTTCTGCTGCTGACCATTTGATCTGATTTTATAATCCAGTTTGAGCAGTTGTTTAGCTAGTGATGGTTCCTTCCACATTTTTAAGTCTATAGAGATTTCCGTAACCTGCTTAAGCTCCTGATAGGTCAAACAATGTTTAAAACCAAAATTTCTAATGACAAATTGCGATTCTTTATCCAGACTCTGGTACAGGGCATCCTGGCTGAACGAATTAAAGCGATTATTATAGTTTAAATCTGCTTGCATTAGATTTTCTTTAAGGCATATTTAACAATAATGTAAAATTTATATGGTATTTCCCACATCACATTAACCTTCTAAAAGGAAGATTTTATCTATGCTGGAATATATTCCATGGTATATGTGGAAAATGTCATTATAAATGATTGAATTTTACGCAATTATTACTGGACAGATATCTTGGTTTCCAGGACTGGTGGATCATTCGGTTCGGGTATGATCTTTACCATTTTCGTATCTTTTACAGCTGAACCATAACTATCAAATATCTCAATCTCAAAAGCATAGTCTCCCGGCCTTGCTTTGAAAGTTACCTTTGCAGAATTTTCGCCTGGCTTTAATTCAACAGGACTGCCAGCTATTTGTGACCAATTATATTTCAAATCATCCATTTTATTTGGATCGAAGGAAGACCCGGCATCAAGGATAATTGTTGCTGTGTTAGTTTCCGGGGAACCGTCATGTTTTATAAGAACCTGAAATTTTTCAGCTTCGGCTTCTGTCCCTTTTCTACGCTGGTCAGCGAGCAATTTCTGCTCAGATTCCCGTACTTGTGCCTCCTCTTCTTGATCCTGGTCCCATTTATTTTCTAATTCAAAAAGCCCGAATAAAATAACCATGCATAAAATCAAAAATAGGCTCGCGGTTCTTTCATTCATGATATAACTCCCCAGTTTAGCATACCTCTAATTTATAAAAAAAACGCATATCTTATTAGATAATGTAAAATTGAATATACAGTGTGAGAAACAAATTTTAAATGGATTCAGAATAAACATGAGACCAGGAGCCAAGTTTTAGCGTATCACCGCAAACTTGCCAATGTGTTCTTTCCCATCGCTCTCCACATGATAAATGTATAGTCCCGGCACCACCTCCTGATTGTTCA
>DTUG01000195.1 GCA_012964275.1 Fidelibacterota bacterium | reverse complement strand
AGTATTGTTCGATCGTTCGTGCCTTAGATGGTGATTCGACCACAAGCAAAGATTTCTGAGTCATATTTTATTTCCCTGATTATCTTGATTAAAAAAACGCATTTCGCGCTCGCGTATTATAATGTAACTGAAAAAATTATTTTGTCAAATGCTGGAAATGATGAATCAGGTCTGATTGCGCAATGGATATCTGATCACCATTTTTAAGGTCTTTCACTTGAATACTTTTTTGCTCGCGTTCTGTCTCTCCCAGGATCAAAGCAAATCTTGCACCTGATTTATTGGCTTCCCGCATTTGAGCTTTCATACTTCGGCGCAGTGGATCGGAAATTACGTTGTACCCGGCTTGACGTAATTCATTTGACAGGGAAAGGGCATCGGAAAGTCCTTCTTCATTTAAACAAACAAAATAAATATCGTTTTTTGATTCACCCGATTTTTGCTCTATTTCTTCCATCGCCATGAGAAACCGTTCCATACCTGCAGCAAACCCAATGCCTGGCGTAGCTTTTCCACCCAGGGTTTCTACAAGGCCGTCATATCGCCCCCCACCCAAAAGAGCATCCTGGGCACCCAACGTTTTGGAAGTGAATTCAAAAACAGTCCGGGTATAATAATCCAATCCGCGAACCAGTCTAGGATTCAAAGTGAACGGAATATCCATGGCATTTAAAAAATCCTGGACCGATTCAAAATGCCACTTATCTTCATCTGTATAGCAATCAGAAACAGATGGTGCACCTTCAAGCATTTTTTTTTCATGCGTTGCCTTTGTATCCAATATGCGAAGTGGGTTGGTCTCAAACCGCTTCTGGCTCGTTTCGGATAATTGGTCCAGGTTGGGACGGATAAATTCTTTCAGGGTCTCGCGATAGGCCATTCGGCAATCCGGCGAACCGATACTGTTCAGTTGAAGCGCGGAACTTTCGCTTATTCCCAGTTGCGATAAAATGTGCCATGCCATGGCAATGACCTCGGCATCCTGTTCTGGGTTCCCGGATCCAAATGCCTCCACGCCAAATTGATGAAACTGTCGCAGGCGTCCTTTTTGCGGACGTTCCCGGCGAAATGAAGGACCGATATAATATAGTCTCTGGAGTGGTGCTGCGGTTCCCAGGCTGTGCTGAATAAAGGAACGTACCACGGGCGCAGTTAATTCCGGCCTCAAGGTAAGATTTGTGCCGTCACGATCTTTCCAGGAATACATTTCTTTGGAAACGATATCTGTATCTTCGCCCATGCTTCGGGCAAACAATTGCGTTTCTTCAAATATAGGCGTACGGATCTCCTGATATCCGAACCTCGAACCAACACCATGGATGATCTTTTCCAGGACCTGCCACTTGTTTGTATCACCGGGGAGGATATCATGGGTCCCTTTAACAGTGCGTATCTGTCTCACTGGTGGTTGCCTATAATTCCTTGAACAATATTTTCTGCTTTCTTCTGATGCGTTTCAGGTACAAATATCCGGACCGTTTCTCCAGGCAGGGTTGCACTTGCGATGCTGAAAGCGGAACTGGTCCAATCCATTTTCAGGTAATAGGGAATTTCATTTTTATCTAATATTTCCGCAGCCATATCCGCATAAACCTTGCCTTCAAACGGCGGAAGAGAAATCCAAGTCATTTCCGGGATGGGCAAGTCTAAAATACATGCATCAACAAGCGCAACGTTACAATCTCCACATTTATTAATGTGGTCTAAATATTCGGCGTGGCACTCAGGGCAGATCATGATTCTTGAAAAAATGCGATGAGAATTTCTTACATCCTGCGGGTAGAAAAAACACCTGATTAAAATGGCGACCGGGAATATACCCCGCCTCTTTTCTCAATCTTCAGGTCTTTCAAGGTGGGTGATTTCACATTCAGTTTCACATAAACTCCCTGACCTAATCCACCCGGTGTCCAGTTCAGAGAAAGTTCCCAGCAATGGAGATCGCGGTAAAGGGAAAGCGAATGATTCACCAGATCTTTTTCCATAATGTCAAACCTTGCCCGGTAAGACACACGCCAGTTTTTGGTCATTTGGATTGATGATGTGGTATTAACCCAAAACGTCTCCTTTGGGTTTAATGGGTTGCTGACGGTGTAACTGTAACTCAAACTGACGTTAGTGCTCCAGAGTTTTCCGCCCTTCAGTGTATTTTTCATAGTATTGATGGGATTGGTAAGTCCCGGCCCGGACAGGTCATCTTCAACGGCTGTTGTATCATCTGTTGGGTCCTGTTTTTTTCCTGTATCGTGCCAGCGGGTTCCTGAGAACCGGAAACCAGTGGAGAAACGGGCATTGGTAAGTCGCGGAGTAATTAACCCATTTTTGTTCTTATTGAATTCCGGAACGCGAGCACCTGTTTCCGGATCAAATCCATAAAAATCATGGGTCATGGAAAAGTCCAGGTTTAGATTGCCTGCAACCTTGGACCGTAGGGAAGAACGGAGGTTTGCCAGGCGATATTCATCGGCAGCAAAATTGTAACTGCTGCTCATTCGCCAACTCAAAAGATCCACCTTTTTTTCTTCATCATCTTTTAATACTTTGGCCTGGAAAACATTATTTAATGAAAAATTCATGGATTTTCTCTCTGAGCGCGGTGTGCTCCCGGCCATGGTTCCTGAAAACCGATCATGGATGAACTCATTACCAAATGGATCTGTGTATGCTTGGACATAACCCAGATCCTGGCCGAATAATGGTTTTGAAAAATCTGGTGACCATGAGAACCCTATAGATGGCGAAGCTACATGGCGAATAACCTTTATTGGGCCTATGGGGATTGGGAAAATACCATAAATCTGGGTGCTCGCACTTAAGGAGAAAGAACCGGTGGTTCGAGCGGCAAAACCTTGTGTCTCTTCAGAAATAAACGATTGTGTTGAGTCATACCCCAACCCCTCAAAAGTTCTGTTTACCCAAGCTGATCGCAAACTTAAACTGGGGTTAATTGAAATGTATTTAAAAATCTTCTGGGGAGCATTAATAGATGCGGTGTGGATCCAGCCGTTATCTTTATATACTGTGTCAACTGGATCGCCGTTTTCATCTCTTTCCCAGTCATAGATTTCTGTGGAGTCCACCCATTGTGATTCATAATACTGGCGATCTTTATTGGTATAATTCAGGCCGTAGTTCCAGGCAATATTGTGATACCATTTTTTATTTGTAGCAGTTGTGGGTATCAGGTTGCTTTGGCCATGGCGAAATGAGAACCTGGGAAGCGTTCTGTTGACAATATTTAGCTGTGTTCCCGCACCAGTCGGAGAGATAAAATAATTACTGTTCGGGTCCACTTTTTGATCAATGAGCAAGTCTTGATTTGAATACAGATTCATACTGATGGAATTTTTTGATTTTGGCCATCGTTTGGTATAAGTCATGTTGGATGTTGCTTTCTGGTCCATGCGCTCAGCCACATCGAGGCCGTACGTACGATTATAATCCCCATTGCTGGAATAAGTTACATTTGCATTCAGAGATTGATGGTTTCGCAGGACCTGAGCATGGGCCCATCTAACCATAAAATTACTTTTTCGGTCTTCTCCCAGGGTGGTTATATCATCACTGCCTGTGAGAAATTGCTGATTCCGCAAATAGATACTCCCGTTGAATTTGTATCGTACCCGATATTGATTGTTCAATTTGAACACAACTCCCTGCCGATCCCCGATGCTCATAGTAAATTTTGAGCCCCAGATATCATTGGGAGCCCAGTAGTATCCGAGCCCATCAATGAATTGACCTCTTGACCGATTTTCTCCATATGCCGGCATGATCCACCCGGAGTGCCGCCGTCCACCTCTGTGGGGGAAAATTCCCAATGGGATCCCCATAACAGGAATTTGCCCTAAATGCAGAATGATAGGTCGAGCTATGACCACGTCATCTTGTACAATTTTCATCTTGTCTGATTCAAAATGAAAATGGGGAATCTCCAGGTCGCAGGTGGTGAAGCTGGAATTCCGAATGTAGAAAATTTCATCGCTTTCATTCCGAATCTCTTTTCCGGCATAATAACCGTCATCTGCTTTGGTGGCACCTTTTTTAATCCGCCCACGCTTCGTATCAAGATTATACATCATATCATCACCAACCATTGGTTCACGCCCTTTTTCGGTGATAGTTGGTTTTATTGGCTGCGATAGTGTGTCTGCTTCTGCCTTTGGCAGAGCATACAGGAGATTGGTCCGCCAGTTAACTTTGATAAAACCCGCCTCCAGGTTCGTGTTTCCATGCCGGACTTTTGCATCACCCATCAGGTCCGATTTTTCGGTTTCAATCCGGTAATCAATTTGATTTGCGGAATAAATTATTGGATATTCAGAATTCTTGGTGAGCGTATCGGGAGAATATACGCCTCGTGAACCGCCATCCACAAAAATACGGTCTAATTCACTATTCGCAAATTGCATTATGATCGTATCACCGGACGTTTCATTTTTCCCCTGATATACAGAGTCATCGAAAATGTGATAAAGAGTAGCAGCCATTCCCTCAAGCCGAATGGAATCCAGTTTCCCATCGATAAAATACCCTTTCAGGATTGAGCTGGTCATGACATCCTTGAATTGTAATGTGGGTCGTTGACCGGTAGAGTCTGCATCTGCATTTTCATAACCTGAAGAAATAGTGCTGGCCCGGGCCTGTTTTGGTATATGGATGTTTTTGAGTTCATCCTCCTTGTAAGTCAACACTATTTTTTCACCCGAAAGAATACGATTTTCCTCACGTATTTCCGGCTGGATCTGAAGAATGGTCACTTCTTCGGTACGGTTGTATATTGCTTTTCCACAGCTCGCAACACGGGTTGAATCCTGTATCTTAACCTGCCCAATGGCGGTATATGATACCCCATCCTGCCCCGGGCGCTTTACATATTCTATCCTGTCAGCAGTGATTGTTTGCCTGTTTTGAACCAGCTCTACTCGGCCAATTGCGACACCGCTGTCCTGCTCCGTAAAAAAAATAAGTGAATCAGAGATCAAGTCATAGTCAGGGTCCCAGACATGAGTCCGTCCTGTACTTACCATCCTGTCTTCTCGGGAAAAGTATTTCAGGGTGTCGCAGGTAAGTGTTAATTCTTTTTGTTTTACTTTTACCTGTTTGAACAGCCAGGCTACTTCTTTTTTTTCTTTATACCGGCCTTCCTGACAATTCAGCCAAACATCTCCCTTTTGAAACTCAACATCTCCGCGGAGGAATTGGATCTTTTCACCGGATATGACTTTGCTTTCCAGGATATCAGCTTTTTTTAAGCGCAGGCGGTCATCGGCGAAAAGAAGACAAGGAAGAATTATAGTGATCAGGATCTGCTTCATGATCGGATTTAAAGGTCAACTATTGCTATATCTCTTGTTCCAAAGTGATTTGAGACGGTTTTTTATCCATGCCTCGTGACCCAGTTCAGTGGGGTGGTAAAATGTTTCTTCCAGGCCATCAGGAAAATAGTTTTCATCAATAAAGTGTTCTGGGTGGCTATGGGGGTATTTGTAATCTTTGCCATAATCAAGTGATTGCATGAGGTCAGTTGGTGCATTCCGTAAATGCAGCGGTACAGAAGGAGTTCCGGATTCCTTTACTTTTTTTGATGCTTCTTTTACAGCTTTATAACTTGCATTGGATTTTGGGGCACTAGCCAGGTAAGTGGTAACCTGAGACAGGATGATCGCCGCTTCCGGCATGCCGATCATATGGACAGCCTGGAAACCGGAGGTAGCCAGGGTCAAGCCATTAGGGTCAGCGTTGCCAATATCTTCAGCGGCCAGGATCACCAGCCTCCGGGCAATGAACTCAGGGTTTTCACCGCCTTCCAGCATTACCGCCAGCCAGTAAACCGCCGCATCTGGGTCAGAGCCGCGCACCGATTTAATAAAAGCACTTATGATATCATAATGGTAATCGCCCGCCTTATCATAGATCATTGATTTGGATTGGAGGGCTTCGCTGAGAATATCCGGGGTGATCGTTCCCTGGCCATTCAGCATTTTAACAGCCACTTCCAATGTGTTCAGCATTTTACGGGCATCGCCTGCAGATGACTGGATAAGAGTGTCCATCTCATCATCTTCAATTGAAATATGCCCCTTGGATAAAACCACATCCGATTGAAATGCCTGATCTAATATGTTTTGCAAATGGTCCGGGTTTAATGATTTGAATGTCAATACTTTGCAACGGGATAGCAGGGGAGAGATCACCTCGAATGAAGGGTTTTCGGTTGTTGCTCCGATGAGAATGATTGTACCGTTCTCCACGGCGTGCAGCAGGGCATCCTGCTGACTCTTGCTGAATCGATGAATCTCATCAATAAAGAGAATGGTAGTAAATCCCTGTTCAAGGTTGCTCCTGCCGGCAGCAATGACGGCACGAAGGTCTTTCACACCACTGGACACCGCAGACAATTCCCTGAAATCAGCTTCAACTAAACCAGCAATTATTCGGGCTAACGTAGTTTTTCCGGTTCCCGGCGGCCCCCAGAAAATCATAGAGAATGGTGTTTTTTGTACAGAGACCTGGTTCAGGATTTTACCTTCAGCTGTCAGGTGTGACTGGCCGCAGAATTCCATCATGGTTTTCGGTCGAACCCTTTCTGCAAGCGGCGGAAGATTATTATCGAATAAAGTTTTTGCTGAATTCATGATCCAGTAAATTTACCACCCTTTTTAATCCTATGAACAAATGGACCTTCTTTTCATATCCCATCTCATTTAATTTTATATCTTTATATAATTAACGGTTAAAACCAAAGATTCCACACACGATATTGCATTTATGGATAATAGTAAAGTCAGTTCCAAAGAAGTAGGTTTAGAGATCGGCCTTGTCCTGGGCCGCTTTTTATTTAATACTGAACATTTACATTATGGTTACTGGCCGAAGGAATTGCCGATCGAACCATCAAATCTTAAAGAGGCACAGGACCTTCATTCCAAACTTATTCTGGACGCTATTCCGGATGGAGTTCAAACGATCCTGGATGTGGGCAGCGGTTCCGGAGGCCTGGCGGAGAAGATGATCGCAGCTGGGTATCAGGTGCATTGTGTTTCTCCCAGTGAATACCTGGCGGACCGGATCGAGGAAAACCTTGGCGAAAAAGTGCGTGTTTTTCGCAACACCTTTGAACGTTTAGTTTTGGATGACACCTATGACCTGGTGTTGTTCAGCGAGAGTTTTCAATACGTAAAGATTTTGAAAGCTCTGGATCAGGTGATCACCGCCTTGGGGATGGATGGACATCTATTGATCTGCGATTTTTTCCGGCAACCCGGAACAGGCAGGCGCCCGCTGGGCGGCGGTCATGACTGGCAGACATTTCAGGATAAAATAACTGAATTCCCTTTTCAGGAATTATTAAACCAGGATATTACAGCTGAAACAGCGCCCACCATGGATGTGCTTACAGCGTTTATCGATGAAGTGGCAGACCCGGTCCGAACTTTATCTGCCCGGTATTTGAACAGCCATTATCCTCGTATCATGAGAATGGTTTACTGGTATTTTGCTAAACGGATCGCTAAGATCAACAGGATTTATTTTTCCGGGAGCCTGACCAGCGAAATGTTCAATCGGATGAAGACATATCGATTGTTATTGTACCGTATGATACCCGGTGATAAAGAGTAAAAAGAGCTACCGAGATGACTAAAACTTCCAACCCGCTCATTACAAAAGTTTTGGGTTAATTACAATGCTATATTCCTGTAAATATTGTAATATTTGCACTTATAGGTAAATATAAGAATTTACAAATTTAAAGGTTTTATGGTTTATTTCACAAAATCTAGAAGGTTATGTTTTACTAAATTAACTGGATGTTTTACTGCCGGGTTAGCTGAGTTGGTTCAAGCGACTGATTCGTAATCAGTAGT
>DTUG01000194.1 GCA_012964275.1 Fidelibacterota bacterium | reverse complement strand
TTTTCTCAATCGGCTTTCCAGGTTTGGCTTCAGATTCGGTATCAGATTCATTTTTAATTTCTACTTCAACTGGCTTTACGGGCTTTGGTATGGTTATAGGCACTGAATCTAGCACCAATGATTTTGGCTTGTCTGGAACCAATGGTACAGCCATCTGGTCAGAAAATTTTTCAATAGTTGGTCTAGTATCAGGTACCGGCTTGACCTCCCTGATATCTGACAAATTCTGGATTGGTGTGTCTTGCGTTAAAATTGAAAACCCTAAATAAAGGAAATAAACTATAACCAGCGGACCGGTTGCTTTTGGTATCTCCAAGCGGTATGCTGCAACAATTAATACAAGCAATACCAAGGTTATAGCAAGTAACGACATATTCAAAATGTAGGAATGTATTTTTTTTCCATTACAAAAAAGCCGAACTGTTTTAGTTGCGGCTTAAAATATGTCGGAGCGACAGGATTTGAACCTGCGACCCCTGCAACCCCATTGCAGTGCGCTACCGGACTGCGCCACGCTCCGAATTATTCATTGATAACAAGTAAAATCGCCTTTAATTCTTCCCGAATTTTACTCAGAATAACTTTTTGCTTATCGGAAAATTTATTTTTTGTCTGGCTCATTATCATATTATCTTTTCCACCCAATACATTGCGAGCACCATCAATGGTAAATTTTTGTTGGTAAAGCAAATCTTTGATCTTTTGAATAAGATCTATGTCCTTTTGACGATAGGTGCGGTTCCCAGCTCGATTCTTCGGAGGAGCGAGTTGTTTAAACTCAGTTTCCCAATAACGCAGGACATAGGCTTTTAAACCCGTGACCTCGCTGACCTCACCGATAGAATAATACAATTTCTTTATTTTAAGTATTGTGTCCACCATCTTTACTTCAACCTATACTTTAAATTAATTAAACCAAGAAGAGTCGACAAGGAAATTACACTTTAGTAAAAAGCCTATTATCTACTTGGATTGCCTGCAATACCTCTTAAATAACTCTGAAAGAATACCCGGAGCCTTATTCATTAGTCCTGGAGGTTCTACAACGGCAATGCGTGCTTGTGTTCTCCCAGCATTCTTATCCAAATAAAATCCGTTCATCGGCGCCAGGAGTACAGTATATGATGTTCCTTCAATGTCAACTCGGCCTTCAGCAGCGCAAAAGTGGATGAAGTCAGAAATGTTAAAATCAGCTGAAACTAAATTCCTGAAATCAGCCACAAGATATATGGCAGCTTCTGGGTGAGTGACAACCAGTCCCGGTAAAGCAGAAACAATATTTTCTCTTAGGGAAATCATAATATTGGCATAATACTCTCGTTGTTGTTTATACCAGTCACATAATTTTTCTGCGCTAATACTTGCCAAGGCACCAAAAATATACTGACCAATAGCATTTGCGCAGAGATTAGCGGTGTATTCAGACAGCGCTTTAATATGAAATTCTTCATTATCCGTCACAAGTGACCCGATCCGAAGACCACAGGCATTCCATACTTTAGATGCTGATTCGATACTAATGCGACGCCCTCTAATACCGGGAACCTGCTCTTCACTAATCTTCCAAATACTTGATGATTCGCCCCCACCGTAATAAAGGCTACGGTAAGCTTCATCGCTGATAAACCAAATATCTTTTTCAACACAAATGTATGCCAGTTGGATTAACAATTCTTGTTTCAGGAATTGCCCTGTAGGATTATCTCCAGGTATCACAATTAATCCTTGCGGCGTTTCAAAATCAATTATTTTCGATATTTTTTCGAGATCTAATTCATTAAACTGGCCGGAATCATCTATTGTCCTTTTAGCAGTAACAATAGGAATTGACAACCTTTTTCCGAATTCAATATAGTTTGTATATGCGGGCTCAAGCAGCAAGATCGGATTAGCAGAATTCGGACCACATACACCTAACATCATTAATTCCATAGCTTGAGATCCGCCATCAGTCACTACACAATTGAGGTAATCTGTTTCAACGCCTTCCGAGCGAATTATATTAAGAAATGTATCTTGACATTCATTCGTTCCGACACTGGGCGTATATTTTACTATCCCGCTTTTAAATGGTGATCCGGGATCACCCAATGAATTTAGGCGAGTCTGCATGGCCGGGTGCATCGGTAATGATACATTACCGATAGCAAGATTTATTACTTTAACCTGATCTTTATCTTTACGATTGGAAAAGGTAATTTGGGCTTGACGGATTGCCGAAGGTTTGCGTTTGCGGTAATGTTCAGAAAGGTTTGGTGTCATACCGTAATAAAAAACGGTGGAGCCTATACCAACTAAAAGTCACCTTAGTTCCACCGCCATCCATGTGCAAGTTCTAAAATCTGAAAAACTCTAAAACCTTCTTTTCTTGAAAGGTCTATTATGTCTGCCTTTGTTAGGATTAGGACGGGGTGGTTTCCATCCTTCAGGTTTCGGCAACAAAGCCTTCCTGCTAAAATCTAGCCGTCCTTGATCATCGATTTTAATGAGTTTGACATTCATCTTATCACCAGGTTTGCATACATCTTCTACCTTCTCCACACGATGCCATTCAAATTCAGATATATGTACAAGACCTTCACGTCCTGGAGCGAATTCTACAAAGGCGCCAAAGTTCATGAGTCTGGTAACCTTACCTTCAAATTCCATTCCTACTTCTGGATCGAAAGTGATCGCCTGAACCATATCAATCGCTTCCTGACATCTAGCAGGATCTACCCCGGAAACAGTTACTTTCCCTTCATCATCAACATCCACTTGACACTGTGTTTCTTCAATGATTTTTTTAATATTCTTTCCTCCCGGACCTATCAAGCCGCCAATTTTTTCCGGATTGATTTGAATGGTCAAGTTCCGGGGAGCATATTCAGACATTTCACCTGGTTCCGGTACTGCTTCATACATCTTGTCAAGAATGAGCATCCTGCCCTCTCGCGCTTGTTCCAATGCTTCAGTCAAAAGATCAAAAGAAATGCCCTCGATCTTCAGATCCAGTTGAATGGCTGTGATACCATCACGCGTTCCTGCAACTTTAAAATCCATGTCACCCAGGTGATCTTCCAATCCCATAATATCGCTCAAGATCGCATGTCGCTTTCCATCCGTAATTAATCCCATTGCAATACCTGCAACATGACTCTTGACCGGCGCACCGGCACACATAAGTGAAAGTGATCCTCCACAAACTGATGCCATAGATGAAGAGCCATTAGATTCAGTAATCTCAGAAACGATTCGAATAGTATACGGAAAGTCACCATAATCGGGCAAAACCGGCTTGAGGGCCCGCTGTGCTAAATTTCCATGACCGATTTCCCTGCGGCTGGTAAAACCAATCCGTCCTACTTCGCCCACGCAATATGGAGGGAAATTGTAATGGAGATAGTAATTCTTCTTATAATCCTCATCCATATTGTCAATGATCATTTCATCTCTCTTTGATCCCAAAGTGGTGATAACCAACGCTTGCGTTTCACCACGTGTAAACAGTGCTGACCCATGAACTCTAGATAAAATATTAGGATCAATTTCTATGTCTCGTATATCTTTGGTTCCACGTCCATCGCTCCGTATTCCTTTCGAGAGAATTTTCTCCCGAAACGCTGTTCTAAAACGGTCATCAATGATTGCATTAATCGCTTTTTGCTCTTCAGGAAAATCATCATCTAAGGCATCCTTAACTTCATTTACGACCTGATCCTTTGCATCACTGCGGTCTTGTTTTTCCGTGATATTAATTATGTCAGCAATGCTGCTACCAATTTTATCATCAACAGCTTCTACCAATGCAGTATCCCATTCTACTTCGGGCTCCGGCGGTTTTTCCACTTGCACAGCATCAGCTAATTCCCTTTCTAGATCAATAATCTCACTAATATACTTTTGGGTAAATTTTAAAGCATCTACAAATGTTTTTTCACTCATCTCCGCAGCTTCGCCTTCTACCATAACAATAGTTTCATCATTTCCAGACACCACCAAGTCAAGATCGCTATTTTCCAACTCTGATCTGGTTGGATTTAAAACAAATTCGCCATCGATCTGAGCAACCCTCGCTGTAGCAATGGGTCCATGCCAAGGTATATTAGAAATCATAAGGGCTGCTGAGGCGCCCACACCAGCCCAGACATCCGGCATATTTTCGCCGTCACTTTGCAATACACTGATTATAACCTGGGTTTCATTTTTAAAGCCTTTTGGAAATAACGGTCGAATCGGACGATCTGTTTGTCGGCTTGTAAGTACTTCCCCTTCCGATGGACGAGCTTCTCGTTTAAAAAAACCGCCAGGGATTTTCCCGCTGGCGTAATGTTTCTCGCGATATTCAACTTGAAGTGGAAAATAATCGATATCTTCCCTTGGCTCTTTTGCTGCGTTCACTGCTACTAAAATAGTCGTATTACCGTATGTTACAATAACCGACCCTGCTGACTGTCGGGCGACTTTACCCGTCTGGAAACTGAGTGTTCTTCCAGCAATTTCTCTTTCTACTTTTATCATATTTCTCTTTTCTTCTTTCTATTATATTTATCTAACTGCGCAGGGACAATTCCTTAACAATTTTCATGTATGCTTCGGCATCACTGCGAATCAAATACTTCATTAATTTTTTTCGATGTGATACTAATTGCACTAACCCTCGGCGTGTATGTTTATCTTTTTTATGAATCTTCAAATGCTCCGTTAATTCACGAATTCTGTGAGATAAGATGGCAATCTGGACTTCAGTTGATCCGGTGTCCTGATCATTTTTCCCGAACTTTTTAATGATTTCCTTTTTTTCTTCCTTGGTAATAGGCATTCATTGCTCCTATTCGTATTTACCTTGAAGATCAAGGCATTTGCTTTTATCTCTTTCTAGTTGCTCTTTTAATGCTAATGGGGATGGAAATTTCTTCTCACGCCTTATTCGCTCTAAAAACTCCACCCAAATGACCTTCCCATAAATATCGTCAAGGTCATCATAAAAAAAATGAACTTCTAAAACTAATTCTTTTTCTTCAAATGTCGGTCTCACTCCAAAGTTACACATTCCATATAGATGAAGTCCATCAATCCGTCCTCTGGTAAAATAGACGCCTGGTTTGGGCATGAGTTGATTTTCTCCGAGAGGATTTAGGTTAGCAGTTGGAAAATCCAATCCTTTTCCACGACCGGATCCGCGCACGACCTTGGCCATAAATCCAAAGAAAGAACCTAATTCAAAATTCGCTCGTCGTAAATACCCATTTTGAATCAAAGTACGAATGTGAGTGCTGGAAATAACTGCATCTCCATCTTTCACCGGCTCTGTTATTTCCAAGCCAATTCCATGCTCATGACAGTATTCCTTTAGAAATTCCGGCCCGCCTTTTCGTTTATGACCAAAATGGTGATTATACCCAGCAACAATGAACTGAGGTTTAAAATTAGGGAGAATAACATTGTCCATAAATTCCTTTGCTTCCATTCTTGAAAACCTGAGAGTGAATGGGATAATCAATACTTTACCCAATCCAAGGGAATGTAAAATTTCTAGCTTCTGATTCATATTCATGATCAGGGGCAATTTTTCAGGTGACCTATCCAAGACATGTTTGGGATGAGGATCAAAGGTCACCACAGCAGCGTTTACTTTCCTCGCCTGAGCCCGGTTCACCACCGACCGAACAATTTCATGATGGCCGCGATGTAATCCATCGTATGAACCAATGGTTATAACCGAACTCTTAAGAGGAATAAAATCATCTAATGAGCGGTAGACATCCATGTGCTCTGAAATTCGCTAATTGTTTGAGATCGTTTTAAATCAAAATCACCTACTTTTGTCCTTCTCAACGAATGTAGATATCCAACCGTTCCCAGCTTTTCCGCTATATCTTTGCCTAAAACTCGAATATAGGTTCCCTTGGAACAGAAAGCAGAGAAAGTAATCCGTTTGTTAGACAAGTGAATGAGTTCAATTTTCTTGATATTAATAGGAACAGGATTTCTATCAACGATAATATTCTTTCTGGCCAATTTGTATAAACGCTTACCCTGATATTTTTTCGCCGAAAACATTGGGGGTATCTGCAATTGCTGGCCTAAAAAAGATTTGATTACACCCTTGATATCTTCATAGGATAAGTCAGGTATCGCTTGGGAATGAATGATATCCCCTTCCGGGTCAAGTGTGTTGGTCGTCTTTCCCAGGATCAACTCGGCTTCATATGCTTTATCTGCATTGGAGATACCTGTTAATTTTTTTGTATCATCACCAATCCCAATAATAATCACCCCGCTGGCAAAAGGATCGAGAGTACCGGCATGCCCAACTTTTTTTTCTTTAGTAATTCCCCGAATCTTTTTTACGATATCGAAAGACGTCCAACCAACTGGTTTATCTATGTTTAGTATCATGATCACCAAGGCCCAGTTTATGCAGGAGTTTTGAGATCTTATCACCGTACTCCAGCATTTCATCATGATAGAATCTCAGGTCTGGGGTGTTTTTTAAATGAAGTTGAGGACTCATGAATTTTTTAAATGCTTTGCGATGCTCGTTAATTTCAATATCAATTTTTGCCCACGGTCTCGTTGGATTCAGTATGCTGTAATAGACCTTGGCAATACGCAGATCCGGTGACATTTTTACTTGAGTAAACGTTACAAAACCTAAATGACTTAGATCTACATGTCGAGTTAATATTTCACACAATATCTCCTGGATCTGATTGCTAACCCGGTCCGTACGTTTATACGGTCGATTTTGATTCAATTCGTAACCAGTTTCCTTTTTACTTCACGGATCTGATAAACTTCAATGATATCTCCCTCCTGATATTTTTTGATACCTTCAATACCGATTCCACACTCCAACCCTTCTTTAACCTCGCGGGCATCATCCTGAAAACGTTTCAAAGATGTAATCGCACCTTCACCAATGATCTCTTCATCTCGCAATAACCTTGCTTGGGTATTTCTTACAATAAGTCCTTCATCAACCCTGCAGCCGGCTATGAATCCTATTTTTGGAATCTTAAACTGTTGCTGCACAGTAGCTTTTCCCAGTACAGTTTCAACTTTGTCTGGTTCAAGCAACCCTTCCATAGCCATCTTAAGTTCATCCACAACATTATAAATAACATTATAAGTACGAATATCGACTCGAGCTTGAGTCGCTTGCAATTTAGCATTGGAACCTACCTGAACGCCGAATCCAATAATTACGGCGTTGGATGCTTTCGCGAGCAAAACGTCGGATTCAGTGACCATGCCCACTGCCTTATGTATTACTTTAATCTCTACTTCATCGGTATTAATCTTAACTAATGTCTCAGAAAGAACATCAACAGAACCATCTACATCACCTTTAATGATAACTGGCAATTTTTTCATGGTTCCCTCTTTTATCATGGATGACATCCCATCAAGAGTAAATACCATTTTTTTCTGTTCAATTTCTCGGCGCATTCGTTGTCTCTCAGCAGCGATTCTTTTTAAATCTTTTTCGTTTTCCAAAACAGCAAAAATATCTGCGGACTGTGGCACCTGTCCAAATCCTTGTATTTGGACAGCATCAGATGGACCAGCTTCTTGCAGGCGTTGACCTCTTTCGTTCGTTATCGTACGAACCTTCCCGGAATAGTCATTGCAAATGAAAGGATGACCTAATCTAAGGGTACCTTTCTGGATGAGAACAGTCCCTACGGGCCCTAGACCTTTATCCAATCGTGAATCAACTACAGTGCCTCTGGCCTTACAATCTTTATTCGCTTTCAGATCCATGACTTCTGTTTCCAGAAGAAGGCTGTCCATTAAATCTGAAATACCATCACCTGTTTTTGCGCTTATCTCAACTGACTGAACCTTACCACCCCAGTTTTCTACGAGCACATCATGTTCCGACAATCCTCTTCTTACTTTATCCGGGTC
>DTUG01000193.1 GCA_012964275.1 Fidelibacterota bacterium | reverse complement strand
AGCCAACGGAAATTCTTTTTGTGGCTGACGGAATGACAGGGCAGGATGCTGTCACTTCAGCGATGACCTTTCATGAAGCTCTGCCGCTTACAGGAGTTATTCTTACTAAAATGGATGGAGATGCTCGCGGTGGCGCGGCAGTATCGATTCGTAAAATCACTGGCAAGCCGATCAAATTCATTGGCGTTTCGGAAAAAATGGATGGGCTGGAACCCTTTGATCCGAAAAGGATTGCTGATCGGATCCTAGGATTTGGCGATGTGGTCACCCTGGTAGAAAAAGCCCAAAAGGTTGCGGATAGTGAAGATATTCGTACATTTCAGGAAAAACTTGTCAAAAACAAGTTTGATCTTGATGATTTTAAATTCCAACTGCGGAAAATGGGTTCCATAAGTCAGCTTCTGGGTATGATGCCTGGATTGAATAAAAAAGCATTGAAACAATTAAATATGGATGATCGTCAGCTTGACTGGACCGAGGCAATTATTAATTCCATGACACTGGCGGAACGCCAGTGTCCGGAAATCATAAACGGGTCCCGTCGGGCACGCATTGCACATGGTAGCGGTCGACCGGTTCAGGAAATAAATTCGTTGCTCAAGCAGTTTGCGGGTATGCGAAAGTTGATGAAACAGGTAGGAAAGAAAAAACAAATACAGTTCCCTGGAATGGGGGCATTCGGAAATATGAATTAAGGAGCAATTTCTTGGCTACAAAAATAAGATTGAAACGTATTGGACGACGCAATAGACCATTTTATCGACTGATCGTAATAGATTCTCGAAAGCAGCGTGATGGCGCAGCCATCGAGGAAGTGGGCTGGTATAATCCCATTGATGTGAATCATTCTTACGATCTGAAGGGTGACCGAATTCTGCATTGGTTAAGTGAGGGTGCGATTCCTAGTGATGCGGTTCACAAGCTAATGAAACGCGAAGGTTTAGCCCACCGCTGGCACTTGATGCAGCAGGGGATGGATGAAGCTGGTATAGAGAAAGAGATGAAGAAATGGGAACTGAACCGTAAAGCTGTGCTGGAAGCCCGCGCTGCCGAAAAAGAAACTAAGAAAGCAAAAGCGGGTAAAGAGAAAGCTGCTGCAAAGGCTGAAGCAGAGGTGGCAGATGCGCCTACAAAAGAATCTGAACCATCTACCACTGATAAACTTACTGAATCCGGGCCGTCAGAAGACGAAGCTGAAGCATCCAGTGATGATGTGACCAAAAAAGATGATGAGTCTCAAGATGAGGGTGAAGAATCTGATACCCCTGCTGATGATAGCCCTGATAAAGAAAATACTGCTGCGGAAGAAAGCGATTCTGAAGATACCGCCGAGGTTGACGAAGACGACCAATCTGAGGAAGAATAAAAACATAGACTGACAGAAAAGGAGGAAGCCATGCTGGAGTTTATTGAAATGGCCGTAAAACTGCTTGTTGATAAGCCTGATGAAGTAAATGTGAATATTGTGGAAACGGAACAGCGCATTATTTATGAATTGACCGTTGGAGATGGAGATTATGGAAAGGTCATTGGAAAGCATGGCCGAAATATCTCTGCGTTGCGCACAATCGTATTTGCTGTTAATGCAAAAGAGGGTGGGAAACGTGCCCGCTTGGATGTAATTGACTAAATATGACGGATCGCATACATCCCATTGCGAAGGTGGCTGCCACATCAGGACTGAAAGGCGAAGTGATATTACGCCCCCTCTCACGCTATTTTAATGATTATATTAGTGAAAAACCGCTATTGATAGGTATTTCACCAGATACATCTAATGATGTGATATTAGAGAAAACCGCAGGAATAGGGAAAAAAAAGCGGTTCAAATTCGAGGGTGTCGATTCTATTCAAGAAGCAGAGAAAATGATTGGACATTCAGTATATATTACTGCCAATAGCGATGACCGTATTAATCTGATTGGTCGTAACCTGTTGCAGTTTAATGTGGTCACAGAGCAAGGCGAATCAGTTGGTATTCTCAATGATGTGATGTGGCTACCTGGCAGCGATGTTTATGTGGTACACAATGGAGTAAAGGAGTTTTTGATCCCCATTGTACCTGAAGTAGTAAGGGAAGTGAATTACGAAAATGAATATATCATGATTACTCCCATGGATGGTTTACTCGATTGAAGCAAATCGCTATTATAACCACGGTCCCTGATGTAATCCATACCATTATCGATAACAGCATTCTGCGGCAGGCCAAGGACCATGATGTGGTGACATTTCATGTAATTGATGTAAGGGAATTTGGTAAAGGGAACTATCGGCAGATTGATGATACTCCATTTGGAGGCGGCAGCGGCATGGTTATGATGGCCGAACCGCTATTAATGGCAATTGATTTTGCCCATGAACGAATAGGTGATTTAGAAAATGAAACACACGTTTTGTTGCCGGCACCGCAAGGATCAATTTGGAACCATGATTGTGCATTGGAAAACACCAAAGATGAAAATCTTATCGTCATTTGTGGACGCTATAAGGGGATTGATCAACGGGTAATAGATAAATATGTTACCCATGAATATTCATTGGGAGATTTTGTTGTTTCCAACGGCGAATTAACGGCAATGATCATGGTTGACAGTATTGTTCGGTTAATTCCAGGAGTGCTGAATTCAATTCAGTCGGCATTGACTGATTCTTTTGCACGGGATTTGCTGGATCATCCTCATTATACACGGCCAAGGGAGATTGACGGAATGTCCGTTCCAGAAGTGCTTTTGGGCGGTAACCATAAAAATATACAATCCTGGAGGCAAGAGAAATCAGAGGAAAGAACGAGGGAAAAAAGGCCGGATCTCTGGAAAAAATACCGACAATCTTTAGTAGAATTGGAGACAAATAATGAATAAGGTGCATGAAGCTACAAAGGAATATTTAAAACAGGACATTCCTGAGTTTGACGCTGGTGATACAGTCGTAGTGAATGTTCGGGTTCGGGAGGGCAATAAAGAGCGAATCCAACGCTATGAAGGGGTTGTGATCGGACGCCGCGGCGGCAAGAGCTTGGATGCAACCTTCACGGTACGTAAAGTATCCGGTGGTATTGGTGTTGAACGAATATTCCCCCTGCATTCCCCAATGGTTGCTAAAATCGAAGTTAAACGCCGCGGGAAGGTACGCCGGGCCAAACTGAACTACCTGCGCAAGGTCACTGGCAGTAAAGCTACCCGGATCAAGGAAAAACGATAAGCGATTGAATCAATCCCAGTAGCCCCTCTGTGCATGGATATCGCAGCAGGGGCTTTTTATTTTGAGTAAAACTGAACGAACTGTATTAATTATTACAGGGTTATCGCACCTTGCAGTGCACGCCCAAATGCTGGTATTCCCAGCTTTGTTACCTTTATTCCACGAAGAATTCGATTTAGGATTTGACTCATTGGGATTAATGGCGTCTGCTGGCGCATTTATGTTTGGGTTGGGAGCGATTCCAGCTGGATTACTTGAGAGCAGGCTTGGTGGGAAAAAACTATTGGTTATCTACCAGGTTGGATCTGGGTTGGCTGCGTTGATCCTGGTTACTGCTCATAGCACATTTCAGATCACAATTGGCCTTGCCATAATGGGAGCGGTTTCAAGTATTTACCATCCCGCGGGATTGACAATTCTGTCCCATCGGTTGAAACAGTTGAGCAAAGGAATGAGTATTCATGGAATTGCTGGTTCTATTGGTTTGGCAGCAGGACCGCTTCTTGCAGGTATTTTCGCTGAATTTGGTGATTGGAGATTTGCTTTTGGAATTTGGATGATATGGCAATTTATTCTTTCCGGTGCTACAATTCTTTTAATACCTAGCCGTTCTGTGGTGCCAGATAGTGTAAATGCAGCATCACCACATAAGACTGATAGATACTCTGTCGTTCTCTATTATATGATCAGTATCTGCATGGGGTTTGCATTTGGCGGGTTTACAACATATATGCCCTCACTTTTTGCTTCTCAAACTGGAAGTGTGTTTGATTATGTACCTGAAACAATGCGCGGTGGGTTATTTACGACACTCGTATTCATGGGTGGTATAGCGGGACAAACAATTGGCGGTTTTTTGGGGGATAGATATAACCGTGCTGCCCTTCTTTTTTGGATTGTGTTAATTAATATACCTTTTTTTGCATTAGTTGGGTATACATCTGGGCTTTTTTTGATTAGTGTCAGCATGATGCTCGGGGTTGTTCACTTTTCACCACAGCCGGTCTCTAATGCCCTGCTTGCTGATTTAACATCAATAAAGCAACGTGGTTTAGGCTATGGGATAAGTTTTTTCCTGAGTTTTGGTATAGGGGGCGGTGTATCAACTGCGGTATGTGGCTGGATTGCTGAAAATTATACTTTATCCGTTATTTTTCCTTTTATGGCAATAAGTTTGTTACCTGCAGTTTTCAGCGGGCTGTTGTTGACCAAACGGTTGCATCATTCTTCTTGGAATGGATAGTCCGATTGTAGGAATTTCATCCTTAGATTAATGAGCAGCCGTCTAAGTCACTTACCTTCCGTTAATCAAGTGTTACTTGAAATAGGGGATTCTTTATCTATACATGAAAGGTATTTAAAAATAATAATAAATAAGCATATAGGCATCTTTCGCCAGAAAATCAAGTCGGGGAAATTCAATTTAAATCGTGACTTATTATTGGAAAAGATAGTGACTCGTGTATCTCTTGAATCATCTCCTTCACTGGTAAATATTATTAATGGTACCGGTATTGTCTTACATACTGGTTTTGGCCGGGCTCCTTTTGAAGGAAAGCGGCTGCGGTCTTTAGCCCGCAGATTGGATGGCTATGTGAATTTGGAGTTTAATTTGCCTGACGGAAAACGAGGTGATAGACAGGATCACATTGATCAGCATATGGCTGCAATTTGTGGATCCGAAAGTTCCATGATTGTCAATAATAACGCAGCAGCGGTTCTACTCACGTTGAACACACTTGCAGCAGGAGGTGATGTGATTTGTTCCCGAGGTCAAATGGTTGAAATTGGAGGATCGTTCCGCATACCCGATATCATTGATAAAAGTAATGCGGTATTGAAAGAAGTTGGGACAACTAACCGTACCCATATCCCGGATTATAAAAAAGCGATCACGAAGAAGACCAAACTGCTGTTATGGGTCCATACCAGTAATTATGTGATCCGAGGATTTACGAAGGATGTCTCATTGGATGAATTGGTTTCACTTGGGAGGGCAAAACGTATTCCGGTGATGGTGGATCTGGGTAGCGGGGCTTTGCTTTCGTTAAGTGCACATGGTCTTCCAGAAGAATTACAGGTTCGGAATATTGTGGAGCAGGGAGCAGACATCACCACTTTCTCCGGGGATAAACTACTGGGAGGTCCACAGTCCGGGATAATCATTGGATCTAAAAACTTCACTGACAAAATGAAGCAAAACACACTTTATCGTACTATGCGCTGTGATAAGATTACAATTGGTCTTATGGACGAGACACTGAGGACATATAGCGAGACACGATTTTCGAAAATGAATCTCGCTTTGAATATGTTGACAACATCAAGAAAAATACTGAAAAAACGAGCAAATAAAGTGATCAGCGCGCTGGCAAAGTCGAAAATCAAAAAATTGGGAATTTCGGTAGTGGATTCAACTGTAGAAGCAGGGAGCGGATCCCTGCCCGTGAAATCCATTGCGAGTACTGCACTCAAATTTAAACCCTCATCTATGAAAGTTTCGGATCTGGCTGCCGCTTTTCGAAATGGTGCCTTACCTGTTGTCGGCTACACTTATAAAAATACATTTTATATAGATCTGAAAGCTGTGTTACCGCATCAAATTGATCGCTTGACGAAGGCTATAACCCAAGTCTGAACATGCATCAAATTGTCATCGGGACGGCCGGCCATATTGACCACGGTAAAACCGCTCTCGTTAAGGCGCTTACTGGAACGGATACAGATCAATTAGCTCAAGAAAAAGCCCGGGGTATGACCATTGACCTTGGTTTTGCCTATCTTAATGACCAAATAACAATTATTGATGTCCCCGGACACGAAAAATTTATTCGGAACATGGCTGCTGGGGCGGCCAATATTCATATTGGAATGCTCGTGGTGGCTGCCGATGATGGTGTTATGCCGCAGACCAGAGAGCACTTACAGATACTTGATAGTTTTTCTATTCAAGAAGGTTTGATTGTGCTCACCAAGGTTGATTTAGTACAGGATGAAGACTGGCTGGAACTGGTCGAATTGGATTTGCAGGACCTGATAAAAAATACTGTTTTAGATGCTGCACCTATCACGCGGGTTAATAATCTCAACGGTGATGGAATTGAAGCGGTCAAAAAACTCCTGCTGCGGATTTCAAAAGAAGTGAAAATTCAGATTAAATCAAGCAAATTCCGGATGCATATAGATCGTGTGTTTACAAAAAAGGGATTTGGGACTGTAGTCACAGGGACAGTAGACAGTGGTGAATTACAGGTTGGCGATGAAGTGGAATTGTTGCCCAATTGTATTGCCACAAAAGTTAGAGGAATCCAGACACATGGGGATAATGTTGATTTGGTAGGGGTTGGTGACCGGGCAGCGGTAAACTTGGCTCATGTTCAAAGAACGGACATCAATAGGGGTACAGTCCTTTCAAATCCAGGTGTTTTCAGTGTTACAAAGCAGGTAATCGCGCATATAACTATGAACCCTAATACTGATTGGAGTATAAAAAATAAACAGCGTATCAGGCTCCATATAGGTACCGCAGAGATGCTGGGACGAGTTTCTATGGCAACCGCAAAATTATCAAAGGGGCAGAATAGAACAGCGGTAATTGATCTGGAAATGCCGCTGTCAGTTGCTATGGATGATCTGTTTGTCATTCGATCATATTCGCCTATGGAAACAATAGCAGGCGGAAGGATCTTAGATCCAGTACCTTCAGGGAAATGGTCGGAATTAAAAATACGAATTCAGGAACTATCACCAGAACCTGAGAATAGGTTTCGCACAATGATAGAGAAGGAATGGAAGCAACCACGGAGCCTTAATAGCTGGAGCCAAAGGTTTTTCCGGGATAAAAATATAATCCAAAATTGGATACATGCTGCAGACCTAAACGTAGAACTCAAATCTAATCTGGTGTATTCTAATGATTCTTTGAAGAAATCAAATGAAGCAGTCCTATCCTTATTTAATAAAGCCTATAAACGTAATCCTTTTCGAAAAACCATTGGCACCGAAACTATTATGGATCAACTAAAATGGTCCGCAGATTGGACAGAGGTTGTTTTAAGTAAAATGGAACTAGAAGGACAGATAATACAGTGTAGCGGCGGAGTAATACTTTCGAGTTATGAGCCCGAGATCACAGCTAAAGATCAAAAGGATTTGGATCTGCTTCAAAGTCTTCTCGATTTATCAGGTCTTGAGCCAATTTCTTTTAAAGAATTAATAAAGCGTTCGGGGTTACAGCCACGGAGGGTGGGCGACCTGCTGCATTTGTTAAGTGATCAGAATGATTCATTGAACATTGGAACTGATATATGGATAGCGAAAAAATACCGCGATAAAATCCTAAATGATTTGCGTGACCACTTTGCAAAAAATAAATTATTATCTGTATCAAAATTTAAGGACCTGACAGGACTAACTCGAAAAACGGCTATTCCGCTTTTGGAATATCTGGATCGTTCTAACTATACCCAGCGCGATGGAAATAACCGCAGAGAAGGTTCTACACTAAATGTCTAAAAGCACCATAACGGCAACACCTCTCATGAAGCAATATATGGATGTAAAATCTAAATATCCTGATACAATTGTTCTATTTCGGATGGGAGATTTTTATGAGACATTCAATAAAGATGCAAAAGTCACATCTAGAATACTAGGTATTGTTCTAACGAAAAGAGCCAACGGGAAAGCTGCGGAAGTTGACTTGGCTGGTTTTCCTTACCATGCTCTTGATAATTACCTACCAAAGCTGGTAAGGGCTGGTTATCGGGTGGCAATTTGTGAACAGGTTGAAGATCCAAAGTTCGCGAAGGGTATTGTCAAGCGTGAAGTTATCGAAGTGGTGACTCCGGGAACGTTAACGTCAGATCAAGTCCTAAGCCAAAAATCAAACCAGTATATGGCTTCTGTTGTTTTTGAAAAAGATGTGGCAGGTTTTGCCATATTTGAGTCATCAACAGGGGGAATTTTTAATAGGAGAGTGTCCATCGGAAAACTTAATAGATTACTTGAGAAAATATTATCCAAATGAAGTTATTATTGGAGAAAGTGTTGTCTACTCTTTATCAGATTGGTATCGTGAACTCCGACCATTTATAACTACTGTGGAAGATTGGATATTCAGTGCAGATCAATGCTACAGAACGTTACTAGATCTTTTCAATATTTCATCTTTAAAAGGATTTGGATGTGATGATTTAAAAGCAGGTCTTACGGCGGGTGGTGGCCTTATTTACCATATACAAACTGATTTGAACATCAGGGTCGATCACGTGACTAAAATGAAACCAGTTCTTGACAAGGGGATTATGGGATTGGATAGTTTTACAATCCGTAACTTGGAGGTTTTTAAATCTTTGTCAACTCAGGGGACACACGGAACACTGGTTGATTGTATTGATTATACTGAGACTGCTGGCGGTGGCAGACTATTGAAAAAGTGGCTTCATCAACCGCTGACGAATATCAATAGATTGAACTCCCGTTTAGATATTGTTTCTTCCTTTTATGGACAAAAAGGACTGTTAAACAAAATACGGGATATCTTGGGTATAACTATTGACCTTGAACGGGTGTTAGGCAGAATAAATAGGGGTGTAGGCACGCCCCGTGACCTCATTGGCCTGGCACACACGCTCAGTTATATTCCAGGTTGGTGTAAACAATTTCAGGATTCAAATGAAAAACCGCTTATTGAGCTCATCAGCGAGTTTATTGATGTCAGCGTGGTGGTTGATCGTATCATGGATACGATCAATGAAGACAGTCCGGCGCAAATTAAACAGGGCAGTGTAATTAAGGCGAAAATTGATTCAAAGTTAGATGAGTTGCGTATACTTTTAGCGAATGGTAAACAATGGATCAGCGATTTTCAATCTTCAGAGAGTAATCGCCTTGAAATTCCATCTTTGAAAGTAGGATTTAACAAGGTGTTTGGGTATTACATCGAAGTGACCAAAACCCACCAGCAGAAGGTACCTGAATCTTATATCCGAAAACAGACCCTGGTTAATTCTGAACGATATATCACTGAGGAGTTAAAACAATACGAAGAAAAGGTATTAACTGCTGAGGAAAGAATTCTAGAGATAGAGAACAGAATCATTCAGGAAGTGATGGATGATACCATGGCGCTGGCCAGTGATATTCAGGCAAATGCGGAGGTTATCAATAGAATAGACCTGCTGGCTAGTTTTGCTGCAACGGCGTTGTCACAGCGTTACGTTAGGCCAGAATTAACTGATGAGCCAATTCTTCAGATCAAAGCAGGCCGTCATCCGGTTGTAGAAACACTTTTGCCGGCCACGGAAAAATTCATACCAAATCATTTATCTATGGATGCCTTGGTCAATCAGATCCATCTGCTTACAGGGCCCAATATGGCTGGAAAATCGACTTATTTAAGGCAGAATGGGCTTATTGTCCTTATGGCCCAGATCGGCTGTTTTATACCTGCTAAATCTGGGAAAATCGGTATTGTGGACCGGCTTTTTACCCGTGTCGGTGCCAGTGATAACCTAGCTGGGGGCGAAAGCACCTTTCTTGTAGAAATGAATGAGGCTGCCAATATTTTGAATAATGCGTCAAATCGAAGTCTGATCTTGCTGGATGAAATAGGAAGGGGGACGGCAACGTTCGACGGGTTGTCCCTCGCTTGGGCCATTACAGAATATTTACACCAGAATGAGGATGTTGCAGCCCGCACTATCTTTGCAACACACTACCATGAATTAACAGATCTGGAAGCCAGTTTAGAACGATTAGAAAATCATCATGTTGAAGTGAAAGAATTTGGTGACAGGATTATTTTTCTTCGGACTATCGCTGATGGTCCTGGGGATAAAAGTTATGGGATCCATGTAGCCAAGATGGCTGGTTTGCCGGCTTCTATCGTTTCCCGCGCATGGGAGATATTACATCATCATGTTCAGAACGCGAAAAATAAAGATGGAACTTCATTGCCCATTGAGTCGTCCGAAAGAATAACTTTATTCCAAGAACAGGAATCTAGACTTCGAAAAGATTTAAATGAACTTGATATAGATTCAATTACACCATTAGAAGCCCTAACGAAACTTGGTGAAATTAAAAAAGAGTACGATTTATAAGTTATTATTGCTCTCCAGTATTGGCTCGTTGAATGCAGCTGGATATTGGGTGAAATATGGCTGGGAAATATTTGATCATGTCACCGACGCGCGAACCGCAGCCCTCGGGAACACCGTCATTGGATATCCGCTTTCATCCATGGGTGCCTATATTTCAAATCCAGCTTTCAAATTGGATGAGTATAATAGGTTTGGATTAACGCATCAAACACGATTTGCTGGAATGGTGAATGGCGATTATGTTGGTTTTAGAAAAGAAATTAGTAAAAATATGCCCATCTATTTTTCATTGCTGTATGAAAGTATCGGGAGTATACCAGATACCCGGTCTATGCTTTTAGATTGGGGTACTGATGGTGTTTTTGGGACTCAGGATGCAGGTGAGGGGAATGGTATTTTAGATGAAGGTGAGCGGTTGGATCAGGATAAAATCAGATTTTTTAGCCAACACCAAGTTGGTTTACATGGTGCAGTGAATAAAATCTGGCGGCAATGGCGCATAGGAATAGGTACCAAGATATTATTACACTTTCTGGATAAGCATCATGCAATAGGAATTGGCTTAGACCTGGGAATTTTTCGGTCTTTTAATAAATTTAACTTTGGTACTGTGATCCGTAATATACCTTCATCAGGTATTTTATGGGAAAATGGTACCATAGAGGGCACTTTACCTTCCATTTCTACAGGAATTCATTACCCATTTAACATTAACAGACTGAGTCTTGCTGTCAACCCTTTACTATCTATTCGTATGGGCCTGTCTGACCGATTTCTGGATTCGCAAATTGGGTTTAGTCATACCTCAATCGATGTTGCTGCGGGACTGGAATGTATTTATAAAAATAAGTTAGCTGTCAGGATAGGCCGTAATCCTTATGGTACCTTGTCCGGCGGTATTGGGATATCATGGTCAGGAGTCTCTATGGATTATGGATTCCTGGCAGAAAATTCCCGTTCAGGTCTGGGAAATCACCATTTGATTTCATTAGGTATTTCGCCAACCTGGCTGTTGGAGAAAGTGAGATAGAAACAATCCAACTTAAATTACCCATAATAAAGAATTTAGGTGAATGATCCCCATTGATTGATATTTCGTGATTTCAGTACCTTCCCCGGCATTTTTCTACTTGGAATTTTATGATTAAAAGTATGACAGGATTTGGACGCGGTTCCGCGGGCCGGATGAAAGATAAAATAAATGTCGAAATTCGAACAGTAAATTCCCGTTTCTTCGAATTGATAATCCGGGGTATGACCTTAGAACCAGCATTGGAATCTAAAGTGAAGGAACATGTAGGAGGATTTATAGGTCGTGGCAATGTCCAATTAAGGATCGAATTAAATGATTCGCAGAATGGACAAACTTTGAATTTCAATAAAGATAGATTTGAAGTAATTCAGAAAATTCTCAAAGACATACACATTGAATATGGCCAACGCTTGAATTTAAGCGAAATTATTTCTACCCACGATTTATTATCAGCAGATGAACCAGAGACTCTCAAAATGGGTGATTTAATGAAAGCTATAGATTTTGCGCTTAACCAGGTGAATGAGATGAGAAGCCGCGAAGGTGAACAAATACAGGGTGATATCATTAACCGGCTGAACAATTTAACCGGATTATTAGGCAAAATCGAAGATAGTGGCAAACAGTACCCGCATGATAAACGAGTCTCTCTGCAGGAAAAGATAAATACACTTCTTGGTGATGATTCTTTAGATGAGAATCGTTTGATTCAGGAAGTCGCTTATTTAGTGGAGCGTGCTGATACGACAGAGGAGATTGTAAGGATTCACAGTCATTTTAAACAATTTAGGTCTTACCTTGATCAAGAAGAACCGGTTGGTAGGCGTCTTAATTTTTTAATTCAGGAAGTTGGACGTGAGGTCAACACGATTGGATCAAAAAGCCCGGTGCCAGAAGTCACTAATAAGATTGTAGAAATGAAAGATGAATTGGAAAAAATCAGGGAACAAATACAGAACATACTGTGATGAGAAACATCATTACTATTTCAGCTCCATCTGGATCCGGCAAAACAACACTCTGTAAAGCGCTCCAGTCAGCTCGTCCTGACATTGAGTGGTCTGTATCCTGTACGACCCGTGAACCAAGACAGAATGAAATTAATGAAATTGATTATTATTTCATTTCCAATGAGGTATTTATGAAGCATGTTGCGGATAATGCATTTGCAGAATGGGAAGATGTGCACGGCCAATATTATGGAACATTGAAATCCAATCTCGATACAGCAATTATTCAGAAGGGAACTGTACTTCTAGATCTAGACGTAAAAGGGTCGATGTCGATTCGAAGTCTTTATCTTGAACAATCTTTTTCAATCTTTATATTACCACCAAGTATTGACCATCTTCGCGGGCGTCTTCGAAGGCGTGGTACAGATTCCGAATTAAGAATTGAAAAACGCTTACAGCGATTTGAAAAAGAGATGGAATACAAAAATAAATTTGATTATGTGTTGATAAATGATGACCTTGAAGTAGCGACACGAGAATTGATCGATGTAGTTAATGGATTAAAAGAAGGAGTCTTAAATGGCTATTAAAACCATTCCTTTACGTGAGGTTGAGGAAAAAGTAGAGAATATATATGAAGCCGTAGCTGTCATGTCAGGACAGGCTCGGCGTATTCTAAACGAACGTATTGTAGAAGCATCTCTTCGCGATTTAGAACCAGAAGAATACGGTGTATTTGATGAAGTAGAAGAAAAAACACCAGAGCAGTATGAGGAAGAGGAAAAACCTACAACTGAAGCTATTTCCCAATTCTTATCAGGTGATGTTATTTGGAGGCGTCGAAAAAATATTTAATTCATGGGTTATCAGGTTACATCCCCGGTTCATCGATACCTGAAGCAGCAGCAGGAATTATTTGGTGATAACTTGTATCTCTCTTCACCAGACAACATTTTCGCTGGAGTTAGCCAGGGAGAAAATGACAAAATTGACAGCCTGAGTGATTTCAATGCAGAAATATGTCATTGTCAAAAATGTCCACTGGGAAAAACCAGAACAAATTTCGTTTTTGGAGTTGGTGATCCAAAAGCTAATTTGATGCTGGTTGGTGAAGCACCTGGTGAACAGGAGGACATGCAGGGAGAGCCATTTGTCGGTCGTGCTGGGAAATTACTAGATAAGATTCTCAGAGCTATTGGTAAATACCGGGATAATGATGTGTACATTGCAAATGTGATTAAATGTCGACCACCTAATAATCGCGATCCATTGCCTTCGGAAGTTGAAAAGTGCGAACCCTATCTACAGCGGCAGATTGATCTTGTCAAACCGAAGTTAATAGTTGCTCTTGGACGTGTAGCTGGGAAAACGTTGCTCAAGCAGGATATTCCCTTGAAAGATATGAGAGGACAGACTTATGACTATTCCGGTACCCCTCTGCGCGTTACATATCATCCTGCTGCTTTATTGCGGAATCCGGGATTAAAAGCACCCGCCTGGGAGGATTTTAAACTTATTCGTGATTTTGTTAATAATTAATCGATCATGCCACAGGATAATAACCAAATATTAAATGTTCAGCCGCATTCTGATGATGCAGAACAGGCGGTACTGGGATCTATGCTTTCCAGTAAAGAAGCGGTCAGTAAGACTCTTCAATGGCTGAGTCCGAGTCATTTCTATAAGGATGCTCACGGGAAATTATTGTCCACTATGATGTATCTATTCGATCAAGGGGAGCCCATCGATACTGTTTCTGTGGTTGATGTCTTAAACAAAAATAAGGAACTGGAACAAGTAGGCGGAGCATACTATATCACCGGCTTAGTTGAGTCTGTACCGACCACAGCACACGTAGAACGTTATGCAAAAATTGTACTTGAAAAGGCGTTGCTCAGAAAACTAATTCATCTTTCCAGTGAAATTGCCAAAGAAGCCTATGATGACAGCAAGCAGATTGGTGAAATCTTGGATACAGTCGAAAGGTCTATTTTTCAGATAACTCAAAATCAGCTCAAAGGTGGTTTTGAGCATATAGATCCGATTCTTCAAGATACGTTTGAAAAAATTGATAAGATAAGTTCTCATAAAGGAACTGTTATTGGTATCCCATCTGGTTTACTTGAATTGGATGAATTAACATCTGGTTTTCAGAATGGTGATTTGATTGTTGTTGCTGGTCGACCGGGAATGGGAAAAACGGCGTTGGCACTAACCATGATGCGGAATGCAGCTGTCGAAGCAAAAATGAAAGTGGGTTTTTTCAGCTTGGAAATGGCTAATTACCAGTTAGCGATGCGTTTGCTTTGTGCTGAAGCGCGGGTGGACAGCCATCTTGTGCGTACAGGAAACTTGCCTAAAGCTCATTGGAAAAATTTAAGCCTATCGGTAGGTCCCCTGGCTAAGGCATCCATGTATTTAGACGATTCCCCAGCATTAACTGTGTTAGAGTTGAGAGCCAAGGCTCGTCGATTAAAAGCTGAAAAAGACATTGATATGATCATAGTAGACTATTTGCAGTTAATGCAGGGAACATCAGGCATTGACAGTCGTCAGCAGGAGATTTCTAATATTTCCAGATCATTGAAAGCTTTAGCGAAAGAGTTAAATATTCCGATCCTAGCATTGTCTCAATTATCCCGTGCCGTTGAACAGCGAACTACAAAAAAACCCAGATTATCAGACCTTAGGGAAAGCGGTGCAATTGAACAAGACGCAGATGTTGTTATTTTCCTATATCGCCCTTGGATTTACACTCAAGATGACGAAGACGAAGGCAAAGCAGAAATCATTGTGGCAAAACAGCGTAACGGCCCTACCGGTTTAGTGGAAGCTACTTTTATTAGTCGATTCGCCAGATTTGAGAACCTTTCGATGGCTGAAACTCCATTTTAATGGATAATCCGCTCGCCCGGCTTGCTCCCCAGCTATTTGGCGAGTATCCCAAATCCTTCATACAATTATTAGACAAAATCACTTTTCCTTCTGATCAGGATAAAGAATCATTGAAGGAAACGCTCTGGCGAGCCTTTGAATTCGGTAACCGTCATCATGAAGGACAAAAGCGTCGTTCTGGAGAACCATATTTCAACCATTGTATCCAAGTCGCTACAACGTTGGCTTCCTGGAATATGGATTCAGTTACCATTATGGCAGGATTGCTCCATGATACTGTTGAAGATACAAGTGCAACTATTAAAGAACTTAAGGATGAATTTGGCCAGGATCTTGCAAGTTTAGTCGATGGTGTTACGAAACTTAGTGGAATTAAATTTTCAACCCGTAAGGAGGAGCAGGCCGGCAATTTCATGAAGATGCTGCTCTCAGTAGCTAAGGATCTCCGGGTCATTATAATCAAATTTGCAGACCGGCTGCACAATATGCACACAATAAAATATTTACCCAAGATCAAACAACATCGTATTGCGATAGAAACACGGGATGTATACGCTCCCTTAGCCCATCGTTTAGGGATGGCATCGGTAAAAGCACAACTGGACGACTTGGTGTTTCAAACACTTAGTCCAGGTGCCTATAAATCAATCGTTGCCAAAGTGAAATCAACAAAGCGTCAGCGTGAAAAAATTATTCGCGACTATATTGCTCCTGTTGAAAAAGAACTGAAATCTTACAATATAATTCCGACAATTTTTGGGAGGCCGAAATCATATGCATCGATTAATGGGAAAATGGAAAGGCGCAATAAAGATTTTGAGGACATTTATGATGTCTATGCGATACGAATCATTGTTGAAAAGGTTGAACAATGCTACCTGGCCTTGGGAATTGTGCATAGTCTTTATACCCCAATCCAAGAACGATTCAAAGATTTTATTGCAACTCCAAAGTCAAATGGCTACCAATCGGTTCACACAACAGTCATTGGTTTTGGAGGTAAAATGGTAGAGATTCAAATTCGTACTGATGATATGGATGGTACGGCTGAAAGAGGCGTTGCAGCACATTGGGTGTATAAAGAGGGCAGAAAAAAAACTACAGAAATTGATAGTAATGTAAAATGGCTTCGGGAATTGTTGGAAGTTCTACAGAATGAGACGGCAGATCCGAAAGAATTTATGGACCTGCTAAAAATAGATCTGTTCAGTGGAGAGATTTTTGTATTTACGCCTGCAGGCGACTTGGTTCAATTACCGCTCAATGCGACCCCTGTAGATTTTGCTTTCCAGGTTCACACCCAGGTTGGCTTGCACTGTATGGGCGCCAAAGTAAATCATACTATTGTATCACTAAATACTAAATTGAAAAGCGGAGACATAGTAGAAATCATCACTGGGAAAAGCCAGGTACCAAGTTATGGCTGGCAAAAATTTGTTGTGACCAGCAAAGCCCGCAATTCAATCAATAAATATTTGAAAAATATGCGTCAGGAAGAAAGTGTAAAGCTGGGTAAGGAAATATTAGAAAAAACACTCCGTCGCCTAAAAATTAGTGATGCAAACCAGGAATTTATTGATTCATATAAGAAATTTGGCTTTGCGGATATTGAGTCGTTGATGGTGGCTCTTGGCAACGGTTCTTTGACCGTCAGGGATATGTTTTCAAAACTCCGTCCCCAAGAGGACGAGTCTATGCTGGCTTCAGAAGACGAAAATTCGAATCGCTTTTTTGATTTCGCCCGTTCTAAAACAAATGGTATTGTTCTTGATGGGATTACAAATCTTATGGTGAATTTTGGTAAATGCTGCAATCCGATCCCTGGCGATAACCTTTTAGGATTTGTCACTCGTGGCAGGGGAGTCACTGTTCATCAATCTTCATGTAGAAGTTTACCGGTAATGACCCACGAAGCTGATCGACTCATTCCAGTAGATTGGAATGTATCTCGGAAAGATACATTTAACGTAAGATTAAAAATTGTAGGAATGGATTATAAAGGATTATTAAAAAATCTTTCTGAATGTATTGCTGGGCAAAATGTAAATATAAGTAGTGTCGATACTAAAGTAAGTGGTGCCATAGCAACAGCTTATTTTGTCGTACAGGTAAGCAGTAATCGTCAATTAAATAGACTTGTAAACAAACTTAACAAAATAAAAAATGTAGATTCTGTGGAAAGGGCATAACGGTAATGAATATAAAAACATATACGAAACGAGATATCGCCAGTGAAGTGGCAAAACGTAAAGGAATCAGTACACGCAAGGCATTGTCTTATATTGATGAATTTTTTATAGTGATAAGGGATTATCTATGTGCAGACCAACCCTATGTGCGAATTGAAGTGAGAAATTTTGGTGTTTTTGAATCTAAACCGACTAAGGCAAAACCACGAGCCCGGAACCCAAGAACGAATGAAGAAATATATGTACCCGCCCATAAGAAAACTAGATTCAAACCTGGCAAAATCATGAAATCGCACTTGCGTAAACCAATTTAATTAAGTGGGAAGAGTTTTAGGTATCGATTATGGTGCGAGACGTATTGGACTGGCCTTATCGGATCCATTAAAAATGATTGCGTCTCCATTTAAAACGCTGGTGAATTCATCTGCCAATAAACTTATGGTTGAATTACAAAGTATTATTTCTGATAAAGAGGTAGAAGCTATTGTCATTGGCATACCGATTGGTATGCAAGGTCAAGATACCGCTCAGACAAAGCGGGTACGACATTTTGCCGAAACCATGGCCGATCTAGGTATACCTGTCAGTCTTGAAGATGAGCGGCTTTCTTCTGTAAGTGCCACACGGGCACTTACCATGCAAAAGATTAAAACCGGGTTTAATAAAGCGAAAGTGGATCGTACAGCAGCGGCCATTTTTCTTCAGCAGTATCTCGATAAACAATCACGTTGAAATCTATATTTAGCCTTCCTGAGTGGCAGCAGGCTATCCTTTCCGGAGTACTTCTTGGTATTGCTTTTCAGCCATGGCATTTAGGTTGGCTTGCTTGGGTTGGGTTTCTTCCCCTATTTCATATTTGGCTTCATGGAAATGTAAAAGATAATTTTATCTTTGGCTGCCTATTTGGATTAACCCAGAATTTTATTGCTGTTTATTGGATAGGATTTAATTCAGGGGCAAGTGTTGGTGTTGTACTTTTAAGTCTGGTTGCTGCAGTTATTTATCTGGCTCTGTTTTGGGGAGTGGTTGGGCTGATCATCGGATTCCTGCCAAATAAATCTCAATGGGGAATCGTTCTATTACCATTTTTGATTGTCACTATGGAATGGGTACGCAGTTTCGGTCCTCTAGGCTTTCCCTGGATTAATTTGGCATTAACACAGTCCGAATACATATTTTTGACACAAATAGGTGAAATCACTGGTCCCTATGGAATCTCATTCTGGATTATTGCCATCAATACACTGATTTATTTGGGTATAATTAGAGAAAATATGCTCAGAGAAACAATGATTGCCGTTCTGGTTTTGTTAATAGGATTATCCATTGCCGGGTGGGGTAGACTGCATTCCATCAGTCATCCACACAGAAAAATAAAGGTAGCAATTGTTCAGCCAAATGTGGACCCGAATTCAAAATGGGATGAAAAGGACCGCATAATTGCACTAATGGATTCACTTCACCAGGCTGCTGTGGATCTAAACCCTGATATCGTTCTATTTCCGGAAACGGCTGTCCCGGCTTATTTGCGGTTAAATTCACGGGTAAGGAAAATGCTTCAGGCTCGTGTTGATCAAACGGGCATTCCGCTCCTGACAGGAACAGTTGATAGAAAAATAGAGGATGGGAAAAGATATTATTATAACAGCGCAATTTGGCTTAGTCCAGACAGTGATTATGAAATGTATGCAAAAGTCCATCTGGTTCCATTTGCCGAATATGATCTGCTACCGTTTCTCTTTCATCCATTGAGATGGCTCAATCTGAATATCGAGCGTGGCAGTTTTCGCGCAGGCAAAGAATATAAAGTGTTTGAATGGGATGGAGTCCGTTTTTCTGTTTTGATCTGTTACGAGTCCAGTTTACCAAAAATTGTTCGTCGTTTCATTGGCGAGGGAGCGGAAATATTAATGATCGAAGCGAATGATGGCTGGCTAGGGAATACAGCAGGACCATATCAGCATTTCGAATTGGCCAGATTACGAGCTATAGAGAATCGAGTTCCAGTTTTACGTTCAGCTAATACCGGTATTTCTGGCGTGATCAGGCCGGATGGGACTGTGCAGAAAAAAGTTCCGCTGGGTAAGCAGGCAGTGTTTATAGAGCAAATCAGTATTGGGAAACCTGGCAGTTTTTACAGTCGTTATGGTGATGTGTTTGCCGCCTTTTGCTTCGTAACTTCGTGCGTATTGGTTATATTGTCTTGGCAAAAAAAATAATTTTTTTCATCTTGACATTGCCCCTCTGTTTTCTATCGGGGAATCCAAATATTCATCCCATGGTGAAATCCGCCATATTACCTGGTTGGGGCGAGGCTGTACAGGGATACTCAAAGAGTTCCCGGCTATTTATAATCAATGAATCATTAATGTTGCTGGGCTGTATTGGTTTATATTCACTTTCAGAATTGGAAACTTTGAAATATAGGTCTTTTGCTGCAGAATTCGCTGGAGCTAATTCTAATAAACAACACCGATACTGGGTTGACATAGGAAATTTTAATTCAATAGATGATTATGATGCTGAATATTTGCGATTGCGACGGCATGAGAATGTCGGAAAATGGGCTGACTATCCTTGGCAATGGGATACAGTTGCTCAACGTATAAAATTTGAATCTATGAGGATTAAAAGTGATGAAATGAGTTTAGCAGGTCAATTTTTTATAGGGGGCATTATCTTAAATCATATTGTATCTGCCATTGATGCATTGTATTTGAGCAAGTTAAAAAACATTGAATCGTTATCTGTCAGACCGATCTGGTTAGAGTTTGATCAAACAGTTTCTTGGCAGGTAAATATTTCCTTAGCGTTATAATATTGCATCCGCTCACAAAAATCGTCATCTTTTTATGTTTGTCAGTTTCAACATTATTGTCTCGATCTATTGAACTGGTTATTTTCCATGGAATATTGACTGTCTTATTAATTGTTTTTTTCCGTGTTCACTGGTCTGAATGGGTACTAAAATCAAGGCCATTTTGGATGTATTTCCCCATCGCTGGCGTATTTTTCTTATGTATATCACTGATGGTTTCTAATAAGGATGTCAGTTTAATTATCCAAGACGTTTCAATAGCAACCTGTCGGATGATTTTGTTGGTCAGTATTATGACGCTATATAGTATATTATCCAAATCCAGTGATATAATCATTTCAATTCGGGGGTTATGGTACAGGATGAATAAATCTTGGAAATGGGTAGAAGATTTGATTTTATTCACTGACATTACGTTCAGGTTTTACCCTAGTCTTCAAGACCAGTGGCAACGATTAGAACGCACCCGCAAGGCATTGGTTTTAAGCAAGTCGGCAAATAAATTTATTCGAGCACAGAACTTTGCAGCCATGGTTCCTGATTTTGTTATTTTAAACCTAGAGCGGGCCAATGATTTGACAACTGTTATGAAATTGAGAGGGTATGGGCAGGCATATCCGCGCAGTGTATACCCTATTATATCTTCTACGTGGATTGATAAATTTGCGATAGTATTGGTTATTGTCGGGTTAGTGGGACTGCATTCATTTGACAAGATATAAAATTACAGTTCAATTTGATGGATCTGCTTTTTATGGTTGGCAGCTTCAACAATCTGATCGAACCGTACAGTTTTCTCTGGAAAAAGCCCTAATTAAAATAACTGGATCTGAACATAGAATACCGGTTCATGGTGCAGGCCGAACAGATAGAGGTGTCCATGCTATTGGCCAAGTCGCACATTTTGATCTAGATACGCAGTTGACCGAAAAAAAACTCTGTGATGCTTTGAATGGTAATTTGCCACCAGATTGCCAAGTTTTGGCCGTTGAGAAAACAACCTCTGATTTTGAAGCTCGATTTCAGGCAGTTAAGAGGTGGTATCGCTATCAATGCTATTCAGGAGACTCGCTCCTTTATAGAAATCAAGCTTGGATGGTAAAAGATTTGGATATTGATAAACTCAATGGAATGGCACGATTGATACTGGGTGAGCATGATTTTTTATCTTACAGTAAATATCGAAAAAACATAAATAATACAAAATCCATGATTTACCATTCTCAGTGGAAAGCTGATGGGGAAATGGTAAATTTTTTAATTGCTGGTAATAGGTTTCTACACCACATGGTGCGGTACCTTGTAGGCACGATGGTTGAAACTGCGGTGGGGTATTTTGAATTTGATAATTTCGTCCATTTATTGCAAAATCCCCGTAAAAATGTCAATATTCATCGGGCACCCGCATGTGGGCTGATCTTGAATCGTATTGATTATGAATAGAATCAAAATAGCATTAATCTTAAACCTATCGATTTCGTTAGCGTTTATTCCTGCCCAACGCTCTATCGATAGATCTCGTGAAACGTCCATAACTCAAGCAATCAAAAAGGTCGGCCCCGCCGTTGCCAGCATTAACGTTCAACAAAAAGTAAGTGCCTATTCCATATCAGATCCATTCTTTCGATTTTTTTTCCCACCTGAGATATATCCAAGGAAAAGTTCAGGTAGTGGTGTCGTGATTAGTCCCGATGGTTATGTACTGACCAATACCCATGTTATTGAAAATGCCTCTAATATTACGGTCACATTGTCAGGAGGCAATGAGTACGATGCAGAGGTTGTTGGTATGGATAAGACTTCTGATTTAGCACTGCTGACCCTAGAAGGAAGAAATTTTCCTTATGCAGAACTGGGCGATTCTGATGATTTAATCATAGGTGAGTGGGTTATTGCGCTTGGCAATCCATTTGAATTGTTCAGTGTCAGTAACCAGCCGACAGCCAGTGTTGGAATTGTGAGTGCAACCCATATGGATTTTGGTAGACAAAGGGAATCGGGCAGGGTGCTGCAAAATATGATCCAAACAGATGCAGCAATCAACCCCGGAAATTCTGGAGGTCCCCTGGTTAATTCAATCGGGGAAGTTATTGGCATCAACACGTTTATTCTGACCGGCTCCAATTATAACCAGGGCTCCATAGGTATCGGTTTTGCAATTCCTATTAATACGGCTAAACGCATCGCTGAAGAATTGAAAAATACTGGAAGAGTAGATCGTAGTTTCTCTACCGGATTGGTTGTCCAGCCGTTAACCAAGAGTATTATAAGGTATCTAGAAATTCCATTTAGGAGTGGTGTTATTGTCGTTCACGTGGAAGAAGGCAGTGCAGCTCAAAAAGCTGGTTTGGTTATTGGTGATATTATTGTTACCGCTGGGGGTAAAAACGTTGATTCTCCTGCTGGTATTCGGGATTTAATCGCTGAAAAAGACTTAAGATCAGGTGATGTACTGAAGTTAAAAGTTTATCGGGATGGCAGCTACCGCAGTGTGCGACTCAGGCTGGGGAGTTACAATTGAAAATTGCACCAGAAGGGCACCTGTTCATTATCCCACTTTTTATCGCAGCTGTTGGAACTCTTGTTGGTGCCTGGATATTAAATGCAGACATGTCTCTGGGTATCCTTATCGTTGCCCTGTTGTTATTTTGTTTAAATTTCTTTCGTGATCCAGTTCGTCAATGTACAGGAGATAAGAATTCTATCGTTTCACCTGCAGATGGTAAAATAATCCGGATAGCCGAAGTGAATGACCTTGACGTAGGTCCAGAATCAAAATTAATCTCTATTTTTCTGAATATTTTTAATGTACATACTAATCGAATGCCAATAACCGGTCAATTTCAAAATGTAAATTATAAACCTGGAAAATTCCTTGCTGCATTCGATCATAGAGCATCGGACGATAACGAACAAACAGAAATCCTAATCGACACCAAATATGGCCCAGTAAAAGTGAAGCAAATTGCTGGATTTATCGCTAGGCGAATCCTGTGTTACGCCCAAAAAAACCTCCCGATGAATCAGGGAGATCGACTGGGATTTATTCGATTTGGATCAAGAACAGACTTGATTGTACCAAAAAGTGTAACTTTACAAGTTAAAATAGGTCAGAAAGTCATCGGGACCGAAACAGTAATAGGTAACTTTGAATGAAAAACCGGATTCATAAAAGAAAGTTAAAAAAACAATTCTTCCCCAATATTTTGACGATTTTGAATATGTTTCTGGGTTTTATAGCTATTGGTCTCATCATGAAGGGAGAATATTATAACGCAGGAATCTTAGTACTTTTTGCTGGGTTGATGGATATTTTTGATGGTAAGATGGCGCGAATTCTTGGCATTTCTTCCAAATTTGGATTAGAATTTGACTCGCTAGCTGATACGGTCTCTTTTTGTGTCGTACCATCAGTTTTAGTTTACACCTTATATGTGGATGGATTATCTCCCTTACTGGGAGTGATATTTAGTTTTATTCCGCTGCTTTTTGGAACAATAAGGTTGGCTAAGTATAATCTTGAGGCGGCGACAGATGTACCTAAAAAATATTTTATTGGACTTTCCACGCCAATTGCAACGGTGACGTTGTGCGCCTATATGTTATTTAACAACCAGATTGGGGGAGCAGATCAATATGGTGATCCCAGAACTGCACTGGTTTTAGTGGTCATATTAGGCGTACTCATGGTGAGTCCAATACATTTCCCCAAAGCACCACTCATCACATTTAAATCCGGTCTCACAAATTCCTTGCTGCTTATAACTTTTATTTTTTGTGCATTAGCACTGGTAATTTGGAAAGGCTTTGTATTATTGCCCATATGTATGACATATATAATATGGAATATTGTATTATGGATGATCAGGTCACACCAACAATCCCTTAAAGCTCGCCACTTAGAAGAGACAAATCTTATGGGAGATTGATGAATAAGCGGACTGTATCGCTTATTGTTCTTGGAGTTTTTGTTGGGGCTGTTATTGGCGGGGTTTTGGGAGAACTTTTTGGCTGGATGCTGCCGGAGAGTGTTGTGAAGGAATTTTTCTTGACCCCGTTATCTTTTGACCTAGAGGGTCTTGTTGGAAATGAAACTGGAGTGATTATATTGGATTTAAAGATTATAACCCTGAAATTCGGTTTAGCAATGAAGTTTAATTTTACCAGTGTCATTGGAATCGCTGCAGCTTATTACATTTTAAGGTATTTTCGATAAATTTCAATGGAGGTTGAAATGCAACAGCCGCAAATCCTATATGCATTTTTTAATCTTGGAACAGGAGAAATACTGCTCATTTTGCTGGTTGTCCTGTTGCTTTTCGGAGCTAAACGACTACCAGAACTGGCCCGTGGGTTGGGAAAGGGGATTAATGAATTCCGGGATGCAGTAGATGGTAGTAAAAAACAAATTATGGACGAAATAGAACCTGCAAGTGATGAAGACTCAGAAAATGGTAAAAATACTGATACAGAATCTGAAGAATAATCATTTTTACCGCAACGAGATTAGTTTGTAATACTTACTTTTTCAATATTTTCACATACCTGAAACAAAACTCGGATTTGATCGTTAATTTTACAGCTAATCCAAGGAATTAATATTTATCAAATCAAATGGAATTCCAGTATCCCTGGTATTTAGTATGTTTTATCTTGATCCCGGGACTGCAATTATGGCATAAAAAGTATGGGCAATTCCGTGAGGGGACTATAACATATTCTTCGGAGGCCTTTTTTTCTGAATCCCTGAAAAATTCAGGTCGATACCGTATTGCTTTTCTACGGTTCATTCATTTATTTATTCTTACTCTGATAGTTATCGCGCTGGCGCGTCCGCGATTGGTTGATCAATTGCAGCAGACAAGCGTGGATGTGATTGATATGGTATTGGTATTAGATATCAGTAGTAGCATGCTGGCAGATGATTTTTCTCCCAATCGCCTGGAGGTCGTAAAGCAAACCGCTAGAGATTTTATATCGGGCCGGCGTGGTGATCGTGTTGGTTTGCTGGTATTTGCTGGCCAATCCTTCATCCAATGTCCGCTTACCGTTGATCTGGATGTACTTCAAAATTTGCTGAAAGAAGTGACGATTGCTCCACGCGATTATGATGGAACCGCCATAGGAATGGCCATTGCTAATGCTACTAACCGGCTGCGCCATAGCGAAGCAGAAAGTAAGGTTATGATCCTTTTATCAGATGGGAGTAATAATGCGGGGGAGATCGAACCTACTACAGCTGCGGACTTGGCTGCAGAGTTCGATATTCGTATCTACACAATCGGGGCGGGGACGAATCAGTCTTATACACGCATACCAGGCCGGGGCTTGATCCGTAACGAGATTGACGAAGAAACACTGATGGAGATTGCCGAAAAAACAGGGGGTAAATATTTCCGAGCGACTGACCAAACTGCGTTAACAGATATATACAATGAAATAAACCAGTTAGAACGGTCTGAAATTGAGGTAAAAGAGTTTACAAGCCACCGGGAAATCTATGGTTGGTTCCTTATACCCGCATTCTTAGCCGGCCTTGGAATAGAGACTGCCAGAAATTTTATTTTCCGTAACAGAACATAATGGCGTTTCGATACATTTGGGTTCTTGGCTTCCTTGCATTGCTTATCATTGTATGGGCCTTCTGGCGGTTCAAAGATCGATCGTTCAGGCTCATTTTTCCAGATGCAGCTGATAGGGTTCAAGTTGCTCTGTTACATCGGATGGACTGGAATAGAAAACAATGGCAATCCCGACTGTTCCTCCTGGGATTAGCTTTCCTGGCCCTGGCAGCTTCTGGTCCACAGATTGGCACCCGCGTTCGCCCTGTGGAACGTAAAGGTGTTGATCTTGTTATTGCTTTCGATACTTCAATCAGTATGGATGCCGAGGATGTAAAACCATCCAGACTGGCTAAAGCAAAATTCGAGATTGGACAACTGATTTTGAAGCTGAAGGGTGACCGGGTAGCAATTATTATTTTTGCTGGTACCAGCCACCTCTATTTACCTTTAACCACAGATTATGAAGCAGCATTGCTTTTTCTGAATGAAATTGATACACAGATGATACCTACGCAGGGTACTGCCATCAGTGCTGCGATGGAGACAGCTATGACGGCTTTTACAGAGGAGGATGATAAATTTAAAGTCATGTTATTAGTTACTGATGGAGAAGATCATGAGGGTCAGGCTTTGGAATTAGCGAATCAAGCTGTAAAAACAGGTCTAGAAATACATACTGTGGGAGTAGGATCTGAGACCGGAAGTTTGATTCCAATAAAATCAAGGGATGGCTCACGGTCCGACTATAAGCGAGATAAAGGCGGGAAGCTGATTACATCACTGATGAACCCTTCAATCCTCAGAGATATAGCAGCGGCAGGGAGCGGACAATATTTTCATTTCGCGAACAACAGGGACACTCATTTAGACATTGCTGAAGCTATTGAATCGATGGAAAAAAGGACCATAAGTTCCCATGAATATTCTGAATTCGAAGATCGCTATCAATCAGTGGCTTTTCTGGCTCTACTTTGTCTTGTTGGTAGTTTTGTTATACCAACTCGACCAAACCAAAAAAGTAAATTGGATGTGGAATGAGACTCTGGTTACCTGCCATACTGGTTTTATTTCTTAATGCTACTTTTGCCCAGGATATGGGGCAAAAACTTTTCAAAGATCAGAAGTATGATCGGGCCCGTGCTCATTACGAGTCCATTCTATCCAAGCGAAAGAACGATAAAGCCGCTTACTTTGGCCGCGGCGCATCGGCTTATTACCAAAATGACAGGGAAACTTCTGTCCAGAGTTTTAATCAGGTGCTGGATTCAGAAGATGAATTACTTCAATCAAAGGCATTATATAATCTGGGGAATATACTTAATGATCAACAGAAAACTGACGAAAGCTTGGCATTATACAAAAAGGCAATGGAACTCGATCCATCCGATGAGGATGCCAAGATTAATTACGAATTATTGATGCGTCAGGTTCAAAAACAGGAACAGCAAAATCAAGACCAGGATAAAAAGCAGGAGTCCACCGATGATCAAAATCGAGATCAAAAACAGCAACAGCAGGATGATCAGAAGTCAGAAGATGAACAACAGCAGGATAACGAGTCTGCAGAAAAACAGGACGATAATCAGGATGAATCTCAGGACCAGTCCGATCAACAGGTGCAAGATCAGAAGGAAGAACCTGGCAAAGAATCCAGTCAACCGCATGAAACCGAATCTCAACCCAAATCAGATCGGCAAGTCCAGGCCGAAGCCATTCTCAATGCATTGAAGGATAATGATAAAATATATCAGAAGCAGCAAATTTCCCGTTCCAAAATGCTCAAACTTGAGAAGGATTGGTGATGAGACTGTGCAATCATTTTATTCTGGTCTTTGCCACATTCAGTCCAGCATGGGCTTTGCAGGTTACGGCTTCTGTAGATCGAAGCCGTTGCACAATAAATGATCTTATAACGTTTAAGATTGAAGCCGAGGATGCGTCATCTTTTCCAACAGCAGAGATTCAAGCATTATCGAAGGATTTTTCAATCATCAGCGGTCCTAGCCAGCAGACAAACATGCAGTGGATCAATGGCACCATGACTAATTCCCGGACTATGACGTGGTCCATTGCTCCAAAACGAGAAGGAAATTTGAGAATTCCTTCTCTCACAGTAAAAGTAGGAAGGAAAGTGTTTAAGACCAAACCGCTTCAGATTCAAGTGGTATCTTCCGGTCAAAATAGCAATGATCTAAATGTATTCATCATAGCTGAAATTGATAAAGATGAAGCATTTCTGGGAGAGCAAATTACTCTCACCTATAAACTGTATAAACAAGCTAATGTTTCTATTGAACCGTTCCAGTTGCCAGAATTCACCGGATTTTGGGCTGAGGAACTCTATCGCCCACGGCAGGTAAGTTTTAAGAATGTCAGCCGCTCAGGAGTGCGATATCAAGTTGGAACGCTTTATCAGGTAGCTTTATTTCCCATACCTGGAGACAAATATGTTATACCGTCCCTAATGGTTCAAAGTAAAATAGTATCAAAAAGATCAAAGCGTCGCCGTGATCCATTTTTTGATCCATTCTTTGATACTTTTTTCACGGAAATGGTGACGAAGGTTATCCACTCTCCGGAAAAAAAAATAACCATAAAACCCTACCCGGATTCCCGACCATTTGATTTTACCGGGGCAGTAGGACAATTCACTATCGATGCTTCAACAGATAGAGATTCGACGAATGTTAATGAAGGATTAACCTATACTATCAACCTGAAGGGAACTGGGAATATGGGCTTGTTCACTCTACCAGATATCAAGTTTCCAAATCAGTTGGAAGCATTTTCACCAACGGAAAAATTCAAAAAAGATGTGTTTCGCGACGCTCTAACAGGTACCATGTCATGGGAATATATTCTAATTCCCCGGATGGCAGGTTCCGTGGCAATACCGCCAGTTAAAATGTCTTACTTTGACCCGCAGTCAGAAACCTGGAAGCGTATTAAGACTGACGCGGTTACAATTCCTATTCTCCCTGGCAGGGAAGCATTAGTTATGGGTTCGGGGTTTTCCAAGCGTGAAGTAGAACTTCTGGGCCGGGATATTCGCTTTATACATACTGAAACGACTCAATGGAAGCGCATAAATGCACCGGCTGCTTCTCTTTGGATCTTATCTATATATGGAATGGCAATTTTATTTTTTTTCGCACCACCCCTGGTTGGACGAGTCCTTGGTTATCGCGTACAGACAGCCGCTGACCGGCAGGCTAGGGGTGCTCTAAAAAAAGCATGTCGAAATCTTAAAGCCGGTGCAGGTGATCCTTTTGACGTGGCTAGCAGCACAGTCTACAAATATTTACAGGACCGGTTACAGCTATCCACCCATAATCTGTATCCTACCATGGTAGAGGAATTGCTCTCAAAATATTTGGCAAAGAATGAACTCATCACCATATTGGATCATTTGAAAACTTGTGATGCCGGTCGGTTTGGTCCAGATGGTGTTGATCGGGAATCAACCATAATTGATGAAACGATCATTCTGTTAAAAACACTGGATAGGGAGATTGGTAAATGAAATATTGTGTAATATTTCTTCTTTTTGGAACGATACCCGCGCAGGAGATTAATCTTCTTTTCGATTACGGAAACCAGGCGTTCATCAATGGGCAGTATGATGATGCTATCCACAGTTTTGAAACAATCTTGGATCGAGGTTGGGAAAATGGTGACCTGTATTACAACCTGGGGAATGCTTATTTTCGATCCCATGAAATTGGACAGGCTATATGGGCATATAATAAAGGAATTGAATTATTCCCTAGAGATATTGATCTGCAGCAAAATCTGGATATTGCCAACTCTCGAATTTTAGATCGGTTGGCGTTGCCTGAACCATTTTTCCTTCTGCGATTATACCGTGAGTTGAAATATACTTTTACGATACAGGAGTTCGTACTGCTGGGTAGCCTGTTATTATTTCTGGAGGCTTTACTCTTTATGAATTTTCAATTTGGCTGGATTAGAAATATTGTAGTAAGAAAATTCATTGGAATACTGGCTATCGTTGCCATGGTGGTTCATGGTATGGCTCTGGATAAATTTATACAGCAAAAAAATGCCCATCAGGGAATTATTATTGATAATGGCGTAGAAGCTTATTCAGGTCCATTTTACGGGGAGAATACGGTATTATTCCGTATCAATGAAGGCACTGTAGCTGATTTACGCCAATCCCAGGAAGGTTGGGTAGAGATTATATTAATTGATGGCAAAACAGGTTGGATACCAACTGACACAATGCGTCCATTATGATTAGGTTGATACCAACATTCTTGCTGATCGTTGTCTGTTATGGACAATATCCCGATTCTTTATTCTGGTTTGATATGGATAGGGTCAGAGAGCCATTACCCGAATTTCCTTTGATTTTGAATAAAGTGCTGACCGGTGATCAACTAAATATACTGGATTCTCTGCGCAAAGGCAGTCAGGTAAGTGAGGATGGGTTTCGTATTCAGGTTTTTGAAACAATTTCATCCGAGGATGCCCGTACTGAAGTTCTTCGATTGCGGGAATCTCTCGGAGATTCGGTTTACCTTGATTTTGAAGCACCACTATATAAATTAAGATTTGGCAATTTTCCCACTCGAAAAGCAGCTGAACTGGCTCAAAAGATGGTAATGAAACAAGGAATAACTGAAGCCTGGATTGTGCGAACCCGAATCGATGTAGATGCATTGACTGACCTGGATAAGGAACACTAGAATTATTTCATCTCTAATTTTAATTATAATCTATAACTGGTTGAAGCAGACTCTTTATACTCAGTAGTTTCATTTCTTAATTAATTAGTAATCAGATGGCTGGACACAGTAAATGGGCAAATATACGTCATCGGAAAGGTGTCCAAGACGCTAAACGCGGTAAATTATTCACAAAAATAATTAAGGAGATTACAGTTGCTGCCAGGATCGGTGGCGGTGATATAGATGCGAATCACCATCTGCGCAAGGCAGTTGCTAATGCCCGGTCAAATAATATGCCCCAAGAAAACATTAAACGGGCGATCCAGAAAGGAACCGGTGAGCTGGAAGGGGTCAACTACGAGGAAATCATCTACGAAGGGTATGGCCCTGGCGGTGTGGCCATACTCATAAATGCGATAACAGACAACAGAAACCGGACGGTGGCAGATGTGCGCCATATCCTGAATAAATACAATGGCAATATGGGAGAAAATGGCAGTGTATCCTGGATGTTTGAATGTATGGGTGAAATTATATTGAATCGGTCCGCTGGTGATGAAGAAACCGTATTCGAAGTTGCGCTGGATTGCGGTGCCGATGATTTTGAAGCGGATGAAAATATCTACATCATATCAACTGAAACTGGGGCGCTTATGGATGTACGGGATTGTCTGGAATCAAAAGGATTTTTGGTCAAGTCTGCGGATGTAGAGATGGTGGCAAAATCGTATCAAAAAGTTTCTGGAAAGGATGCGGATAATTTGCTGAAATTGATGACCGTGTTAGAAGATAATGAAGATGTCAACCATATCTACTCTAATTTTTACATAGAACAAACAGAGATTGCCCGGGACTGAAGATCATGCGTGTATTAGGGGTAGATCCAGGAATTGGAATTACGGGCTTTAGTATTTTGGACCATTCCGGATCGAAGACGCTCTTGACTGCCTACGGCGCTATTCGACCGCCAAAGAAACAAGGGCTGGAAAAACGCTTGTTCTACCTGTTCAATGAAATGAACAAACTTTTTGATAGATTTAAACCAGTTATATTGGCAATCGAGGATTCTTTCTACAGTAAAAATGTGAAATCTACAATGACGTTGGGACAGGCTCGAGGCGCCATTCTTCTAGCTGCAGCACGAGCCGGTGTTGGCGTAAAGGAATACGCTCCGCGTAAAGTTAAACAATCTGTTTGCGGTAATGGGTCGGCAACGAAAGAACAGGTGCAATTTATGGTTTGTCAAA
>DTUG01000192.1:7667-7970 GCA_012964275.1 Fidelibacterota bacterium | reverse complement strand
AGGGATCCCATTGAAATAGCCGAGTATTAGACTTAACCTTTTCCCGTTCCTTGACAAGCATGGCTGCCCCATGAGGTATATTAAAAGTAGAAATTATCTCACTATTTTCTCCGATAATATTTAGTTTAGCATGACGAACCATACAACGGCGTATTTCTGTGCCTGTTTCGTCAACCGTAGTTGCAGAATCATAATTATCAGAAAATTTTATGGTTCCTGGCCGTTTCGTTTTCATTTCAGACTGCTCAATAATGCGTGTTGCTGTACCACCAATATGGAATGTGCGCAGAGTCAACTGTGTCC
>DTUG01000192.1:7448-7657 GCA_012964275.1 Fidelibacterota bacterium | reverse complement strand
ACAGAAGGTGAACGCTACAACAAAGTTATTGATGTGCGGCCCGAATCCCCACAGCAGTGCCAATATCTACTAATTTGTGCAAGGATAGATCCCAACCATAACATTTAGCGCAAACGCCGCGCTTAATTTCACAGGTAAGAACTGACCGAATACGTATATTATTAATTCCGCTGTCACCAATTATTTCAGCTTCTTTTTCTGAAATCACT
>DTUG01000192.1:6806-7399 GCA_012964275.1 Fidelibacterota bacterium | reverse complement strand
ATAGTTCTACCAAGTATACGGTCTGCCAATGGTTCAATGATTTCCTCACCTTCTTTTAGATCAGAAATGACAATACCATTAATGGTTCCACAGTTTTCCTTATAGATAACAACATCCTGAGCAACATCGACTAACCTTCTAGTTAAATACCCAGCATCCGCTGTCTTTAGCGCGGTATCTGCTAACCCTTTTCTGGCACCATGAGTTGATAGAAAAAGACGGAAAATGACGCAAAAAGACTAAATGATATAAAATATTCAAAAACGGATAAGCCCTCTTTAAAGTTTGACGTTATGGGCGATTCAATAATTTCACCAACACCGCCTTTCATGGACTTTTGTGGTTTCGCCATTAAACCACGCATACCGGCTAGCTGTTTAATCTGATCTGCACTCCCTCGTGCACCAGCATCGGTCATCATAAACACAGGATTAAACCCATCTGCGTCTTGCCTGAGTTCATTATTCATTGCATCTGCCATATCCTTCGTTGTATGCGTCCACACATCAATAACTTTGTTGTAGCGTTCACCTTCTGTAAGAACGTGGCGTTCAAATTTCTCTTTTATATCGTCAACTTTATCGTAGGCTTCA
>DTUG01000192.1:0-6796 GCA_012964275.1 Fidelibacterota bacterium | reverse complement strand
CAACAAAAAAATATTAACTGAGATTGTTAACCAGTCTTATCGTAGGCTTCAGCTAAAATTTTTCCTTTTTCAGTAGGGATCAAAACATCGCTGATAGAAATAGATACACCACTGTAAGTCGCCATATTAAAACCGAGTTCCTTTAACTGATCCAGAAAAAGAACTGTTTTATAATTACCGGCAATTAGATAAGACTGATTAACAATGTCAGTTAATATTTTTTTGTTGACCAATTTGTTAACATAATTTAATTCATCAGGTAGTATTGAATTAAAAATTGCTCTTCCAGCAGTTGTTTCCTTAATCCATTTACCTTTGTGACGCAGATTGATAATTGCATGAAGCCCAACAGCTTTATTTTCATAAGCAAGTAATATCTCATCTATTGAGCCAAATAGTTTTCCGTTACCTATATCTTTAGATTTCGGTTTTGTTAAGTAATAACAGCCAAGGATCATATCCTGAGATGGCACTGCAATTGGTTGTCCATTTGCCGGGTGAAGAATATTATGACTTGACAACATCAGCATCCTGGCTTCCATTTGAGCTTCCAGCGAAAGAGGAACGTGTACGGCCATCTGATCACCATCAAAATCAGCATTAAATGCTGAACATACTAATGGATGTAATTGTATGGCTTTCCCATCCACAAGAATTGGCTGGAATGCCTGTATACCTAGACGGTGAAGAGTAGGTGCACGATTAAGCATTACAGGGTGGTCCTTTACAACATACTCAAGCACTTTATATACAACTGGTTCCTTATTGTCAACCATCAACTTTGCACTGCGAGGAGTTTGCGCATAACCGCGAGCCATAAGTGCCTGAATCATGTGAGGTTTGAATAACTCTAATGCCATATTCTTGGGCAGACCACACTCTTGTAAACTCAATTGCGGTCCTACCACGATAACAGAACGACCTGAGTAATCTACCCGCTTACCCAATAAATTTTGGCGGAATCGACCCGTTTTACCGCGGAGCATATCAGACAAGGATTTCAAGGGGCGGCGGGAACCACTTCGAATCGCTGTTTTTCGACGATTATTATCAAATAAGGCATCCACAGATTCCTGGAGCATTCGTTTCTCGTTCCGCAGGATGACATCTGGTGCTTTTATTTCAATGAGTTGCTTCAAGCGATTATTTCGAATGATTATGCGGCGATATAAGTCGTTCAGGTCGCTGGCGGCAAAACGACCACCTTCCAGTGGGACGAGTGGTCTTAATTCTGGTGGGATCACGGGTAGAATAGATACAATCATCCATTCCGGTTTATTTAATCGTTTCTTGGTCGGATCCGGAACAAAAGAATAAACTACTTTTAAACGTTTTAGGGCATCGGCTCTCTTTTGTTTGGATCGAGATGTTCGTACAATATCCTCTAATTCTCGCTTTAAATCCATGATATTAATTCTAGCAAGCATTTCCTTAATGGCTTCGCCACCCATCGCCGCGTAAAAATAATCTTCATTATCTCTTTCTTCTTCTGTAACAGCGATATAACCAAATTGCTTCTCTAATTCCAGGTATTCTTCTTCATCTATCAGGTCGAATTTTCCCAAACCACTTTGTACTGGTTCTAATACCATGTACATTTCATAATAAATAACTCGCTCTAGTTCTTTAGTGCTTTTACCAGCAAGATAACTGAGTTTGCTGGGGATTGAGCGTAGATACCAAATGTGTACAACCGGTACAGCTAGTGTTATATGGCCCATGCGTTCTCGCCGAACCTTTTTCCTGGTAACTTCGACACCACATCGGTCGCAGATTATTCCTCGATACCGGATACCCTTATATTTACCACAGTGACATTCATAATCTTTAACCGGACCAAATATCTTTTCACAGAAAAGACCGTCTTTCTCAGGTTTATAGGAACGATAATTAATTGTTTCTGGTTTTAATATTTCACCATAAGAACGTGCCAAAATCATTTCCGGGGAAGCCAGTCCTATTGTAATTGATTTATATTTTTTAGAAGTATCTATATTCGTTGATTGTATGTAAGTCAAAATGAGCTCCCTTCTAGTTAATCCAGTTCCACATCAACACATAATCCTTGGAGTTCCTTAATCATAACATTAAAGGACTCCGGCGCAGAGAATTCCGGCATCTGTTCACCACGCACGATAGCATTATATACTTTTGAACGACCTTCAACATCATCGGATTTGACAGTCAATATTTCATGGAGCGTATGTGCAGCGCCATATGCTTGCAGTGCCCAAACTTCCATCTCACCAAATCGTTGGCCACCAAATTGAGCTTTACCACCCAGAGGCTGTTGAGTAATTAAGGAATAAGGACCTGTTGAGCGGGCATGCATCTTATCATCTACCATATGACTTAATTTCATCATATAAATGCTGCCTACTGTGACGGGACTATCAAAATACTCACCCGTTCTTCCGTCAATTAATTTTGTTTTCCCAGTTTCAGGCAGGTTTGCAGCCTTTAATTCATTTTTCACCTCTTCTGGACTTGCTCCATCAAACACAGGGGTCTTAAACCGTCGATTAGTGACTTGACCTGCCCAGCCAAGCATTGTTTCGTAAAGCTGACCTAAATTCATCCGTGATGGTACACCAAGGGGGTTAAGTACAATATCAACCATCGTTCCATCTTCCATAAAAGGCATATCTTCTTCTGGAACAATTGTAGCAACAATACCCTTATTCCCATGCCTGCCCGCCATTTTATCACCAACTTGGAGTTTTCTTTTTTGAGCGACATAGACTTTAGCCATTCTTAATATACCAGGCTGCAGTTCATCACCAACACGCAGTTTGAAAATATCACGTTCAAGCTGCGTCTCGATACGGACCCACTCCTTGCGGAATGATTGCCATATCTGCGTAATCTTGTTCCAAACTCGCTTATTTTCAATCCATGGTAATTCTTGTGAAAAACGTTCCAGATCAAAGCTCTTTAATCGCTTCATTGTTAAGCGGGTGGATTTTTTTATGAGGGTTTTTCCTAATGATAAACTTCTGATACCATTTGAAATCTGATCTTTCAGCAAGGATAGGAGTTTCGCATCACGGGATGATTTTAAACGTTGTTTTGTTTCCGCTGCAATCTTCTGGAATTCCAGAATTTGTTCACGCTCTTCAGACTTAGTTCGCTTGGCTTGTTTTTCGAATAGCTTTGTATTTATTACAACACCTTTGATACCAGGTTCTGCCTTTCTTGAAGCATCTTTAACCTCCCCAGCTTTTTCTCCAAATATGGCTCGCAGTAGCTTTTCTTCAGGTGTTGGATCTGTCTCACCTTTTGGTGTGACCTTGCCTATAAGGATATCACCTTCCTTAACTCGGGAGCCCTCGCAAATAATACCATCTCCATCTAAATCCTTTGTAGCCTCTTCACTTACATTGGGGATCTCGGGTGTTAACTCTTCCTGACCTCGTTTAGTATCACGGACTTCAACTTCAATTTCATTGCAATGCACAGAACTGTAAACATCATCTTTTACCAATCTTTCGCTTACAACAATAGCATCTTCAAAATTATATCCTCTCCATGGCATAAAAGCGACCCGTATATCTGATCCTAAAGCAAGCTCACCGTGGTCCGTAGATGCACCATCTGCAATAATATCTCCCGCTTTCACTTTATCGCCCTCACTTACCAACGGACGCTGGTTATGAACTGTATTCTGATTTGTCCTGTTGTATTTCTTGAGTTTGATTTCAATTATAGACTCACCTTCATAAAGAACCATGCTGTCTTGGACATCTTTTCGTTTAATGCGAATGATTTCAGAATCAACAAATACTACTCTCCCGGTTACAGGAGAAACAACACAAGACAAAGAATCCTTAGCTACTTTTTCCTCAATGCCAGTTCCAACAATTGGAGCTTTTGGATGCATAAGTGGGACAGCCTGACGCTGCATATTGGATCCCATTAATGCTCTGTTTGCATCATCGTGCTCCAAAAAAGGAATTAAGGCTGCAGCTACACTTAAGATCTGGTTGGGTGAAACTTCAATATAATCTACTTTTTCAGGTCCTACGATCGGAAAATCGCCCTTTACTCGAGCACGAATTTGTTTTTCAATCAATGCTCCTTCTTCATTCGTATCAGTACTTGCCTGAGCAACCAGTACACGATCTTCATCATCGGCAGATATATATTCAATCTTATCCGTCAGGATTGGTGCTCCATTCTGCTTCACTACTTTTCGGTAAGGTGATTCAATAAAACCATGGTCATTAACCTGAGCATACATAGCCAGGGATGAAATAAGACCAATGTTAGGACCTTCTGGTGTTTCAATTGGACACAACCGACCATAATGTGTGTAGTGCACGTCCCTGACTTCGAACCCGGCTCGCTCCCGGGTTAACCCACCGGGTCCCAGGGCAGATATTCGGCGCTTATGCGTAACTTCCGCAAGGGGATTTGTTTGATCCCCAAATTGGGACAGCTGTGATGTTCCAAAAAAGGTATTAATTACAGTTGTAACAACGCGAGAGTTAATTAAGTCTTGAGGAGTAATACTTTCCGATTCACGCAAGTTCATCCGTTCGTGAATGGTACGAATCATACGGCTTAGGGCGATACTGAATTGATTTGTCAATTGCTCGCCTATGGTCTTTACCCGACGATTTCCTAAATGATCGATATCGTCAACACCGCGTTCTCCTTTACGCATATTAATAAGCACTTTTATTACCTGGATAATATCATCCATGGTTAATACTGTATCCTCCACAGGTATATCCAAATTAAATTGCTGATTAAGCCGGTATCGCCCAACTTGGCCTAAATCGTATTTTTTGGGACTAAAGAATATGCGTTCAATAAACTTTTGGGCAGTTTCCAAGTTTGGCGGCTCGCTAGTGCGCAGTAACTGGTATACAATACCTAAAGCATCTTCAGTATTTCGGGTCGGATCTTTATTGATAGTATTTAACAATAACATCGCAGAAAAGTCTTTATTATCGTCAACTAATTTTACCTCATTGATGCCAGCTTCTTTAAGTTTTTGTGCAATTTCCAGAGTAATAACGGTACCTTCTTCGAAAAATATCTCACCGGTTTTTATATCAACTACATCTTCTGTGATTGTAGCACCTACGTATAGTTCTATTTCATCTTTAACTGGATTCAAAGTAACTAAACTGCCAAACACTTTGCAAATATCTGAATTCGTTGAATAACCCAGTGCCCGCAGAAGCATGGTAACTGGAAATTTCCTTCGACGATCGATAATTACGAATAGACAATCATTAATATCTGTAGTAAAGTCTACCCATGAACCTCGCGCTGGAATGATTCGGGCCTGGTATAGTTTTGTACCGTTTGGATGTATGGATTCATCAAAGAATACTCCGGGAGATCTTTGTAATTGAGAAACAATAACACGCTCGGCACCATTTATGATAAAAGTGCCTTTCACTGTCATATAGGGAATATTCCCAAAATAAACATCCTGTTCAATACTTTGAGCATATTCATTCCGATTATTTTCGTCTGTGATATGCAGAGCAAGACGAACACGCAATGGTGCAGAATAGGTTACACCGCGTTCTATGCATTCATCCGAAGTATATTTTGGTTGACCTACGTAATAAGTTTTGTATTCTAATATATAATTGCGATGTGTGTCTTCAATCGGAAATACATGCTTCAAGACACCTTCGAGTCCAATAGGTTTTCGTGCCTCTTGCGCGACAAATTCCTGTAGAAACTGCTGGTAAGCCTGGGTTTGTATAGAAAGTAAGTCCGGTACGTCGATAAGAGTAGAAATCCGTGAGAAGGATTTCCGCTTATTTGATGAGATTACAGGTGTTTCCAATTAAACCTCCTAGGTTTTATGTTTGAAATACGACAATTGAAACGGAGAGCGAATTATTTTAACTCAGCTTCAGCACCCACTTCTTCCAACTGGGCCTTGACTTCATTCGCTTCAGCTTCAGAAAGGCCTTCTTTTATTGCTTTTGGAGCAGAATCAACCAAATCCTTAGCTTCTTTAAGGCTAAGATCTGTTATGTTGCGAACAAGTTTAATCACATTTATTTTTTGCTGACCTACAGACGTTAACACAACATCATATTCAGATTTGGCTTCTTCAGCGGCACCTCCCGAAGCCGGTGCAGCCGCCACCGCAACCGGTGCAGCGGCTGTTACGCCAAATTTCTCTTCGATTTCATTTATCAATTCTGAAATCTCTACCATATTGGCTTTCTCCAAATAGGTGAGCACATCATCTCGGGTAACTGCCATTATAACAACTCCTTGTCTATTAATCTAGTTTATGATTTTTCATCTTTAAGACTATTGAGCAAACCAACTATTGTTGTCATTGGTCCACTCAACGTGGATGCTAGCTTTTGCAGAGGGCTGCGCAACATCACCGAAAATATTACCAATAATTCATCGTGGCTTGGCAAATCGGCCAAGCGCTGGAACTCTTCTTTTGGTAAATAATCACCTTCAAAAAGGATTCCCTTCACAGCGGGTAAATCATGGTCTTTTGTAAATTCATTAATAACTTTAGCTGGTGATATTGGCTCTTCATAAGATACTGCTATTGCAGTAGATCCACATAAAATCTCATCTGATACATTAAATTTATTATTTTCAATCGCCAGTTTCAGTAAAGAATTTTTAGCTACACAATATTCAACTCCCGCCTTAAAAAAACTACTGCGCAATTTCGTTAAATCTCCAACATTCAAACCTAAATAATCCGTAAAATAAACGGCTTTAGCTTTAGAAAGCTTTTCTGTCAATTCTTCAGCGTATCGTATATTTTTTTTGCTTGGCATAAAGAACCATG
>DTUG01000191.1 GCA_012964275.1 Fidelibacterota bacterium | reverse complement strand
GGGATAATTTTTCTCAAGGTTTCTACAATTTGATCAATATGTTCCTTTTCCGCAATAAGTGGTGGGGATAAAGCAATTGTATCACCTGTTATTCTCAAAAGCAAATCATGATTATGGAATGCATCGGTGAAAACATCATACCCTCTTGTGCCGGGTTTCCCTTCTTTGGCTTCCATTTCTATACCAGCAACCAAACCCAAATTCCGGATATCAATTATAGGATCGGTCCCCTTCAAAGAGTGAAGTGCATTTTCCCAATAGGAAGAGCGTTCGTTTGCGTGTTCAAATAATCCATCTTCCCGATAAACATCCAGGGTGGCGATCAGGGCTGCTGCTGCCATAGGATGTGCAGAATAAGTATAACCATGAAATAGGTCAATTGCTTTGGGGTCTCTATCCTGAAAGGCACTATAAATCTCTTGTTTCACCATGACGGCGCCCATGGGAACCGTTCCACTGGTTAATCCTTTTGCACAGGTAATCATGTCAGGTTCAACCCCAAAATAATCTGCAGCGAATGGAGTGCCTAATCGACCAAAACCCGTTATAACTTCATCGAAAATGAGTAAAATATCATGTTCAGTACATATTTCTCTAATTCGTTCCAAGTAACCTTTGGGTGGGATTAGCACACCGGTAGAACCTGCCAACGGTTCTGTAATAAAGGCTGCAATTTTATCGGCGCCATGTTTATTTATCACACGCAAAAGATCATCTGCTAATTCCTCGCCAAAATCTGGTTGACCTTTGCTGAAAGCATTTTTTCCCAAATCATGTGTGGCACAAATGTGATCCACATTAGAAAGGAGAGAAAAGTGTTTTTTATTAAGCGGTAAGCCGCCTACAGAAATTCCACCAAATCCAACGCCATGATAAGCCCGCTCCCGACCAACTAAAATAGTTTTATCTATCTTGCCACGATGTTGCTGATAACCGAGAGCAATTTTCAATGCTGTGTCCACAGCTTCAGAACCGGAGTTGGTAAAAAATACATATTGAAATGCATCCGATGGCGCAATGGAAAGTAATTTTTCCGCTGCTTCAAATCCCAGGGGATGACCCATCTGGAAGGAAGGGGCAAAATCCAGTTTAGCAGCCTGATCCTGAATTGCTTTTACTATTTTATCATTTCCATGACCCGCATTACAACACCATAACCCTGCTGTACCATCCAATACCTGTGTACCGTCCGGTTTAAAAAAATACATCCCTTTTGCCTCATTCATCAATCGAGGTTCAGCCTTGAATCCTCGGTTCGCCGAAAAGGGCATCCAAAGGTGTTCAAGATTTGCTTGTGAAGACATATTTATTTCCTTTTATTTAAATCTTATTAATTTATTTTTTTTGAATCCGTCTGTTGCTTAAGAAACCCAACGGCCTCAACCACTCGTTAACTCATCATCAAAATTCTGAACCCAGAATTTTCAACCTGAAACTTATTTACTGACTAACTCGTCTGTTTCCTTCTTAATATCACCTGTCCAATTATTGTCACGATTCACGCCTAATGATTCTGCTTTTCGTGCGAGTCGTTTATCTGCCAAGTCATGATGTGTTGTAAGATATTGCAATGAATGCCCGACAAACTCGCGAACGGTTTGGAAACCATGTTTTTCCATGAAGTTCGATAAACCTTCACACATTTCTTCAATCATCTCGTACCCTTGCAACATGACACCTGTACATACCTGAACAGTAGA
>DTUG01000190.1 GCA_012964275.1 Fidelibacterota bacterium | reverse complement strand
ATAAAAAATAATGGAAAAATAATAACTGATTTACGCATTGGTCTGCTCCTTATTTTACTTCTGTCAAAAAAAAGTGTTTTTAAGTATTTAGAAAAGTACTTCACACGTCACAACAAAACAAGACTGGAACAATTCTAAACCATTCTAAAATTCGATACAAGGTTTGACTTGAATAAAAATTAAGGTAGGGCACGGATTTGACCATGTCCCACTTTTAATGCAAAGTTTTTACTAGACGGGTCTATTATTTCATTAACACCAGTTTCCTGGTCTGCGCTGATCCATTAACAGCCATGGTATAAAAATAAATACCACTGGATAGATCCGATGCATCCAACACATATTCGTGGCTACCCACGGGCTTTACTTCATTAACCAAAGATCTTACCCGGTTTCCCCGAATATCATAAAGATCCATGCGCACTTCGCCAGCAGTTTTTAAACTGTAATTGATGTGCGTCAGCGGGTTGAATGGATTGGGATAATTCTGTTTCAAAACGAATTGATCAGGTACCAGAGATTCTTCATCTATGCCAACAGTACCTCCTTCATCGTTTGTATAAATCCCTACATATACCCTGTTCATATAATCTTCAAAGCCAGCTGCCGGCGGATAGGTCTCCACACTGAACTCCGGCATTTGGAAAAATACACCCACCTGATCATCCGTGCCAATACTGGCGAGGTGTACACCTACTTCAAGCGCTTTATTCTCAACCGTACCTGACGTATTTGTTACATTTTCGAGTTCCGTCCATGTAGCGCCATTATCGGTAGATTTGGCCATGAACAGATCAATATCTCCAGGAACATAGAGCGTTGAATCCTGTTGGTAAGTGTATTCATCGCCAGCGAACCCGGCATACCACATCACATCACTGTCTTCATCCGCGCTCATAGTCATGGATGGATAAAAATATTGTTCAGGACCATAGGTACCGGTGGTAAGGGTCATCTGGTCCACCCAATCACCGTAATACGCTTCCGACATGTCATGCACCAGGTATGCTGTCCAGTTAAGGGGCTCTTCAATCGGGGCAGGGTTAAATAAATGCATCATACCGGCACCGCCAAAACGACCTTCAATGTAGGTGGAATCCACGACCCCATTGCCATTCGCATCATCACAGCCCACGCTCTCGAGACATATTTGCGGGCTGGCAACAACAATCGCGTGAAGTCCTCCATTCCTATCTGTGCGGACATCAAGATCATACCAAAACCACCAACCGGGGACCAGATATCCATAGTCGCCGTCAGCATATTCAATTGTATCATTATAGGTGAATTTCGTTGTGTCGCCAGATTCCGTCCATGCCTGGTAAAGTGCGTCAGATGCGGCAATATTTGCAGCGTCTGATAAAAAATAAAAGCCGGTATTTTCATAGCCGTCATCACTGGTCCAGGTTTCACCATAATCTTCTGTCATCTTAAAAAATAGTGTATGGTGTTCGGGATCTATGCCCTGCTCCCAATATGAAGTCCATCCGACCTGGGCCATGTACCCGATTCCATCACTATTTATATGAAAATCCGGACCCGATGTGTAGCCGCCATCTGCATACCATAACGGATCGTCATTATCCAGTATCTGGGCACCATCAGTCAAAATATAGGGGTCAGCAGGGGTAATATATCCATTGGTGACGTTCAGACTCTGAATCATATAATGGTAGGAACCGGCCCATCCACTATAAACAGTCAGGCTTTTGGTCCCATTATCTCCATCTATCATCTGGGTATTTCCCACCCATAGATCCGGAGGATCGCACGGGAAGGTTGTACAGCCGGTATTTAAATTGTAGACTGATGAAAAATTGGAGTTTTCGCCTACATCAAAAAAGTCAAAAGCAAACATGGGGCGACCACCATAGGTACCGCCGCCGCTTGACGCATTCGTGTACTCGTTCCAGATAGCTGTGGCCCGGTTCTGATCGGACGAAACGGCTGCACTTGGATACCGTCCCTGCGGCGTTCCTGTGGCAGTAGGAAGGTTGGGTTCTTCCACACCTTCCGGATAGATAGTGTTGATCTGCTGTTCAACAAACCACTCTTCACCATCTTCTGATTGAGCCACACCAATATATCCGGCAGTCGCAGTAATACCTCCCCATTGACGATAGACTGCAACCCATCCATTATCATAGGAATAAGCCAGGGGATTGGGGGTACCGTTATAGGGCCCATACCCGTTTTTGGAAGAATCAACAAGTGTTGAAAAAAAATCCGAATCGCGGGATCCGTGTCTAACAGCTGGCCCAGGATTAATACCGGCACCAAATGTCGCGGAACTATACAATGGCTCCACAACATGCCGCATATGATCTAATCGGGGACTGCTGACCGTTTTATTTGTTTTGATAATTCGGGCAAACAACAAACCGGTCATAAAAACCATTAAAATAACAATTACTGATTTCCTCATGCTACACCTCCCTATTACTGATAATAAAAATGATCAAAGGCTCAGATTAAGAAACTTCACCCGCTGATGGGAATCAAGACTGAAACGAACCTAGCATACCCTAGAATTCGATGCCCAGTGCGACCTGATGGGTCATTCTGAGAATATCATAATCCACAAACGCATAATCCACCACCGCCATCATCCTGCCCAAGCGCAAACGCACACCTGCACCCGCACTCAATCCCGCCGTATCATGTCCCAAATGCATCCCCGTACGGGCAAATGCCATGTTCTGCCAGCTGTACTCAAAACCCATGGTCCCATAAACCGTATAATCATTGGGCTTGATCCCATCCAAACTCACCTTCAAACTATGTACCTGGTTCTTTACAAATATACTGTTGGGCCCTACCAATTCATTCTCAATACCCAGCCTGAAAACCAACGGCAGGGGAAACGTGGTGGTGATCTTACTTACCCGCTCATCCACATCGATCGTGTCCGGAACCGCAATATGAAGACTCTCACCATTATACTGAACCTCCGGACCAAAATTGGTAATGCTCATCCCCAATACAACACCATATATACCTGTGTCAAAGTTAGACCCAATATCAAAGGCCACCGTCTGCATCCCCGCTTCATAAATAACGTCCCGGATATAGTTCAGGGAACCGCCGACCTTCAATCGGTCCGTCAGCCTGCGGGCATAGGTGCCACGGAAAGACGTGGATACCACCCGGTAATCCTCCCCCGTACCATCCGGATAATATTCATTGGTCACTGCCATGGGGCCGCTATCCAGGTAAAACAGGTGGAACCCTACATAGTCGGAAGGACCCATCTTCCGACCGTAACTGAAAACACCATGCTGGATCCCCGCCAGATAATTAACCATGGAAAAATAAGCCTCGCTTTTCTCCACAAAAGCCACACTGGCAGGATTATAGGGAATACCCGCTACACCCCGACCGGATGCAACGTGTGAACCGCCCATACCAATGGCCCGGGCTGATGTCTCCAGCTTCAACCAGTTGGCCGCCGATGTAGCCACCTTTGTAACCACTTCAGGAATATCCCGGTACTGACCAAAAACCAAACCCAGCATCAATATTCCTGGTATAATTATCCTGAACATCACCGTATCACCGCAAACTTGCCAATGTGTTCAAGACCGTTTTTACTCTCCACATAATAAATATACAATCCAGGTGATAGCTCCTGGTTATTTTCTGTACGCAAGTCCCACCACTCATTACCGTCAAACTGATCGTTGTGTTCGAGTTTTTTGATGACTTCACCCGTAATTGTGAATATTAAAATCCGGCATTCCTGGGGCAAGTGAGTAAACCGTATTTTTCGCGAATCAGGCGTTTCATTAAAAATAGATCGTACAACATAGGGGTTTGGTACAACTTTGATCTCCTGCAGCGTCGTGTCAACAATATCTGAAACAGCACCTAATACACTCATGTCTGAGACCCAGTTATCCCCATCCACAAAAAATTTATGGGGCCTGATCACAACCGTTTCACCGCCATCCCAGGGGTACCAGGGTCGCCAGGTATTATCATTCACGCCATCGTTATCATCATCCACGAATATTGCTGATGGTTCTAGCCCCTCAGAATATCCCACAGAGCCCCATAGCATCTGTTTATAAAAGACCGTATCATTTTCTGTGTACGGTATTGTCGGATCCCACGCGATCGCTGTTTTAAGAAAGTTGGGAATATCAAAATTGATCTTCAGGTTAAAATTATAGGTTGCTGCCAGTTCACCGCCAATGGACAGAGTATCGCCGTTCATAAAGATCTCTTCATTCCTTGTCCAGGAAAAATCACCGGCACCATTTTCTTCATCCAGCGGATTTGAATTTTCATTCCCCCAGTCTGCGGTGCCAACACTAACCTTTTTCCCGGTCCAGAGGTTGGTAATCCTGTACGGAAGCCCTAGCATGCCAGTGCCATTTATGCCCGATACTTCGATAGAATCACCCACCGGCCCGGAAAAAAATTCTATCTGGTAATCAAAGTTTAACCGCCGCAAATAGCTGTTTAAGTTTGTATAAGCCATATCAAATTCAAGTCCAGAAAAAATTAATCGTACCAAGCTTATCGAATCCAGGGGCACACCATTCTCATCATACCAATCCATGGAAGAAAGTTCAAGCTCGGGAGCTGATAGCGGGTTCAAGGGGATGATATTCTCATATTTAAACCGTATCCCATCCATCATGTCGCTCCATTTACCTACGGGTGAAATAAGTTGGTATTCCGGTACTGACACAATAGAACTACTTATCATGGAACCTGGAAGACCCGTCAGTGAATCCGTTTGGAAAAAATCTAACCCATCCAACAAATAATCAATACTGTATTTAGGAGTCCTATCAAGTGTGTCTCCTATCTCATAAACATACAAATATGGATTCTCACACGCCAATCCGTCGACTGCCTGGCTTCCCTGCTCAGCCTGGATCTCATACATTAAAAGTTTATCGGCTACGATTTCTTTACGGTCCACAATAAAATAGGCCCTCTCCCCTGTACCGATATTATTCTCATCGGACCTGAAAATGGCTTCTATATCCTTCTCATCAGGGAAAGATACGTTGCTGGCAGTATAACCAGGAATAACTGTGATTAAATTCTTATCCGCTGCCGCTGTACCTTTATCTGATTCAAGATACGGGTATCCCCTTTCAGGATTTGGCTGAATACGTACAAGATCACCATTAACATCATAATATAATAAGGTGTCAGGACCCAGAAACTTATCCGGATTGGTTGTGGACCAAACTGTATCAGCTACATACACACCACCAGAATCAGTTTCAGTGAACAGCACGGTAAATGGTTCTATACCAATATCATATGCTGTGACCGTATAAGTGTACTCCACACCATCTACCACATTAGAATCTACAAAGGAATACTGGATACCGGAATTTTCTCCAAAGCTAAAGCGCGGTGCCAGGGGATCCAAACCATAGATAGATATATTTCGCCGAAGATCATCGCTCTCACAAAGTTCGTGAGTATAAATACAATGGTCTACGTCTTCATCATAGGAAAGGTCAAACTGAGCATAGGGGATCCAGCCAACAAAATTACCATCAAAATCATAGAGCTTATCTTCTGCGCCGCCCCATGTGGTGCCGCTGTCAGTTGACCGATATAACTTGTAGCCCTCAAAATCAGCATACCCGGTGAGGGAATCAATCGATGCTTCCGAACTGGCATCCCAGGATACCAGTATACGGTTATGATCAGCGACGGCAAAGACCTGGGGAGACCTGGGAGCTGAGAAATCACTAAAAATCACTTCCACATAATCTTCCGCTGTAGCTCCACCATTATCGGTAACACGGAGATCATAACGGTAGCGCGCATAAGAGTCTTGTTGGCCCGCGGTCAAATCATTAACCAGAACTGTTGAATCGGAAGAAGTAGAACCATCGGGAGCCGTCCAAAGATATATCAGTTCATCCCCTTCTGGATCATAGGACGCTGATGCATTCAAGGTAACTGTTCGGTTTTCGAACTTCGGGACACGTACAGTTCCCCCTGCGTCGGCTATTGGACATAAGTTATCCTGTATGGTAACTGTCACTGTATCCACACCTTCACAATACCCATCATTAACCCTGAGTTCAAAACGATAATCAGTATCCAGATCAAGGTCAACAGGACTTGTCACAGTCAGTTCTCCTGAAGAACTCAAATTTAACGAAAGCGACCCATCCAATAAAGTCCACTGGTAGGATAACTCATTCCAGTTTAGATCATAAGAACGATCACCCTTCAAAGTAAATGTTGCTTGACAGGTAATAAAATCATTTCCCGCATCAGCAATGGGTGCATCATTATCCAGGTACGTAACAACAAGGGTGTCCTGTACAAAATTCTCGCCATCATTGACTGTCATTTTAAACGTGAATTCCTGGTCAGCATAAATTTCCGGAAACACAAATGTTGCAATAGATGAATCGGGATCAAACAGGTTTGCATTGTTTCCATCCATGGATTCCCACTGATAATATAACTGCTCATTATCAGGGTCTTCCGATTCGGTCCCATCCAGTGCAACACTCACATCACATCCGTTACTTCGAACCAAGTCGTCCCCGACATCGGGTATGGGACACATGTTGGCCTGGCAGGTAACATCCAGCGTATCAAAGTCTTCACAAATCTCATCATCGTCATAAACGCGCAATTCGATACGGAATGCAGTATCTTCAGTCAGATCTTGTGGATAATTGAAATATGGTTCAGCCTTTTTCGACTGGCTGGATGAGAATGAGATGCCATCATCCAGAGCGGTCCATTTATAATTTATTTCACCACCGCTTACAGAAGAACCAGTTCCATCCAGATAAACGCGATAATTGCTACCGGATTTTTTACCGCCACAAACTACCGTATCCTGCCCGGCATCTGCTGTACACACCTGACATAGCGATGGGGTTACAAACAATAATCCCAGAAAAAGAATAAAGTATTCCCTAATCATGTGTGTCAGAATTCGATGCCCAGTGCGACCTGATGGGTCATTCTGAGAATATCATAATCCACAAACGCATAATCCACCACCGCCATCATCCTGCCCAAGCGCAAACGCACACCTGCACCCGCACTCAATCCCGCCGTATCATGTCCCAAATGCATCCCCGTACGGGCAAATGCCATGTTCTGCCAGCTGTACTCAAAACCCATGGTCCCATAAACCGTATAATCATTGGGCTTGATCCCATCCAAACTCACCTTCAAACTATGTACCTGGTTCTTTACAAATATACTGTTGGGCCCTACCAATTCATTCTCAATACCCAGCCTGAAAACCAACGGCAGGGGAAACGTGGTGGTGATCTTACTTACCCGCTCATCCACATCGATCGTGTCCGGAACCGCAATATGAAGACTCTCACCATTATACTGAACCTCCGGACCAAAATTGGTAATGCTCATCCCCAATACAACACCATATATACCTGTGTCAAAGTTAGACCCAATATCAAAGGCCACCGTCTGCATCCCCGCTTCATAAATAACGTCCCGGATATAGTTCAGGGAACCGCCGACCTTCAATCGGTCCGTCAGCCTGCGGGCATAGGTGCCACGGAAAGACGTGGATACCACCCGGTAATCCTCCCCCGTACCATCCGGATAATATTCATTGGTCACTGCCATGGGGCCGCTATCCAGGTAAAACAGGTGGAACCCTACATAGTCGGAAGGACCCATCTTCCGACCGTAACTGAAAACACCATGCTGGATCCCCGCCAGATAATTAACCATGGAAAAATAAGCCTCGCTTTTCTCCACAAAAGCCACACTGGCAGGATTATAGGGAATACCCGCTACACCCCGACCGGATGCAACGTGTGAACCGCCCATACCAATGGCCCGGGCTGATGTCTCCAGCTTCAACCAGTTGGCCGCCGATGTAGCCACCTTTGTAACCACTTCAGGAATATCCCGGTACTGACCAAAAACCAAACCCAGCATCAATATTCCTGGTATAATTATCCTGAACATCACCGTATCACCGCAAACTTGCCAATGTGTTCTTTTCCATCGCTCTCCACATGATAAATGTATAGTCCCGGCACCACCTCCTGATTGTTCA
>DTUG01000189.1 GCA_012964275.1 Fidelibacterota bacterium | reverse complement strand
GATTAATATTAAGTCTTAATGGCTTTCGATTCAATGACATCCCAAATCCTCAAACAATACTTGTATTATATTCAGTCCCCAGAATTGGTTATAGAATATATCTTCCAAAAAAACTTAAATCATTTTACATCCAATATTCACTTACAACGCATTTCAAGGTTTGGGATAACGAGAAAAGGTTTTTATATCAAGAAATAGATACAAAAAGCATCTTTTTAATATCTCAACTAACATTAGGAATGAAATCATAATCTTTGTTTCAGAATCGAATTATTCAAAGTAAATCAATCCAATATTCTCGATTTGTCTATTGGCCTGCCTTCCTTCCGAAAACTCTATTCATGCCCTGGTATACCAAATTCGATTATGTCTAATATTTCATCAATAGTGATGGATTCAATTAATCCTTCATCACCAATATAGTCAGCGATGCCACCGCCAAAATAAGGTGCAATTGCCAAGGCATCCGCATTAAATCCCAATGGATTTATTGTTGGTTCACTCAGCCCTTCAAGGAGCATTTGGGCAACCCAAGGATTGCCTGCTTGTCCGGAAATGACCCGTACCAACCTGGATAAATCTTCAAATTCATTTTCAAAAATCTGAAATATTTCAGCAGAGCGTTTTGCCTGATAATATAACCCGGCAAGATAGGGGTCGTCGGACAATCCTAAAGCCAAACCCTGTTCCTCTACGTACTGGACTTGGTCCCAGTATGTCCAGTTCCAGAGCTCGTTGGAGTATTCGATATAGATTTTCAGTTCGGGTTCAAGATTATCACGCAGGAGCCGGGCCAGCTGAATGACATAATTATCGTCCACTTTGTGAGGAATACAGAACCAGGGGGGTTTCTCTGTTGTATTTGCCAACTCAATCAACCATTCAAAAGCCATTCCATCTATATTCCCTGAGTCAATCCCAGTGTTAGGACATTGTGTTACATAATCCTGGGGTTTTCGCTGACTCCAGAATTGGGTTTGATTGCCAGATGTAATATTGATATTCTGTAAATTAAGCATGCGAATACCTTCAAAACTTTCCAACCTTTGCAGAAAGGCAGGATAAAATGGTTCCGTTTCAAAAACGGATTCATATCCCGGCATAATCATACGGATATTTCTCACGGGATCATTTACATCGGATTCGCGGATAGTTAAATGAATACCTCCATCACCAGGGTTTACACTTACGGAATAAGTTCCAGCTTCGGTAAATATTGCATCTTCGGCGTCAAATTCCACTGAAATAACACCCGTACCTTCATACATTATGGTGTATTCCCCGGCTGGATAATAACCATTGATTTCTCGGGTCATCAAAGTATGTACAACCTGCGGCGGGACAGTACCATTATTATAAGGAATTTCAAGTGGATAGCCCAGTGAATCTAAGGGGATGGGAATGCTGGTGTCCCACTCATCTGTTTCCCAATTATAATCGGCATTCTGTGTCAGCCAGCTGCGTGACTGCCTCATTACATCCACAAAGACCAATTGCGTTGACCAATCATGTATGTAGGATGTATTCATCCCAATCTGAGAAAAAGCATAGCCAAATAAAAACAGCAATAGACTGATGCATTTAATCATAACCTTAATCTACTACCACCACCCCCACAAACAAAAAACCCCGCTACTTCACGGGGTTTGACGGCTATTTAGTTATTACACCTTTTCATGACATTGGTTGTCTAATAATTGTTTTCCACTTCTCTGGTGCCGCA
>DTUG01000188.1 GCA_012964275.1 Fidelibacterota bacterium | reverse complement strand
CCCGCCAGTCCCTGAACAGATTAACTAGAGTCTCGTAATCAGCGGGCTGGGGATTATCTTGTAGTATTGCCATAGAGGTTATTCCAATGATTAATGCCAAGGTTATAAACAAAACTTTTTTCATAAAGGAAATCTATTATTTTCCTGTCAAAGATAGAAACCCTGCGCACTCAAATGCTATAAATAACTGTAAATGCAGCGGAGTGTTGATTGCTAAACACATTGTATTATCCTATCAAGAATGGTCTATTTTACCAGCATGATCTTCCTTACCTGGGAGAATTCACCGCTTTGTAGCTGAATAAGATAGGTACCACTGGGTTGATGACTGCCGTTCCAGCTAATGGTGTGCTGTCCGGGGCTGATCTGATCATGGAACAGGGCTTCAACCTGCCTGCCCAGAAAATCATAAATATTGATGCTGACCAAGTCGGATCGGGGAATGGAAAAACCTATCGTTGTTACCGGGTTAAAAGGGTTGGGAAAAGCATGGTCTAAACGATAATCAAAAATCAGCTGCGGCGGCCTAGATTTCATCAGGGTTTCCTCATCCATCCACTCCAGCCGCTGGCTGATCCATTCTTTTAAATAGGCTATTTCATTCTCATAGGATCCGCCCACATAGGCGTTGGGCCAGACATACTCATCCAGGACTGGCCAACGCTGGAAATTACGTACCTGTGCTTCATCAATACGGGTTATGGCCGAATCGATCAGGCTCATGATGTAGTCTTCAGAAAAAATGGATTGCCGAAGCTGCTGCCAGCGTTGATTAAATGCTATTATAAATGTTTCATCATCCCAGATCCGGTACCACCAGAATGGGATCTTAAAACCATCATTTTCTAATTCAATATCCATCTGCCATCCTTCCGTATTCCAGCCATCATAGTAGTCGGCGTTGCCAAAGGCCAAGTTATAATCCCAAATAGGTCCCATGGTTAGACGGCCGTCCGTGCTGTCCCTGTCCTTGTACATATAGGCGCTGAGACGGTAAGCATCCACGTTCTTGGAGATTTCGCTCATGAGAGATACGTCAATAAAGGATCCCAGGTTCACCTGCCCATAATAACCGGCACCGGGGTCGTCATATGTGCTGCTGGCCATAAGTGCTTCGAAATCAGAGATGTAATCCATGATGTATTCGCGCTGTGCATCTACAATATCATCCGGTTCTGGATAGTGGTACTGATACCATATACCATCATAACCGGCCAGCGGTGAATTTGACCACCATCCATCGTTATTCTCACCATCCCATTTATCCACTTTCAGTATATAACCGCCAGTCAGATCATCACCGGACGTTTCATCGGGCTCCAGTTTGGCAATATCCACCCGGTTATTATCCCGTTTGATCTTCTCCATAAAAATGTACAGCCCTTTATAATCCTCATTGATCACCAATTCACAAAACCGGGTCCGACTGGCATACTTCTCCATATCCCGGGCCAGTTCATAAGCAAGATAATTTCGCAGGAGCGATTTATCGCTGTATGGGGCATAAAGGATCCAGTCATTCTCCGCGGGCATGCCAAGGATAGGTACATTCAAGTTTTGTCCATCACCGTCCTGTGTTTCAAGGGCATATTGTTTTTTGGGAAACATCTGTGATGATGACCCACGGACCTCAATACTGATCTGGCCATCATAGCCGTTGAACGGATCGCTCATATGGTTAATACCAGAGCCGCTATCGATGATGCCCATATGGGCGGTGATCCTGGGGTCACTATGAATCTCTTCGCCGAATGTGTCAATGATCACAATAGGAAGACTTGATTCGGTAAAGGTGAAGGGCGCTTGGAACCACTCCGGTGTTGGTCCATAATAGGTGGATCCATCATCGATCCCAAAAGACAGGAAGAAATTACTGGACATATCGGATGAATTGGTTCCCACATTATGGGCCTGGACAGCCAGCACATTATCCCCTTCTGTTAATATAGATTCCAACTGCTCCGAGTCCAGGCTGTGAGCATCCGGGTACCCACCCTGGTAAAGTTGTGCTTCATGGTTGCTACTGGTAGTCTCATCAAAAGGGATAAATGCACCAGGGTCACCTAAATTAGATGAGCGACCGATCTCAGTCCCATTTAGATAGGCAACGAACCCGTCATCATAATCTGCGTGGAGGATCGCACTGACAAGACTGGCCGCGTCTGCCACTGTGAAGATCCTGCGGAGATAAACAGAAACGGCAGGAGTGATCTCAGTACCATCATCGCCATCGCCATAACCAAACCCGCCCTCGCCCGTCAACCATGAAGAATCATCAAAACCGATGCTACTCCAGTCAACTGGAAGCTCAGATTCCGGCACAACATAAGACCAGATATCACCGGCATAAACAGCCGTTTCCCAATGATCCTGGGAAATGGCGAATTGTAGAAGGCACAGGTGAATGGACAGTCTGGCTACCCAAAGGTGGTTTTTGCACCCTGCAATCATCATTAAAAATTTACACTAAAATTCTACGGTCCGTTGGAATAAGAGGCTTAGCTGCAGGTTCAACCGGGTAAACGCTTAGGTGTGTTACCCGGAAGAAAAATCCCGGAAGTGGCGCTTGCCTGCGAGCGCTTTTTCATGTTCATCCTTAATCAGAATATTCTCATCCAAGACCATATCCGTTTTGATCATGGCATCGAGAAATCAGTATCAGCTGCCAGGCAGCAATATTATCCCGCTGGCGGAGAAAATGGCTGACACCCGTATTGAACATCTCCATATCAAAGAACAGGTTCTTCTTTTCATCCAGCTCAAAAGGATAGAATTCGTATTCTTCTAAGTTCTTGCCCAGGTGCAGGCGCCGTTCACGGTACTGGCCGTAAAGGTAGCCAAAGCCCAGCAGGATGGCTGAAGCCAGTACATTCACCACCAGTTCTGAAAACATGTCCATGGTTCTAGCCGTTATCTATTACTGAGCCAATAATCATGATAGTTTATAAGCCAAACTGCCACATTAGGAATGCCATCTTATCCGCCAACTCATTGAAACGCTGGTTCTTGGTAGAGCCGATACCATGACCGGCGTCGAAGTCGACCCGCAATAAAATCGGCCTTGTTCCGGAAGTGGCGGCCTGGAGTCGTGCGGTCATTTTTGCTGAGGTCCAAGGAGCAACTCGGGGATCATTGATTCCATGGGTTAATAGTACAGCCGGATAATCTACGCTGTCCTGTACATGGTGAAGAGAGCTCATGGCGAGTAGGCCTTTAAAACCATCCAAGTCCTGCACTGTCCCAAATTCCTTGATATTAGGTACACCATTGGTGGTTGTTTCTATGCGAAGCATGTCCAGGTCACCAACATTAATGATGGCCGCCTGAAACAGATCGGGCCGTTCCGTAATTGCCCGACCGATGGTGATGCCGCCGGCACTGCCTCCCTGACCTGCCAGATAAGCCTGCGAAGTATATTTTTCCTGGATAAGATATTCACCACAGGATATGAAATCTTTCCAGGTATTGGGTTTATTGAGCATCCGTCCAGCAAGGTGCCACTGCTTGCCATACTCACCACCGCCGCGAACGTGGGCAATAGCAAAAATGCCGCCTTTCTCTAGCCAGGGCAACCGGGATGTATAGTAGCCTACACCGCTAACGGAGCCATAAGAGCCATATCCGGATAACAGGGTAGGGTTTTTCCCGTCGCGCTTGAGGCCCTTGCGGTAAATCAGTGATAAAGGCACTTTCACACCATCGTGACTTTTGACCATAATTCTTTCGGACACCAGCCAACCGGGGTTATCAAATTTACCTGCCGGTTCCAAGTTTAAATCCTTCAGATTATCGGTACGGTGATCATACACATATTTTTTCCCGGCCCGGGTCCAGGAATTGGAAGTGATATAAATGTCCGCCAGATGTTGGCTGGATGAAAATATGTATGTGGATTCATTCTTGGGCAGGGGCAACTGTTGGGTATTCCCGGTCCTCGGATCATATTCAATCAAGCGGTTGTAACCACCGTCTAGCATAGAAAAATACAGCCTGTCTTTTGATCTGCTAGCATAACGATACACTAGTTCGGAAGGCGGAAACACAACTTCGGCATTCATAAAACTCGGTTGTTTAAGTGACGTACGAACCACTTTGTAGCGGGGCGCGTTACGGGCGGTGAAAAGATAGATATAATCATCAAACCACGTATAGGACACCACTGAATCCGGTACGTCACAGACCATTTTCCAAGGCACATCTTTATCAAAGATCCTTTCCCGGTCCACCGCATAAAGTGTAAGCTCACCAGAGTCACCATGTTTGATCTTACCAATGATATAGTCACTGGGTTCAGCCATATTTATACTGGGAAAATCAACATCCAGCATAGTCGCACTGGAAGAAAGGCCACGACCGAAAACCACCCTGTCCTTAGTGGGATCATCGCCCAAACGATGATAGCGGGTGACCGTATTTTTGTAAATCTCCGTTTCCGACGTACCGGGCGCCAGCAGCTGTCGCCGGCAATAGAAAAAACCATCTTCGTTCAACCACTGGGGAACATTATAAGCGGTCTCAATACGGTCAATGATATCCCCTGTTTCCTGACCGGTTTGCATATCAAGAACATGTACTACGGTTTCCTCGGAACCACCCATAGCCAAACCATACACCACATAACGGCCTTCCGGCGATGGTTTGTAGAATTCAAGTGAGTAGTGCTGCTCCGACCCAGCAGACATTGCTTCCGGATCCAGCAACAGTTTTTCCGATTCAGACCAGCTATCCCGGAAATATAATTTTCCCTGGTTTTCATCACTTTTTCTTTTGATGTAAAATACCCCACCATCCATCATCCGCCTTAGTGCGTAGATTCTAAAAGGTTTGCCCTGATCTACTTCTTCCAGGCGATTATAAAAGGTGTCTTTATGTTCAAGGCCATTTAATATATCCGCTGCATAGGAAGCCTGAGAACGAATCCAGTCTTGCACCTCCTGTGCATCTATATCTTCCATATATCGGTAATGATCGATAATCTCCACACCATGGTAGATATCTGTCACAGGGCGGACTGTGGCAATGTATTCTTTAGGCAACTGGCGCACCACTGGCGGATCGCAAGAGATGACAAACAGCAGTAAAAACAGCAATTGAATTATAGAGTATTTCATATTTTTCTCCTTTATTATGAAACATTGGTTTTGCTGTAAAAAAAATGGTCGGCCTAAGCTTTCTTTCATTGGATAGCAGTGCCCGGAAGCAAGTCATTGCGAAAAGCAAAACAATGACAAAGTATGGAATAATACAACAAGATCCTTCAGAAAGTTATTTTATTGTACTGGTTATATATTCAAAATTGACTTCAAAGTCATTGATTGATCCATTTAGGTCAAACATGGGAACCACCTGACCATAGATAATATCAAGAAATTGATCTTGATAATCGCCACTGCTCTGCGTTGCTGAATGTATCCCGATCACGAGGTCCAGCTCCGGTACCACAACAATATATTGCCCACCGTATCCAACCGCTAAATATCCAACTCCGGGAAGCCACCACAAATATGCGTAAAAGTAATTGAATTGCGGCGAAGTGGCTGCGGCAACCCATTCTGATGAAAGTATCTGGTCATCACCGGAGTATCCATCCTGCAGGTACAGTTGCCCTAATTTGACCATGCCCCTTAAAGTTAATTTCAGGTCATAGGACCCATTATTAATACCGTCAGCATCCACACCCCAGTAGGGGTTACCAAGGCCAAGCTGGGGAAATAAATTTTCCATAGCATAATTTTTCGGGCTCATGCTGGTCATTTCCTTGATCACATAACTGTTTAAGTGACAAACGGCATTATTGTATTGAAACTGAGTTCCCGGCTCAAAAATTAAATTTGTATTTAATAGAATATCTAAAATATTGTCTGTGTACATGTATCCAACATGATCAGGCCAGCCCGATGTCATAGTGAGCAAATGTTCCAGTGTGACCTGTGTTGTATAATTATTTTGATAAAATATGCTGTCCAGGGTGACGAACTTGGTGGAGATAAACCCTTGATCAATGGCCTGGCCAACCAGGGTTGATATGTAACTCTTGGTTACGGACCAAATATTGAAGACCTGCCCCATTGAACTGCCATTGTAGTAATGTTCAGATACAATTTCCCCGCGATGAATAACAATGAACCCCCGGATGTATTGGAAGGATGCAATTTCATCATTGACGATGTTTTCCAAGGCTTCTGAATCAAAGTAGGATAGGTCTTCCTGGACCTGCCAGTCTAAACTGAGATCTATGGGTAAAAATTGATCACAGCCAATTTCTGGGGACAGTGAGATATCAACGATGGCCACCAGGTCAAATACATTGATGGTGCCGTTGCCGTCAACGTCGCCATTCGTAAAACCGGCACCTTCCACAGCATCCATACCCAATATATGAATAACAACAATTAAAATGTCTTCTTCGTCAATGGTATTATCGAGATTGGTATCGCCCTGGCACTGGCCGTAGCCCAGGTTTATCAGCAATACAGAAAAAAACAGGATGTGATAAAATTTTCTCATATCATAAGTTGGATTAATTTACCCATCATCCCACAAACAAAATACATACTCAATCCACCATTTGGGTTATAAGCTCAACTTAAGCTATTCTATTTAATAATAGCTGGATGGCGATTGAGTGCCGATTTATCTTTATAAAGTTTAATGGATTGCAGATATTAAAATGATGACATATACTTTATAAATTTATGTTGAGATTAATATGGTAAAGAAATCGAGAATAAATAAAGATGAAAACGGCAAGGAGCACCCAAATGAGTGAGTCTCACAACCCCTATGCTGCGGCACTCGATGGATTAGTACTGGACGACCCGGTGGCTGCTTTTTTCGATTTTTGTCGCGAGCGCGAACAGATTCGGTCCCTTCGAGAGAGCGGAGCTCCGGCTCCGTGGACAGATGACCCGATCTTGCAACGGGGACGCTTCCTGAACGTATTCCGAGAAGACGACCGTGGCAGCAAAGCAATCCTACGTTTTGCGAAGCACTTGGCGGACGACCTGCCCGCCTTAATTCATGCCCTCTTCTTCGCACGTTGGTGCAACCGACAAACCACCCTGGATGTGCTATCACACAGCATCCTGGCCGAACCCGAGCGGTTGCGTCGGACCCTCGAGACCCTACCAAGTCAACCCTGGTGCAATGTTACGGCTTACCCCGTGGAACCGGTGTGTTGGGAAGGTGTGTTCTATTCACGATTCGATGCAGCCACCACACTATTCGGGAAAATCACGGGCTCACTGACCCGGACCATCACCGGGGCTGATGGTGATGTGATCCGGGCGACGCACGCAGTGAACGCGCTCTTTGGTATGCAAAACGACTTCCCGATTTTTATGGCCATCATCGACTTAGCCTGGTTTCGCCCGGACGTAATCAACCCGGAAAGCCATGTTCCCACGGGCATTGGTGCTGTTGCTTTCCTTGACCGACTCCAGAAGTACCTTGGCCTTGATAGCCACCAGCAGACGTGCGACCGCATGATTGCGCTGCAAAGGGAATACTGGCCCGAAGCCAAGCGGGCCTTTCAGCCGATCGATGTTGAGTACCTCTCCTGCGAATGTCGAAAATACTACAGCTACATCAATGGCACGAAACTGTTCGAAGGAAAAAACGTTTTTCGTGCAGGGAAATCCGCGGATGGTCAATAAACCAGATTAAAAAAACTCGTTATTGGAAGAACCACCCCCACAAACAAAAAACCCCGGTTGCCCGGGGCTTGATGGATCCTTGGAAAAAGATGATTAACTATTTATTTCCATTTCAATGTTGATATTTGAATCATTTTTATCGATACCGTGCTCCTTGAAAAGTCTCTCCAGTTCTTTATCAAGTTCTTCTTTGGTAACAGAGCCCCTACCATTAATAACCACATTCGTAAACTCTTTTCCATCTTCAACAGTTTTTTCTATTCTAACATTGATTTCTTTATTCATATCTTTCGCATGTTCACCTGTTTTAACAGAAAATTCTGTTTTGACATTACCAAGTAGAAATAGGACGGCAAAAACACCAACTACTCCTAAAGCAACTCCAAGAAACATACTTTTATAATCAACTTTCATAATATCGTCTCCATTGTATCATATCCAAATCTACCCATTATCCCACAAAAAAAACCCCGCTACTTGGTGGGGCTTGATTTGATTCACAGGGGTTTTATTTTTATAAGGTTTTATTTTGCCCTTTGAATTGGTTTTAATTCATT
>DTUG01000187.1 GCA_012964275.1 Fidelibacterota bacterium | reverse complement strand
CCCAAATTGAAACCGATCTGTAATTCCAACCCGGAGTCCCAATATCATGCCTCCACCATCCTGGATACGCATACCCAGTGCAAAACTGCCGCGCATCAGTGTACCCGCTGTAGGAATGGAAATAAGATCAGTGGGCGGCGGATAGGTTTGCCCTGCTGCCAAGTTGATTAAAAAAAAGAAAATCCAGTATCTGAATTTCATTAAGGTATCTGAGTGCCTATCGCCTTAGGATAAATTACATCACCCATTCGGGAGGTCAAAGACCGGACCCTTTTGTTCGGGATAGTTAGCAATTCTTTTTCACCTTCCAGCCGAAACTGTATTCCATTTATGTTCATGGCAATATAATCCACCAAGAGCCTTTCTCCGGAAACCAGAATCATTTCATCCAGAACAGTTCGGGGAATCATACCATCATGGGGAATCAGGACCCGTTTCTCCCTTATCTCCCGTTCCAGAATCTCGGCCTCATCCAAAACATTTCCGGTACGGGGCGGCGGCGTTTTATACAACTCATCCGCTGGCGCCTTATTAATAGCCACGTTGGAGATCAGTTCGCCTTGCATCCCAAACTCCCAGATCTGAGTCATATCAGCCATAATATCCACTTTGTACTTAAAACGGCGGATAACACGACCGGACGGCAGGTCCCGCCAGCGTTCTTCAGCCAGGTAATTTAGATAATCATAGTCCAGTTCGATCTGGCCGTATTTGACCCCATCCACAGTCTCAAAAACGATCTTGGTTACCAGTTCTCCCCGGGGGATTGTGAAGGTAGACCGCTGATCAGTGAAGGTCATGGGCTGGTTCTCCGGGAAGCGCCATTTTTGGTACTCCTGGCTCCAGGGTTCCTGCTCCCCAAACACGATCAATTCTATATAGTCGCCTTTTTCATTCACATCTCCTTTGCGGATTAGTTTATTTTCATCATCATATTCCATAGCCTCCTTTTTAGACAGAACTCCGTTGGCCGTATAGTGTTCAGCCTTGACTGGCAGGTTTCTTTCATCATAATAAACAGCTAGATGGTCATAGCCTCTTCGTTGGGTAGCTTGCATTGGAACATTTGCAATAAAATCCTTCTCAGTAGGGAAATATCTTATATAGGATATTTCCGGAGTCTGTGCCTGCAACAGCGAAACTATCACCAATAAACCAATTGCAGAACATTGAACTAAATTAATCATCCAACTGAATATCATCATCCAATGTGTTTGAAAGAGAAAATCGAAAAATGCTACTCTGATCGGGATCACATACATAAATAATACCACGGTTATCCACACTCACAGCTGAGGGTGAAGCTAATAAACCCTTAACTTCAACGGCAACAAAGGTGTCTACAGCAACACTGTCATATACCAGTAACTGGAATGTAGTATCAATCTGAGATGAGTCTGGAAGGGTAAGGATTGTATCAACCGATGTGGTATCAACAACAGACCAGATATTAACCGTTGTATCGATAAGAAACTCTTCAATACCTGCTTTTTTGAAAAACCGTCCATTACTTTCAAAGACAAGTATCTCCTGGTCTCCCGAATTTGCTACATATACATTCCGGTTCATGTCTACGGCCACGTCCTGCGGCGAGACATACCATTCAGCTATCATAATATCATGAAGGCCCGGCTGAAAACCGGACGTATAGACGGCAAAATCACCGGACAGGTTCGGAACTATCATATGTACAGGGAAATAGTCTCCCGCTTGTGTATAATACAAATTACCCTGATAATCCACATCCAGACTCAGCGGCTGATTGACTGATCCTGCACCTGTGCCATAGCCTTTAACCGTAGCGCCAAATATCCCTGTAAAGGCCCATACCATATCCCCGGTTTCAAGTTCCAGCAAAAGCGAACGCTGAAAATTGATCTGGACCACCCGATGTTGATTCTGGTCACCGCCATAGTCATCTGTAGTAAAGATCATATTTTCTTCGCCAGCGGGAGCAGTAAGCCCCGTAAAGCGGCTGGAGTCAGGATCGTAAAAAGGATCCAGATAGTGATTTTTTTCATGCCGGCCATCATAAAAAATGTGGGGCTCCAATAGAGAATCGATTATGGTTTGATTATCTGACATGATCACATCAGATAATTCCCATTCGGTATCATTTAATAATTCCAGCCAAATATTTGTACTGGCATCAGCATCTTGAATTACACCAGTCTGTAAATGAGTAAAAGAACCGCTGATAGACGTTTTGCTGATCCCCACTGTGTTCCAATATTGGTTCCACCTGTATATCTGCTGGGTACCAACAATGAAAAAGACGTTCATTTTATTATCTATATCCATGTCAATTGGAGCCAGAGGTTCAGCAGTTTCGCCAGTCAGATTCAGCAAACCATCAAATCCGCCGGGTCGATCACCATCCTGATCAAAGACAAGAATGGAATGGAGCCCTGGATCAGCCACAAAGATCCGTCCATCCTGAGCAACTGATATTTCAACAGGGGATTGTAAACCATACGATTCGTTCCAGACAGGATTCAGTAACAGGTAAGTAGTGTCCCCTGCACCGAAATCTGGTTCCGGACCGGTATTCAAATCATTTGGAATAATAAAGCGTTCCATACAAGCCTGAAAGAGCATAACCCATAATAGAAAATATATAACTCGTGAAAGCATTACCTAAAGGTTACCCCTATGCTGAATCGCTTTGGGTCAGATAAATGTTGAAAATCAGCATATCCATAATCTGTTCGAATGATAACAGATCCTACAGGCACATTAAAGCCAAGCCCAAATGTAAGACCTTCTCCTCTCTTATTGATTTTTAATCCTGATCTAAAATAAAGAAGTCTCATATATGAATACTCAAATCCAGTAACAATATACTCTGCATTATCGACCGGATGGTTTAACTGCATCGCAACCACCACATGATGATTAGTTGTTGTTACAGGGTCAATCGCAGCACCTACACGGAACATGGTTGGAGGTGAAAAAATTTCATACTCTGTGGGTTCAGTAATCTCTTCACCAGATCCCTGATCAAGAATCCGCTTATCATAGGAGCCGTCCGGACCCGTTTGGCTCCCAAAATGTGTCAAAGCTGCACAAAAACGCAGGGACTTGAAGCCAGTCCAATAAAACGTACCCATATCCATGAGGATAGTGCTCATACCATAGTCGGCCAGATTCTCCGATACATGTTTTAGGGTAATGCCAAAACTGAATCGATCGGTCATTTTGGCACCATAAGTCAGAGCAATAAATCGATCCTGAAACGTAAAATAATTCCCAGTACCATCAGGCATATATTCCGTTGTTTCCATCATAGGTGCCATATGTAGTATACCGGCGCTCATCCCCAAATAATGTCTCCCTATTAAATGACCAGAAATACTGAAATAGTCATAATTAATATCCGCCGGCCATTGTATCTGTGTGGTGGATAGCTCCATTTTTTCAAACTGGGCAATGGTGGCAGGATTGTAATATACGGAAGTTGCATCCTGGTTCAGGGCTACAACTGCTTCCCCCATTCCAACTGCACGGGCACTGACCCCAATATTCAAGAAACTGAAAACTGATGTACCAACCCGCTGACCGCCCAAAATTGGAAAGATGTTTTGACTCAAACCTATACCGACAAAAACGGTAATAAATGCAATAATGGGTATTTTTCTTTTCATTAGAAATTAACCTGGAACCCTAGTTCTACTGATCGCGGTTTTCGGAAACGAGATGGATCGGAGTTAGGATCCGGGCTGTTTGCCAAATGGTAACCAATGATCTCACCAGGGTCATAGCCTTTCCCGGTATATGGATTTATCCTCCGAGGTGTTCGTTCATCCAACAGGTTTTCTGCTTCAAGGTAAAACTTTATTCCAACACGGTTCAGATTAAAGGTTTTATAAAACTTCAGATTAATATTCTTTGTAGGAACATCACTTAAATAATAATAAGGTTTATCATCCTCCCGAGGCCCTTCATAATATTGCTGATCATTCACCATTATCAATGTATCGATTATTGAGCGTGTATAGCGCCGACCCGATTCATATTCCAACCGTGTTGATATTCCCCAGTTTTGCGGGTGCTTATAGGATAGATTGGTAAAAAGATGAAGGGGGTGATCCCAACTCATAAAATTTTCTCCCAGTGGCTTTTCTGATAATTGCCCAGCTTGGACTAAAAGATTATCTAAAGGCGACGATGACTTACCTGTGACAATACTATAATTGAAATTCAAATCGGTATACCAGTTCGTAAACATTCGGCTCTTTAAAGTAATTTCTATTCCACGGGCTCGAGCATAATCCGCATTGAAATACATATTGAACATCAGGTGCGCATATTTTGGATTGGAAGGACGGATCGTCTGTGATGTTTCATAATCAAACATATCCTTCCAATACGCTTTCATTTCCAGCACCTGGTCTTCGCTAAAACGATGCTTGATTCCCAGTTCATACTGGACTGTGGTTTTTGGATTCAAGTTTGGATTGCCAAAAACCTGGTATGTCGATTGGGCTTTGGAATTGATCTTGGCATAGACATACTGAAAAGTAGGTAATTGGGAAAAATGGCCGTAATAGAAATACAATACGTCATTTTCTGTGACCGGGTGGGAAATACCGAAGCGTGGGCTTAGCCTTGCCTTCATCCGATATTTATCCCCAAACCAAGGAAAAGAAAATGTCTCCGCCATATACTTATCACGTGCTTTGTCAGTGATGATGACACTGTTAGAGTCCGCTATGGCATCTTCCACATATTTACCGGGAATCCAGTAATCTGTCCGAATGCCAAGATTCAAGGTCATGCCCTCGAAGATAATACGGTCCTGGAGGAAAAATGCCCCAAAATAGGTACGGGCATCATAACTGTCATAATTGGCGCCAAATCCTGATGTGCCGCTCCAGGGTTCATCTATATCCAGTACCTGAATATCTGTAGTTGTATGCTCGAAACCAGTTTTGATTTTATGGCGGGTTTTTGTGTGATATGTCCAGTCCAAATCAATTCTTGAGTTGTCACTGGCAAGATCATACCATTCCGGGGAAAACCCAGTATCATAAAATTCATCCCCATAGGTGATCTGAATATTTCCATCTCGATCAATATCATTCAGGTTATAGTTGATTGGTTCTAGATCAAGACGTTCCTGATATTGATCCCAGGTCAGGTCTTGGACAGCACTGTGCTCCATGGTTATAAACCTACCCATAGTTAATTCATAGAATGATTGAGTCGACAGAGTGTGTGTCCAGTTTAAATTAAATAAACGGGTATCCCGGGAAATAGTATTGTAATTATCAAGGATATACATATACCTGTAAGGGAAATAGGTAGACGAGAAAGCTCGGGGCATAAAATAACCTTGGTTGATATTCATTGAAATATCATAGGCCAGGGAAAGTTTCTTCCTTGCAGTCCAGTCCCAGGTCAATTTATATAACATATGCCAATCATTATTTTCCCGTTTACCCAAAGATGACATCAGGTTATCTGCCTGTTGGTTGGAAAGAAACCCTGGCTGCCAAAACCTGTGCGGATATAAAGAATTAGCTACGGGGAGGTTGCCGTCATACGTATTGCTGTACCCGCTTAGAAAAAAAGAAAATCTGCCCGGCAGCGTTATACCAAGAGCGCTGGGAATGGTTTGAAGAAATAGATCTGGCCCACCGAAATTAAATTCTAATCGATCCGAATCGAAATTATTTGAAATAAAACGGTCACTGGAAAATTTGAGTGACCCTTCATAACGATCCCGCCCTTCCTTCAGTTTAATATTGACAACTCCAGACATGGCTTGTCCATATTCAGCATTGTAACCTCCCGTTACAATCTCCAATTCCTCAATCGCATCCGCATTGATAAACAGGTTACCAGAATATCCTGAAAGAGGATCCTTTACAGTAAAACCATCCACGATAAATAGGCTTTCATCGATCCTTCCGCCGCGGATGTGAATTTCATTGTCCTGTGTTGTAACTCCAATCTGCTCAGACAATATATCCTCCACGCTGGAGACAACCATGTTTTCAATATCTTCTGACCTCACACGGACCATGGATGATGTCTCATCTACATCGAAAAGTGGTGTTTTCCCGATCACAACCACATCTTCACCAAAACTCAGAACGGTTTCTTCCATTTCAAAATCAAGGTCTATCATCATTCCGGGTTCAACAATGATTCCTGTCTTTAATATGACCTTATATCCAATCATCGATACTTCCATATCATAATTTCCTGGCTTGATACCCATAATGTTATAATTCCCATCCGTATCAGCAGACGCACCATAATAGGTACCTTTTATGATCACATTTACTCCGGGCAAAAGTTCGTTCGATTTAGCATCTTTTACCGTACCGTAAATTGAGCCTGTATCTTCCCCCAATAGAAACAGCGGCAGTAGAAGGACCATGGGAGACCAATTCATTCGATGAATTCCTCCTCGAATAAATAATGAAATAGCTTACTCGAAGAACCATTCCCATCCAGTTTAGGCTGATAACCGTCATGAAGAGGCAGAGTCATGATAACGACCTTGCCTGAATACGTTGTCGGGGAAACCTGAAATTGACCAAGACTGCATACAGTTGGATTACCATCCCATTCATCCCAAACATCAACGGGATCTGGCATATGATAGATCTCTTTATTTACAGCGAATTGAGTCGAATCAGGTACAAATCCTTTTACCCGTACAGAAATAAGATGCGACACTTCAAGGTCTAATGTTGAATCTATAGGAGATATTATCTCCTTCCCGCTCCAGAGCAGTCCGGATCTGTTTATTGTCATCATTGTATCCATAGGAAACCAGGTAAAGGTTGTATCCTCATAATCAATGGGATTGATAAAAAGATTTCCACCACCCATAACAAAATTCACTAAGCTTGCTTCGGCACCGTTATAAGTATCATTAGCTGCTGCCGTATTGTTATAGGCACAGAACCAAACCACGTGTTTGAAATAATTCAAATTGGCAGTGACATCCGTTGATGAATAAGGTAATTCATCCCCGATTTCCCATACAGAATACCCGTTTGACCCAACTATAGTATCGAAAATTGTCGTATACCAATCTAAAGCATTATTCTCTGCATCTAATGGAAAATCGTCTACAATAAGCACATCACCCTGGATCGGCAGGACCTTCCAGACCTGGGCATCTGATGGACGTGACGAATCCGGAAATTGTATCAACTCACTTCCAGCACCGGCAATATCACGGCACTTCAAGTAGAATTTATGATTGCCCTGCTCCAAATTGGTCAGGGTAATACCAGATAAATCACCTTCCATCCTGATCCAGCAGGATTCACAGGTATCATCCAGGGCATAAAAGATATCGGTGATGGTCTCATTGCCATCCTGATCATATAGATCCCAGTTGAAAGTGCGGGTAGGAAAGGTGAAGCTCGTGTCTCCATTAATATCAGCAATCAATGGATTAGAAAGATAACGAAAATTGATTGTAGGTGCCGAATTGGTGATTGGAAGGACGATTTTCGCGGCCGATAAATCTTCAAGTTGGTCATTATCCACTGCTTTCACTTCAAATTCAAATATGTCCAGTTCTGACCGGATGGGGACAAAAAAGGTCCCGCTCTCCAGAGTTGTGTAAGTCCAATTCAGATCCGTATTCCATTTGTAATAGTAACCCTCTACTGTGCCATCTACATCTTCCCCCCACCAATGCAGGGTCTGTTTGCTAGTCGTAATAGTAGTAAATGCCTGGAATAATGTATCCCAAACCATTCCCGAGTCTGGATCATTCCCAATAGCATAGACAGGATTCCCAAGGGAATCCAACCCAGCATAAATCGTATCTGTAGCAGCGAACGATAAATATGTCTCAGGAGATTGGAGATCCACGGGGTTGGACGGATCCTGGTACTCCCAACGACTGCAGGATAGGCCAAGGACAACGAAACTAATAAGGAACGGATGCTTTAAATACAATATAAGATGAGGTGGATGGCAGTTGCCATCCACCTCTTTTATTTAGCTATTATTTAACAAAGAGCATTTTTTTATCGGCCATATAATCTCCCGCTTTTAGAAGATAGATATACGTTCCTGATGAAACTGGCTTTCCACTTTCATTGGTGCCGTCCCAATTCACAACATGGAAACCGGGAGAATATTGCTCATTCACCAGATACCGAACCTGTCGACCTACAATATCATAGATCAGGATCTGGACATTCTCTTGTGCCCCAATCTCAAACCGAATCTGTGTTTCTGGATTGAAAGGATTTGGAAAATTATCATATAAGTGATATGCATAAGGATTAATCCGAATATCATGTACAATACCAACTGTCTGTCCAAGATCAGCCAGATCACGAATCTGAACTTTGTAGGTGCCAAAAC
>DTUG01000186.1:18928-33000 GCA_012964275.1 Fidelibacterota bacterium | reverse complement strand
GCGGTTCTACCTATTATCATGGAACGAAAGCCGGCCGCGTTATATACAACGCCGATGGAACGGTAGCGGGATCCACTGATCCTACCACGACCCATGTCTGGAGAGTACGCAGAGACTATGCAACTGGTGATTTGAGCAAAGATGCTACAAATTATTGTTTTAATGCCGGTGATGATTGTGATGAAGCATCCGTACGGGCCCAGTATGCACATGACTGGGAAAATTGGCCGGCAGCATGGGGAGCACCCTATGATGATGTTGATGGTAACGGATCCTATAATCCTGCGACCGATATCCCCGGATATCCGGGCGCAGATCAGACCCTGTGGACAATTTCCAATGATGTTCCAGAAATAGTTACTGATGATGGGACCGCTGTGCTTGATGATGATGGAAGCCCTAAAACATCTAACACATCTCCACAATTATATGGTGCCGACCCTGTTGGTGTAGAGCTTCAGGTGACCATGTGGGCCTATGCCTTTGGCGCCAGTGATCCTTTGGGTAATATCCATTTCAAGCGTGCTCGGTTAATCTATACCGGCCTGGTTGATGGTAGCAGTTTTGGTACATCCCCCGCCACCCTGGACACCGTTTATTTTACACAATGGTCTGATCCAGATCTTGGGACCTATACGGATGACTATGTTGGTTGTGATATAGATCTCTCCTTCGGCTATGTCTACAATGGAAATCGTCTGGACGGTGTGTTCAATGGTATCTATAATCTGCCCTGTCCTGCAGGCGGGTATGACTTTCTCCAGGGTCCGGTCACTGCAGCCGGGGATACGCTGGGAATGACATCCTTTACCTATTTTGGTGCCGGTTCATCCATTAGCGACCCGGACCTTTCTTCCTATAATGGTTCGTTGCAGTTCTTTAATCTTATGGAAGGTTTTCTACCCCGGCCTGAGTATCCTGTACAGATTCCCTGGACGGATCTCTCCACCGGTGAAATAACAAATTTTGCCCTTTCCGGTGACCCTGTTACCGGTAGTGGGTGGGTCGATGGTGTTCAATTGCCTCCTGGTGATCGACGCCTGGTGATGGCGAGCGGTCCATTTGTCATGAATCTGGGTGATACTGCTAATGTAGTCTTCGCTCTTGCGGCCGGTATTGGTCTGGACGCTGTTTCATCTGTATCTGTAGCCAAATTTGTAGATTCATATGCACAGTTTGCCTACGATAATAAATTTAATCTGCCCAGTGCTCCCACATCCCCATCTGTTACGGCTATAGAGATGGATGGCATGATCGCCTTGGATTGGGGCTCTAGCAGTAGTGCTGTATCTTCCACGGAAGAAACTGTAAGCGCCGGGTTCGAGTTTGAAGGCTATAATGTCTATCAATTACCTGGTGCCGGTTCTCCGCTGTCAGAAGGTGTCAAGGTCGCCACCTTTGATAAGATAAATGTGATCCAGAACATTCTGGACCCGGCAGTGGATCCCCTGACCGGTCTGGTTGTTGAAGTTGCGAAACAGACAGGTACCAACAGTGGTGTCCAGCGTTATTACGAAACGGATTATGATGAAATTCGTGGTCGGCCCATGTCTAATGGTGTTGGCTATCATTTTGCTGTGACCGCATATAGTTTCTTAGCAGATAATGAAGGCAGTCCTTTTAAGACCCTGGAGTCTGCCGATGTAAGAGTAACGGTTGTACCCCATGATGCGAATCCTGGAGTTACCACACCCAGCAGTCATGGTGAAGCCGTGACGGTTACCCATACGGGGACCGCAAATGCGGCTGTTGAAGTAACAGTTGTCAATCCGTCTGATCTGACGGGTGACAGTTATGAAGTAAATTTCTCTGAGCAGGCTTATTCTTTAGGCCTTGATGGAAGCTGGACAGCGGTTGGGGGTGCCGGTAAGGTCAATGACATGTCGGGTTCAGATATTACAGGCGCGGCTGAAACATCCTATGATGTAGGAACCATTGATGTTGTACTGCAGATTGATGTGGTCTCTCCTGATTATAATTATGCGGGTGGTGTCCACCTAACCTTTCCAGAAGGAACCGTGATCAATGAAGCCTATGAAGCTGATGATGGTGTCATGGCGATGGTATCTGGCAATGAAGTTATGTTGGGTGACAGTTCAGCGGTTGTTTATGGATTTTTTGCTGGTGGTGAAGTTGTGTATGTGAACATTAATACGCCTGCTGATTTTCCCAACACCCCCATAAATATAGCTTGGACCATCTTTGATGATGGCTGGGCCCAGTGGTGGTGTGCCCCGACAGAAGAAGGCGGTGGCGGGATGTGTGAAACCTGTGTGGCCTATGGCATCGGTGAAGATTGTGACGGTAATGTATTATCATCACGGGTAAATGCAACCGGAACAGCTGTTGTGGATTCATTGTCCTACTATATCCAAACAGAAAAACATTGGAACCTGATGAAGGGCTCAACATATTTGCTGGAGAAGCAGACCTTTGTTGGCGGTGTGGACATTTTTGATGGTGGATCAGCGGAAGGTATGTCCGCCCTGCACTACAACAATGCTGCGGCCGTGACCGTAGAAGGTTTTCAGGTGAATGTTTCCGGTGGCTATGCTGCGCCAAGTGATGCATTTGACCATGATTATTCAAACGCTGATGGAGATTATGATATTGATTCTTATGCTCAGAACGGCTGGGCGCTAACAGCTATGGCAGTTGATCCAGCTATCTGGGGAACCGGTTTTGCTGATGTGGATCATTTACAGAGAGATGTTCTTCTTGTTTATGATGGTGTCTTAGGTGAGCCTGATGCGACAACCGGTTTTATCCCGGTTGCTTCAGGTGGCTCTCAGGTATGGATCTGGGGTGCAAGGGGTGGAGACCTTGCAAACCATCCTTCTCCAGAAGCTCCTGGTACTAGTGCTCCATTTTTAATTACTGTTCCATTCAAGGTCTATGATTTAGAGCCTGATGGTGGAGGTGATCCGGTTCAAATTAGTATCATAATCTATGATCGTATACAAGCTTCTGCTGCGGGGTATGATGGTCTTTATGATGGTAATGGTGATGGTGTCCCTGAATATCATGCGTTCAATCCGTACAATAGAATGTATACGGAGTTTGTTCTAAGACCCTATGAAGAAACATTGGCCGCCTTTGATTCAGAGGATGCGAATAGTAACTTAAACTACCTAACATGGAATGCTGTCTGGTGGGATGCTGATTTTGTTACTGGTGATGAAGTAGTATTTAATTATGCCAACCCGATCCAGACTGGTGTTGATAAGTTCACATTCAGTACTCAGGCGATGTCCACTACAGCATCCAATGATGTTAGCGGTGTGAATGTATATCCGAACCCCTACTACGGTTTCCATGAGCTGGAAACCAGCCGTAAGGCTAAATATGTATCTTTCAATCATCTTCCACAGGAAGCCACCATTGATATCTATACAATGGGCGGTACCTATGTATGCCGGCTTGACAAGAACGACGCAAGTCAGTTTGCAACATGGGATCTGAATAACCAATATGGTTACCCGGTTGCCAGCGGACTCTATATTGTTCGCGTCACATCTGGCGGTGAAGAGAAGATCTTAAAATTTGCACTTGTTCAGGAAACACAAGTGCTCAAGTACTATTAATGACAAACTATAATGGAGATAAAAATGAAAAAACAATTTATAGCGACTCTGGTAGTTCTTGTTCTTAGTTCTCTGGTCTTCGGACAGAATTCCAGGATGGGGACATCTTCGTCTACCCAGTTGTTGATTGTTCCAGGTGCCCGCTATCTTTCAGGTGGCGGTGCCGTGGCCACAGCAACAGGGATGGATGCGGTGTTCTGGAATCCAGCAGGGCTATCTATGGGTGAGAACGCGGTTGATGTGATCTTTTCCAACAGGCAGTATATTGCTGATATACAGAATAACTTTTTCGGGATTGCTACAAATGTTGGCAGTTATAAAATGGGTATTTCTGTGCGCACATTTACTGTTGGTGATATTGATGAAACTACCGTGTTTTTTCCTGATGGAACCGGTCAGGTTTTCACACCCAACTTTTCTGTCGTGGGTGCAACTTTTTCGAGAAAGTTGTCTGACAATACCAGTGTAGGTGTAAATGTCAACCTGGTCCGGGAAAGTTTTGGCCGTGTGTCGGCAAGCGGAAGCGCATTTGACCTGGGCGTCCAGTATAAAGGACTATTGGGGATGAGTGGCCTGGACATAGGTTTTGTGCTGAAGAATTTTGGGCAGCCCATGCAATATGGTGGTGAAGGTCTAGGGATCTTGGCTAATGCCCAGGGTGGCGATCGCCCGGTAGAGTTCTACAAGGTTGATGCAGCAGCGTTTGACATGCCCTTTCTGTTTGACATGGGCCTCAGCTATAATATTGCTGGCGCTGACCTGGGACTCACGTACACCAGTAACTATTATGCAACAGATGAGCTCAAGCTCTCAGCAGGATATACTTTAGCTGGCTTGGCATCAGTTGCTGTTGGTGTTCAGTCATCCGGTATTGCTCAGGACCTGGAGCGAAGAGCTGGCAGTGCTGATTACGAGACAGAAGCTGTTGAAGGCAGTTGGTACTCAAATCCTTCTGATGGTGTATCTTTTGGGGCATCATTAGATTTATCCAGATTTATTGGTATGAACCTCAGTGTCGATTACTCAATGCTGCCCATGGGGGATTTTGGTACTAATAACATAGTTGCTATCCGTATAGCCTATTAATAAGTAAAGGCGATTAAATCGAAAAAGGGCGGGTAATTACCCGCCCTTTTTATTTATAGGAGTTTGTTCGTTTAAGAATAGTTCTGTGAGCAAGTTGTATAATTTTTCATAGCCCATTCCCTTACCTAAAAATATTTCCTGATTGTTTTTCTGCAGAATCATCTCCCAGTGTAAGTGAGCCCCGGCTTTTGTACCCAGGGCGCTATCTTTGGTGCCTGTATTCCCAGAAAAGCCCATTAATTCCCCCCGCTTAAGCATTGTACCGGGCTTTATGCTGTCATTGATGCTGGAAAGGTGTGCGTAGATAGTGATAACCCTGAATCCTTTGATTAAATCTAAACCATGATCAACGAATACCGCCCGCCCCAACAAGACACTATTGAATATGTCAGAAGGTGTGTGCCCAATCTCAGCACTGACATGGAGCAATTCTTCCCTGAATTGTGCCGGAACCTCTTCAAACCCACGGTCTGCCCGGACGACCTTTCCATCTGCTACTGCCCTGATCGGTGTGCCCCAGTTGGCAAAAAAGTCAATACCGCGATGAGTGCCACTGCGGTAGTCACGGGGAGCGTTTGGTAAGCGGGCACCTCGTTTTGGAACAGGGATATCTTTACAGGGTAACACCAATTTTAAATCCTTTACCCAGGCTGGGTTAAATGAAACATTGTCCGTTAAGGTTGGCGAGTATTTCTCTATAGTGCTTAATACATGAATTGGAGAATTGTTTGGGTCTTCCCCTGTTTGTCCCCTGCTAAGCGCAAAAAGATTACTAATAATTATGATGCGTGTTAGGATGCGCACGGACTTTAGTCTGAGCAAAGGCCAATAATATGATCCAGGGCCTCGATGCAGGTTTCTATAGGTGTTCCGGTAAATGATTGACTTGCCACGTTAGATAATATGGAATCCTTTTCAGGGGTACTGAAATCATAAGGGTCATCAAAATAAACAATTGACGTTGGAAGTTTGACCAACTTTAGTGTTTCTGCCAATGTCCAGTCATACCGTGCCCAGGAAGTAGGAATGAGAACCAGTCCATCGGCCTGATTACGATTGCGCTGGATAAAATTGAGTGCAATGTATTGCTTATGGGTCTGAAGGATTTTCAATTCAACATGGGTGTTTCTAACATGTCTGCGCATTTCTTTATTCAACTTATCTAGAGTCAGTTTTTTACCGGATTGTGATGATTTTAATCCAAGGAGATTAAGATTAGGTCCCTGTAATACCAGTATTTTCATAGGTTTATCAATCCAGGGGGACCGCGTGTCCTAAAATATAACCTAAGATAATACCAATCAGCAGAGCAAGAGTGACTGTGCGGCTTTTAGCCAATTCATGCGCATATCCTTTTTTAATTGCAACCCCTGAAACGATCCAGCCCAAGGCATTGAGGATATAGAAAATTGGAATGGAGATTACCTTGATAACAAGCGGTCCGATAAAGGGTATTATGGCAACAAGGGATGTTATCCCTGCAAATATTTGTGTAAAGATTCCTAAAACCAATGTAGTTAATACTACAATTTTCTGATCGATACCATATTTAGGGCCATAGATAAGGGCTGTAACAATTGCTGCCAAAATCAGGATCCATAATAGAATCTTTTTACGATAATGCTTTAATACAGTTTTTCTATCCATTTTTCTTTACCTGGATGCTATGTTGTTCCAGTATCTAGATACATAAGTGTTATCATATCCACTGAATAATTAGCAGTTTCCACAAAATTTTTGGTCAATACAAGTATTTTTCTAATGAAAGCTTGTGATGAGATTTATGGTTTCCATGAGAATCTGCCCACCAGCCCTGCAACACCAATAAAGGGTATATAAACAGGTTGCAGTATGTTCCAGATAACGTATGTCATTGGCGAGACTTTAGTACGGAATAATACCCCTCCAAAGAAAATGACCCCGCCTTCCAAGAAAAATTTTAAACTAAATAATAATAGAATATTAGGTGCCTGTATCCATAATCCAATAAGGATACTGAGATTACAGAAAAACGCTGCCAGCAAGAAAGGAAATAGGCCTAGACCGGTTTTGGCTGCGGTTTTTGAATTGGAAGACCAGCGAATCCGCTGATTGATAAAATGAGTTATGCTCTTTTCGGGGTTTGTGGTTACAAAACTGCCTGGATCAGTATTAACCACAGCCCGATTCAGTTTTGCAATGTTTTGAACAAGGTACATATCATCACCTGAAATCTGACTTTTTGCCCGTTCAAATCCACCGATGGCATCGAAATCTTCTCTTCTGTAAGCTAGGTTCTGGCCTGACCCGGACCAGTACAATCCTACACCAGCGATACCGGCATTAGCAGCCATAATACCCAGGAAATCAAGAGTTTGATATTGATGGAGCAAAGAATTGTTTCCAAGAACCTTTGAGTACCCGATAGTGATCCCCTTTGATTGTTTAACACAAGCAGCCATACTAGCAACCCATGATGGAGGCACCCGGCAATCGGCATCTGTAGAAATAATAATTTCCCCATGAGATTCTTGGATAGCCTGAGTTAAAGCGTGCTTCTTAGATGGCATATCATTTTCTGATTCTGAGATGTTAATCAGTTTAATAAACGGATATTCGGGTAAAAGGTTTGTAATAATATTTTCAGTATTATCTGTAGAACGGTCATTAACAATAATGATTTCCATTTTCCCCTTTGGGATAGTTTGCCGGATTAGATCTTTGAGGAGATAAGGGAGATTTCCTTCTTCATTCCTCGCGGCGATGATTACAGATATCAGGGGGAATTCGATTTCAGATTGTTTGGGTGATGGGAGTCTAAACAATCCAATTATAATCACAATAATGAAAATCAGATAAAATCCTGTTCCGAGGATCAGAAAAATATCCATGTTTAAACAGCCAGAAATGTTCCAGCAATTATGAAATAAAAGAGGACTCCAAGGATGTCAATGCTGGTGGTTACGAATGGACCGGTAGCCACTGCAGGGTCGATGTCCAACTTGCGTAGGATAAGCGGTATAACAGTCCCAACCGTTGCAGCTACCAACATAGAGACGCAAATACTTAACCCAACGACGAGTCCCAGATTAGGTGGTGCGTTTTTGAATGCAAAGTTTGCGAAAAATCCCAGAAGAAGGCCATAAAGAGCACCAAGGATAAGCCCTACTCGCATCTCCTTAAAGATCACTTTAAGCTCTCCGCCTACATCAATCCGTCCGGTTGCCATTCCACGAACAATGATCGTGGATGATTGTGTGCCGATATTGCCACCCATTCCTATAATGACTGGAATAAAAGCTGCTAGCAAGATGATACTTTCCAGCATATGTTCAAATGCTCCAATTAATGAAACGGCTATTATTCCCCCAACCCAGCTTGCGAATAGCCACGGCAGCCGTGCCCGGGCGTTTCCCCAACTGGATTTCAATAAAATTTCCCTATCTTTCCCAGCCCCAGCCATTTGCAGAAAGTCTTCTGTTGCTTCTTCCCGGATAACATCAACCACATCATCTACTGTTACAATTCCCAATAGATGTTCGTCAGGGTCAATAACAGGGACTGCCAGAAAATTGTACTGTGCTACCACCCTGGCCACGTCTTCTTGATCTGTTTCCGGTCGTACAGAATGAACTCGTTTAATCATAATATCTTTTAGTTTGGTATCTGATGATGTTATTGTAAGTGCTCGTAGTGATACAACTCCAACCAAGCAATTATCATCATCAGTTACATAAAGATAAAAGACCATTTCCGCATCTTCCTGATCCTGCAATGTTTTGATTGCATCTCCTGATGTTATTCCCTCATGGAGTGTGAATACGTCCGTAGTCATCATAGCCCCAGCGCTATCTTCTGGATAGCCCATAAGCTCGGCCAGTTCTTCCTGCTCTTCCTGTTCCAATAGCTCCAGAACTGATTGTGCCCTTTCTTCTGACAGGGCTCCTAGAATATCACTTTGGTCATTTGCCGGTGCTTTTTCAATAATGGATGCGATTCGTTCAGGAGATTCTTCCTGGAGTAAATCCTGTACTAATGCATCGTCCAATTCTGCCAGAAATTCAGCGGTATGCTCATCATCTTTCATGAGAGCAAATGCCTGATTTTGTTCATCTTCGGTAAAATAGCGAAATACCGTTGCTAGATCAGCTGGGTGTGTCTTTGTTGTTAATTTGATCAAATTTGTGCGGGCATGACGACGAAGAAGGCGACGATATGTATCCCTGAGAATAGTGATTTCGTGGTCGAACATTTCTTTTCGCATCACTGCATCTTACTTTGGTTGATTCCTTTAAACCCAATAAATACTAAACCAATTGCTGGTAATAGAATCCAGGGAGACACATGGCCCTTCCAGGTATAAAAATCAATTGATTCCCCATTGGAAAAAGACAGAATCATAGCCATGCTGTTATTCAACCCATGCAGGATCAAACTTGGTATTACTGATTGTGTGCGCCAGGCTAGGAAACCAAGGATTATTCCTAGGAAATATATTTGTACCATCCAGTAGGGATTCAAATGAATCATAGCGAAAAATAAACTGGTTATTAAAACTGCCCGGGTTACATCTTTCCAGTGTTGTTCAAGAAACTGCTGCAGAAACCCTCTAAAAAGTATTTCCTCCCCAACGGGTGCAATCACCACAACAGCAATTATGAACATGATAAATCCTGTAATCGTTTCCGGCTGCATTAGAGTGCTCATATCAAGGATATAATCCGGCGCAGGGATGAAGACTTGGATAAGACGGTCCAGTTCATCCGACAGTATAAGTATTCCGCTACCGAACAAAATTGTATTTCCCATGACCGGGAGTGATACCTTTCGAAGTCGCAATCTTTTTAAAATAGGCTGCTGTCGGGATACGAGAAAATATCCTAGGGGAACTAACATGAATCCTTGGCCTATAAAAAAAGAAATGTAAGTATATATTTTTTTAGAGGAATCAGGAAGAGATGTAGCGATTCCCATGACCAATCCACCAGCCAGAAAAGCGGAAAGGACGGATAGAATAACAACACCGAACGCGGTGCGAATACTTAATGTGTTGTTCATAGGGATCGAGTTCCTGAAGATTCATTTCCGGGAAGTTACAGTACTGATTTCCAAAATTGAAAAGATGATTTCTGATAGAAGTAATTCATAATAATTCAAAATAACGGTTGCTTTGATATGATAGTAAGATTATGTTTTATTTTAAGTTTTAAGAGAATAATTTAGTTTAACCAGCACTGTTAACGGGGCAGCCAGATGGTTGTCCCGTTTTATTTTTTAGATAGTCGATTCATCAAAATAGCACCCGCCGATGCCACGTTCAATGATTCGCCATATCCAGTTCTTGGGATAGAGATTATCTTATCCAATTTTTGTTTTATAGCTGGTTCAATGCCTTGCGCTTCTCCACCCAATACGAGAACCCATTTTTGTGTAGAATCGAATTGATCAATGGCAATCTTCCCATATTGGTCAGCACCGATAGTTAAATAATCGTTCTCTGGAAATAGTGAAAAATCCACATTCTTATGAATCTCAAGGTGAACATGTGCCCCCATAGCAGATCTGACTACTTTTGGATTAAATGGATCAATGGAATAAGGTGAAAAAGCTATATTTCTGATATTAAACCAAGCAGCAGTCCTAAGCAGGGATCCTATGTTTCCCGGGTCAGATAATTGATGTAGATATATCCAGTTTAATGCTGAAAAAATTAGAGTTGATGGTTTTATTATTTTGCAGACACCCATAATACCAGAGGGTGAAATTGTATCTGACAATTGATTCAGTAATTTTTCATTTATTAGTGCTGGTTCGTGTCCTGTATCCTTAGAGAAACTGATAAAGCTTTGATGATGATGTTTAAACGATTCTGTATAATAAACATTAACAATCTCTGCCTGACTTTCCAGATATGCTTTAACCAACCGGCGTCCTTCAATCAGAAATTGACCGTGCTCCTGCCGGCCTTTTTTATGTTTTAAGGATCGAATACGTTTTAGGTCACTTTGGCTAATCATTATTTATTCCTAAGCGGTCCTATAAAATAGGGATTATGATCTTTCATTAAAATAGTCCTTACGATTTAACTCGGAAACGACTTGGTCGAGGCATTCGACCCCGGTAATTTTGCCGTCAATGTTTTTATATATATTGTTATGAGTAAAGGTATACCTAATCCGGAAAAAGATTTTTCTGGTTGGTATAAGCAGGTTGTAACCAGAGCTGAATTAGCTGACTATGGTCCAGTTAAAGGCACCATGGTGATAAGACCGTATGGTTTTCAGCTTTGGGAAAATATCAAGAATATTTTCGATCACATGATCAAAGAATCAGGCCATACAAACGCCTATTTTCCATTATTGATACCCAAATCATTTTTTGCCCAGGAGGCAAAACACATTGAGGGTTTTGCCAAGGAATGCGCTGTGGTGACCCACACGAGGTTGAAGGCTGACGAAGAAAAGGGGATTATAGTGGATCCTGAATCCCGGCTAGAAGAGGAGCTCATTATTCGCCCTACATCTGAAACAGTGGTCTGGTCCATGTATAAAAAATGGATTCAGTCTTATCGAGATCTTCCGATCCTTATAAATCAATGGGTGAATGTGGTTCGTTGGGAAATGCGCACTAGACTGTTTTTGCGAACTACAGAGTTTCTTTGGCAGGAGGGTCATACCGCTCATGCCACTGAAGAAGAAGCTCAAAAAGAAACATTGGATATATTAGAATTGTATCGCCAGTTAGCCGAAGACTATCTGGCCATTCCAGTGTTCACTGGTTTGAAGACAGAATCAGAGAAATTTGCGGGGGCTGAGAAAACATATTGTATTGAGGCTATGATGAGGGACAAGCGAGCATTACAGGCCGGTACTTCCCATAACTTAGGACAGAATTTTGCAAAGGCTTTTGGGGTAACGTTTCAAACAGAACATAACCAAGAAGAATTTGTCTGGGCTACAAGCTGGGGTGTCAGCACGAGGTTGATTGGAGCTGTTATTCTAGCTCATGGAGATAAAAAAGGACTACGGATTCCCCCTAGAATAGCTCCGGTTCAGGTAGTCATTGTTCCCATTATCAGAGATAATGATCAAAGGTCAGATGTACAGAAATATTTGGAGCCTATAATCAATGGCTTTGCAGAGACTGGAGTTCGTTATCACATTGATTGGACTGATAATTCTCCCGGCTTCAAGTTCAATGAGTGGGAAATGAAAGGGGTTCCTCTGCGCATGGAAGTGGGACCTCGCGATATGGCGGAAGGGAACGTGATTCTTGCTCGTCGGGATATGGATAAAAAAATATCTTTTTCTTGCGAGAATGTAAATGAAAAAATTCCAACCATTCTGGAAAAAATCCAACAGAGTTTGTATGCTCAGGCACTTGCCTTTAGGAATGAAAATATACATACTACCAATTCCTATGATGAATTAAAGCAAATCATTAATGAAGGCGGGTTTGTACGTTGCGGATGGGACGGTCTGGATAAGACAGAAACAGCGGTAAAAGAGGAGACTAAAGCAACCATTCGCTGCATTCCTTTTGATGAACAGCCGAAAGACCTAACCTGTGTATATTCGGGTAAGCCAGCTAAACATGAGGTGATTTACGCTAAAGCTTATTGATATCCCGCGATAGAAATGATCGTTCATACCCCAGCGATTGTCTTAAAAACTATTCCCTACGGTGATACGAGTATGATATCCAGATGTTTTACTCTGGAAAAAGGTAAAATTGGACTGATTATTAAAGGCGCCCGTTCAAAAAAGTCTCCAAAATCAGCGCACTTCCAACACTTGAGTTATATTGAGATCATTTATTATGATAAGCCTAACCGTGATTTACAAGTGTTATCGAAAGTGAACTTTAAGGAATCATGGCCGCATATACAAAATTCTCTGAAGGCTGTAACCCTTGCCCTTGCTATACTGGAAATGACCGATCGCACGTTAGAAATAGATGATCCTCATTTTGGCTTGTTCAATATTTTGGTGGATATACTGCGTGGTTTTAATGACAGGAAAGCTGATCCAAACATGTTGTTCTGGTTTTATGAATGTGCCCTATTGTCTCACTTGGGTTTCCGGCCTGATCTGGATTGCCGTGACATGCCCGGTATTACCTTTCCAGACCCCTATGAGGGTGAACACAGTGGACAGATCTTACTGCAGTTGCTAGATGGGAAAATTGACCGGTTGCCACTTAACCATGTTTCACAGAAAGACAGCCGAGTAATAAGCAACTATCTTCAGACACAGCTGTTCTATCATTTTGATAACCTGACTCGATTACGCTCCTTGGATGTTGCAAGACAAATATTGACCGATTGAAGCGAAAACCAAGTAAAGGTTTATATCAGATCACACGGGAACTATTTCGATCCAGGGTTATTACGTATATTCAGTAGATTGTGAGATATCAATTCCAGTCAAATCCCGGTCAGCTATCCTATAAACCGCGGCTGTTTACAGATGCCATAAAGGTTCTGGTTTCAGTGAATTTTGCCGTTTTTATGTTGCAGACAATTTCTGGTAAGGAAGAAATATTTTTTAAGCTATTCGGATTAGTGCCTCGAGCCATTTGGTCCGATTTTATGATTTGGCAGCCGTTTACATATTTGTTTTTTCACGGCAATATTTGGCATGTATTGATTAATATGTTTGTCCTCTGGATGTTTGGCAGTGAGTTGGAACAAGCTTGGGGCAAAAAGAGATTTCTTAAATACTATTTTATGACCGGGATCGGATCAGGGTTAATCACCGTTTTATTTAGTATTACGTCACTTACCCCGGTTGTAGGCGCCAGCGGCGCCGTATATGGTATTTTGCTTGCGTATGGACTATCGTTCCCAAATCGAACAGTATACCTTTATGGGATTATTCCTATAAAGTCCTTATGGTTTGTAATTGCGATTGGCACAGTTGCATTTCTCTCTTCGTTTCAGACACTAACTCAGATTAGTCACCTAACTCATTTCTCCGGCATGGCAATAGGTTACCTTATATTAAAGCGTCGGTGGCGTTGGAACGATATTTGGTTCAAGGTCCGCAAGAAGACCCTTGAATATCGTATTCAGCAGGAAGAGGTTAAACAATCGAAGAAACAGATGCTTCAAGAAGACATTGATCGTATTCTAGAAAAAATCCATAAAGTAGGATTTGATGGCCTATCAGAAGATGAACAGAAAAAACTGTACGAAGGTAGTAAAGCACTTTCTCGCCTCCATAAAAAAGATTGATTCTCCGCTGAAACATCTAATAAACTTTCCCTGGACAAATTTTAATCCATTCTGTATTAACAACTTAAAGTCAAAGGGGTTTTCATGGATTTCGGCACTGTCATAGGATTATTAGCTGGTGTAAGCATAATTATTATTGGGATTCTCCGCAGCGGCGGTGATTTATTCTGGTTCTATAGTCTTAATTC
>DTUG01000186.1:0-18828 GCA_012964275.1 Fidelibacterota bacterium | reverse complement strand
AATGGGATTGAATTAGCAATCAATGAAAGGGAATCATCCCGGCTTAGAACCTTTCTGCAATTAGAGTTAAATAATATTGCTACCCGCCATGTTGCCGGTCAGGAGATATTTCTTTATATGGCATCCTACGCTCCGGCATTTGGAATGCTCGGTACTGTATTAGGGTTGATTATTATGATGAATAATTTTTCTAGTGGAGCCGATATATCTGATATTAATTATAATGTTGCAGAACAATTTTCCAGATTGCTGTCCGGTATGGGACTGGCATTAATCACTACGTTTTACGGTGTGTTTTTAGCAAACATGATCTTTTTGCCTATTGGTGGAAAACTCAAGCGTAAATCTGAGAATGAGCTTATGTTGAAAAATATTGTCTTGGAGGGTATAATTAGTATCCACGCCAGGGAACACCCGCTCCTGATCCGGGAAAAACTCATGACCTTTGTTTCTTTATCAAAACGTATTGGATGATTATAGTTCATGGAACAAATTCGTAAAACAATATCCACGGATCACCGCATGGCGAAGTCTACCGCTTGGGCCATAACCTTTGCTGATTTAACCACGTTATTATTATGCTTTTTTGTTTTACTGCTGGTTATTCTTAATGATGCAGAAAAACATATTGATCGAATAATTAATAGGTTACTGAATGAGACTTATATTGAATTAAAGGAGAATATATCATCATCTTATGTACAGGTAGATAGAGTAACCAAGGGAATTAAAATTACCATGCGCGGGAAATTATTCCGGTCTCTTTCAGCTGAGATAGACAAATCAGTATATCCAATCCTGATACAGATTGGAGGAATTATACGTACATCGAAATTAGTAAATGTCTTTGATGATGAAAAATATTCCATGTTTCTAGATCAGATTGATCAGCAAGACCAACTTCTTAATGTAGAAGTACGGTGCGAGGGGCATACTGATGATAAACCAGTTCCCCCGGAAGCAGAGTTTCCCAGTAACTGGGAACTTTCTGCGGCACGTTCTTTAAATATTGTTCGTTTGCTTAGCCAATATGCTGAAATGGATGAAGGGCTATTCTCGGCTATGGGGTATGGGGAGTTTCGCCCAATTGTAGATATTAGAGAAATAAGAAACCGCGCGATTCTCGAAAATTCCCGCGCTACAAACCGTCGGGTAGAAATTTATCTGGATGCGTTTATAAAGCAAAAGATTAATGCTGAAAATATTTAATCTCTTAATCTGTTTTTCGTTACTGGAGTATGTTATTGGTCAGCAAACATCCCTAATTAAGTCGATTGATCTATTAGTGACACCAGGAGGGTCAAAGGAAATAGGTACTCTAGAAGATGGTATAGTAGTCACTAAATTGAAACGGGATCCATCTGGAAAATATGTTAAAATTTCCTTAGAGGGTTATGTATTGGCTGATGCCTTAAAAGACGCAAATATTTCTCTTTCAGTTGGAGATGTACAAATTGCTGATCAAGTAAAGTATAAACTCTTGAATGCCAGAATAAACGGAAAAAAAGTGTTTTTGAAGGTTCAAGTCACTAATCAGCGTTTCAAGGTTTTTGACTTCACAGCTATCACATTACTGAAGGTATATGGAGATGACGGTAATCAGGGTGAATTGAACCCATTCGAAAGTATCAATACGGTTGTATATGGACTTGAGGAAAGTGATGCTGTTGATGTTGACCTAGTATTTGATTTTGAAGAATCACCAAAGAATATAGAATTACGATGTATTTCTGAAATGACGGATGGAGAAAAAGTTTTTTTTCGTCTTGGTTTTTAATTCTCTGTTTTCTTAGAAATGACTTTGTATACTTTTTCTCCTGGTTTTACCATTCTGTAACGCTCCCGAGCCAGTTTTTCAATGTATTGTAGATCATTCTCTAACCGGTTCTTTTCAGCTGTTACCTTTTCCCGCTCTTTTCTTAACTGAACAATGTGGGCTTGTACCGTAGCGCGCTCGCGCTTCATTTTATATAGTTGTAAAAGACCGTGATCTCCAAAAACAAAAATAATCAATAAGGTAATACCTAAAAGCAGTATAACACCGCGGATGAATTGTTTTTGGGTAGCAACTACCTGTTGTCTGATCTTTAGTGGCCTTCGTCTTCTTTTTAATCCTTTGTAACGTCTCATGTGGATTTACCTAAAACATCCATTGATGCAAATGTTGAATTAAGCCCCAATTCTTCTTCAATACGTAGTAACTGGTTATATTTACAAATTCTATCTGTTCTTGATGCAGAGCCGGTTTTAATCTGTCCCATTCCCATGGCAACGGCAAAATCAGCGATGATAGTATCTTCTGTTTCCCCTGAACGATGTGAAATAACAGCTGCGTAACCGGCTCTACTGGCCAGTTCAACGGCCTGTATGGTTTCCGTAATCGTTCCAATCTGGTTGAGTTTAATCAATATTGCATTCATGGACTTTTCATCAATTGCTCGTTGCAACCGTTTTAGGTTCGTTACCGTAAGATCATCTCCTACAATTTGAATATTTTCGCCCAGTTTGGCATTAAGTTTTGCCCAACCATCCCAATCGTTTTGGTCCAAACCATCTTCAATCGATACTATAGGATATTTGTTCACTAGTTGAGAAAAATATGAAATCATTTCTGCCGATGATAAGGCTCGATCCTCGGACTCGAGTTGGTATGAACCAGCTTTAAAGAGTTCACTGGCTGCTACATCTAGCGCTAGGTAAATATCGGTTCCAGCCTTATAACCAGCTGCTTTAATGGCTTCTAAGATTACCTCGATAGCTTCTTCATTAGATGATAGATTTGGTGCGAACCCGCCTTCATCACCTACAGATGTGTTTAAACCTTTAGATTTTAAAACGGCCTTCAAGTGGTGAAATACCTCAGTCCCCATTTTCAAGGCCTCGGAAAATGAATTTGCGCCCAGGGGGGATACCATAAATTCCTGAATATCCACTGTATTGTCTGCGTGGCTACCGCCGTTCAATATGTTCATCATTGGTATAGGCAGGATCGTAGCATTATCGTGTCCAAGATATTGGTAAAGGGGTTTCTCTGAATATATTGCCCCGGCACGGGCAGCGGCCATAGAAATTCCCAAGGTAGCGTTAGCTCCCAGCCGGGATTTGTTTTCAGTTCCATCCAAGTCGATCATTTTCTGGTCCAACTGTTCTTGATCAGTTGCATCTACACCACGCAGAACTGATGCCAATTCTGTATTAATATTTTTTACTGCCTGGCGAACGCCCCTTCCCAGATAACGATTTTGGTTGATATCCCGGAGTTCAATAGCTTCAAATTCACCGGTTGATGCTCCCGAAGGAACTGCTGCTCGACCCATGATTCCATTTGTAAGGTATATATCAACTTCAATAGTTGGATTACCCCTTGAATCTAAAATTTCTCGGGCATGAATATTTTCAATAGCAGAATTCAGCAATCTCTCCATATAATTAAACAATCAAATTAGATTTGATGGCTAAATATAAACAACCGCTATCACTCAGTATCTCAAGTTTGGAACAACTGAAACAACAATCCATTAAATTCTCCTATGATTTGCATAAGAAAATTTGGTGAATCCAATGCCGGAAAATGGGACAGATTTATAACAACCGCAAATAATGGCACTTTATTTCATTTGCGTAGGTTTATTAATTATCACCCGGAAGATCGTTTTAATGATCACAGCTTAGAATTCTATAAAAAGGATAATCTTTTCGTAGTTTTTCCTGCGGCCGATGTGTTAAGCAATGGTAAAAGATTGTTGATATCACATCCCGGAACCACGATGGGATCATTTGTTGTTCCGGAAAACCTGTCTATAGCAGATGCTTTAACTTTAGTGGAAAAACTTATTATTTATGCCCGGGGGAATGATTTTGATAGAATACGAATAACACTGCCGCCAGCTTTCTATCAAAGACGCTTATCTAATTACATAGATTTTTCTTTATTCAGAAATGGGTTCAGTTATTTTAAAAGGGAAGTAACTAGCACCTTGTTTCTTGAGCGGAATCTAGATCAGAATTCACAGAAATTCAGACCATCTCACAGAAGAGCGTTGCGAAAGGCACAAAATAAAGGCATTGAGATCCGTCGCTCGGAAAGAATAGCCGAATTTTATGCGATTTTAAAGGAAAATCTGAAAATACGGCATGGGGTTGAACCGACGCATACACTGGCTGAACTTGAAAAACTACAAGAGTTATTCCCGGATAAAATAAATCTATTCGGTGCATTTCTAGATGGTAGGATGATTGCTGGAGTGGTGAATTTTATTGTGAATTCCCGGGTAGTTTTAGCCTTTTATATTAGTCACAAAGAAGAGTTTCAGGATTTCCGCGCCGTGAATTTGCTTTTTTATTTGGTATTTAAATGGGCCATACAGGAAAGATTCAAAGTATACGATTTTGGAATATTTACAGTGAATGAAGAACCTAATATGGGATTAGGTCGATTTAAAGAAAATTTTGGCGCGAGCGGTGTGTTTAGGGATACATTAGAAATTCAATTGCGTTAACGCTTCCCTGCTCTTTTTTTATGTCAGTCAAGTTGCTCGGTAAACAATCGCTGATCTACGGGTTTGGCCATATTCTGGCCAGGCTTGTCACTTTTTTTCTCCTTCCTTTATATACCCATGTTTTTACACCTGATGAATATGGCACCATTTCGCTTGCTTATGCTTTTATGGGGTTCACTCTGATTCTCTACCGATATGGTATGGATACGGCCCTGATGAAATATTCTGTTCAACTTGAAGGGAGAGAAAAAACAGCACATATTTCTACGATATACGGTTTGCAATTAATCACCAGTCTTGCTTTTTCAGGAATACTTTTTTTATCAAAGCACATTATTGCGGTATCCGTGTTAGGGATAGACAAACCTGATTGGATTGTTCTACTTTCCGGAATTCTATTACTGGATACGTTATGGAATCTTCCAGTTTTAATTCTCCGGACTGAAGAGAGACCTATCCCATTTATCGCTTATAATTTCATTAATGTATTAATTACAATGGGACTAAATATTGTCTTTGTGGTCGAACTGAAAATGGGGATACAGGGGGTACTGTTAGCTAATCTATATGCTTCCGGCAGTGTATTTATTATTTCTCTACCCATCATAATTAATCGGATGGATTTAGGAGCTATTCAGAAGCCAACTTTAAATAGAGTATTGAGATTTGCATTACCATTTCTCCCAGCAGGGATTTTTACAATGATCATGGAACTAGCCAATCGTTATTTATTAGAATGGCTTGCTGACACTGCATCCGTAGGGCTCTTTTCTGCAGGGTACAAGTTGGGCATATTTGGGCTCATAGTAGTTATGGGTTTTAATATGGGTTGGACGCCTTATTTCCTGAAACGAGGTAAGGAAGCGGGTGCCAGAAAAGAATTTGCACAGATTACATCTATTTTTTTGGGTCTACTTGGATTTGTGATAGTTGCAGTGAGTTTATGGGTCCCGGAAATAATGCGTTTACCAATTGGGTCAAGAACATTGATCGGACAACAATTTTGGTCTGCAGACAATGTAGTATTCGCAATTCTATTGGGTTATTACTTTTTTGGAACCTATGTAGTTCAACTTCCTGGAATCTATATCAAAGAAATCACTAACTCGGTTCCCATCTTTAGAGCTGTGGGAGCAGGTGTAAATATAGGATTGAATATATATTTAATTCCTCGTTACGGAGTTGTTGGTTCGGCCTGTGCTACAGTTCTTGCTTTTATTGCAATGAGCCTATCCATTTTTCTACGTACGTATAAAATTTTTCCAGTTTTATATAATTGGATTGCTTGTTTTTACCCTGTCATATTTATGGGGATAGTATTTTATACTGGAGATGATGTATTGATCCGGCTGATTGTTACAATTTGCTACCCGATTGGTTGGTATCTATTTGCAATTAATAGTGAGGAAAGGAAAATTGTGAAGGGTTTGATAACATGAATGCTGTTGTTTCTTGTCTTCATTATCCAGATGATGAAAGAATATATCACCGGGAGATTAAAACTCTGGTAAAAGGTGAAATACATATCAGTTATTTTTCGCGATCAGAATCCAATTTAGACTTATCCGATCAACTCATATCTCATATTAATTTTCAAAAATCAGATTTTTCTATCCGTGCTTATAAACGGGAGTTATTACGGCATTTTTTAGAGAACAAACCTAAAATTCTTCATATTCATGAACCCGAATTACTTCCCTTGGCAAAAATGGTAAAACGACTCTTTGATACTAAGGTTATTTATGATGTTCATGAAGATTATCCATCCTTGATTCAAACATTTTCACGTTGGGGTAAACTTATCAGAATTTTCCAGGAAAAAATTTGGCTGAGAAAAGAGAAACAATTTTTATCATGGGTTGATGAGATAATTCTAGCCAGCCCAGCTATAATTAACAGTGGGTACAAAGAAAATGGTTTTATCCCTGTTGTAATGGAAAACTTTCCATCGGGTGAGTTAATACGAATGCCAGATTTGAGTTCAGAGCGAGGAAATACAATTATATATCATGGCCATCTAGGCCCGGAAAGAGGGATAACAGAATTAATAAAATCTATGGTAACGGTTTCAAACACCATTAATGATGTTACATTATCTTTATTCGGTTCATTCCGTACAAGGAAATATGAAGAGAAAACTTTAACATTGATTGATCAATTAAATCTTCATGATCATGTTAAATGGTATGGACATGTTCCGCATGAAGAAATTTGGAATCATTTGGCGCGAAATGCCATCGGGGTCATACCTTTTATAGATAATCCGCTTACAAACCTTGGTACCCCGACAAAATTATTTGAATTTATGGCTGCTGGCTGCCGTATTGTGGCATCAGATCTTCCACCCATGCAACGTTATGAAGTGGATGGTCTAACACTTGTAAAACCAGGAGATGTTAAGTCGCTGGCAGATCATTTAGTAAAGGAATTAACCAATGAGACTGTTATAAAATTGCAAGTTAACCAAAGAAAAATTGTAAATGAATACAATTGGGAAGCAATTAGTCATAGATTGGTTGATGTTTATAAAAAGTTAATGGTTAGATGAAGATACTTTATATTTCTCCTGAAAACACAGTTGGTACATTAAGTTTATGGAAAAATGAACATGAATCTAATGGCCATATTTGTCGCACACTTACCTTTTTTCATTCACCAAAAAATTTTCAGGAAGATATTTGTCTAGATCTTCCATTTAATTTCACCAAACCATGGATGGCCGGCCTTCGGCAACATCTCTATAAATTTTACCGAGGTAGAGAAGGTTATCGTAAAGAGAAAGATGGTTATCCTCCGGTTTGGTCACCCGATGGTTGGTTGGATAAAGCTTTTTTCAAATGGAAGGATTGGTTGTGGCTTTCAAAGGTAGAAAAAGCGATTAAAGAATACGACTTAATCAATTATGATGTGGTTCATTTTGAGAGCGGGATGGATTTTTTAAAAAATGAGTTTTTTGTTCAAGCATTGAAAGAAAAAGGACGAAAAATTATTTGTCATTACCATGGGGAAGATTTGCGTACTCGAGGCGTAATGCCTGTTATCGATCAATATTCCGATCTGAACTTAACAAATGAAGTAGATTTACTTGAAAAACACCCCAACATTCAATATCTGTTTCTTCCATTTGAGTTTGAAAATAGTCCTCCAAAAAAGGAATTAAATGACACAATACGAATAGCGCATGCTCCTACAAATCGGCAATACAAGGGCTCTGCTAGCATTATAAAGACCTGTAAAATGTTGGATGATGAAGGTCTCATTACATTCGATCTTATTGAGAACGAACCTCATACTGTAGCAATGGAAAGAAAAAAACGGTCAGATATTTATATAGATCAGGTTGGTGATAAAGGAGGTTGGGGCTATGGGATGAATTCGGTGGAATCACTTTCCATTGGAATTTGCACTTTAACAGAAATGAATGATTCCTACCAATCGTTCATTCCTGATCATCCTTTTATTAATGTCACATCAGAATCTTTGGAAGATAAATTGAGAACATTGATTCAAAATAGAGAACGGATAATCGAGTCAGGGGATATAGGCTATAAATGGGTCAGACAGAAACATGACGTAAAAAGTGTTTCCCGAAAACTCTATACTTATTATGAATCAATCGGTTTAAATCCTTGAACCAAGAAGTATATAAACCGAGCCATTTATTCTGGTCCAAACTGATCAGCGCAATTATAAAGCCATTTTTCCTGTTGTTTAACCGGCACAAAATAATTTCAACTCCTTTTAGTGTAGAAGATATCAACACCATCTTAGTTACAGAATACCACAGAATAGGTGATATGATAATGTCAACGTCTGCACTCAGAGTGATAAAAAATTCATTTCCAAACTCAAAATTAATATTAGTTACGAATCCGGATGCGATACAGTTGGCGGAAAACATGGCATTGGCTGATGTGATAATAGGATTTTCCTCACCTTGGACAAACTGGGATTGGTCCTTGCCAAGATGGAAAGATGCGATAGCCTTTGGTGTTAAACTGAGGCAATTCGAGATAGACCTGGCAATTGATTTTAAAGGTGATATGCGTAATAATTGGTTCCTTTGGTTAACGACCAGTAAAAACAGGGTTGGATACGATGCTACTGGTGGTTCTTTTTTTCTAACACATTCCTTTCAATTTCCATTTACCTTGCATCAATCTCAACGCTCGCTCCAGCTACTTTCCCATTTGAAAATGTCATTATTAAAAAGTAAACGAAGTAAAAATAACGACCATGTCTCGAAAATAGGTAAAATAGTCTTGCACCCCGGTGCAAGCGACCCTAATCGCGGTTGGCCCAACAAACACTGGGTAGAATTAATAAAACAGTTATATGATAATTATTCATTGGCAATAGTTAAGGTTCCTGAATTAGAAAAAATGTGTAATGAAATAATCCAGCAGGTTCCTGATATCGAAGTATTCACGGGATCACTTGCTGAATTTTATAATTGGCTAAAAAATCAACGTATGCTTATAGGGCCAGATTCAATGGCCGGTCACCTTGCTGCTTATGTAGGGGTTCCTACTGTTACAATTTTTGGTTCACAAAATCCCAGTTTAACGAAACCCATTGGAGAAAATGCAATAGTGATTTGCCCCACAGTACCCTGTAACCATAATAGAAACCACTGGCGATTATGTAAGGAATGTATGAAAAATGTAACAACATTAATGGTTTATGAAACTATAAAATCTATAGAATTGACCACATAGGTGGGTTAATAAATATAAATATTGTCGATATCAGTATTATTTGTAAATTCGGTTAATCTAAACGGATTGACCCTGGTAATAACTATGTGCAAAGGACAATCATTTCGAAGAATCGGGGGAGGGAAACTACCCCCGATTTTTTTTTATTAAATAAACCAAGGAGGTAGTTGGCATGGCTGATGTAAACGCAACCGTACAGAATGCCGCAGCTGGGATTGTTGGCGTAATAAAAGCACTTATTGTGCTGTTTGTGTTCGTCAATATCATTTATTCCACCGGGTTTGACCCAATTGGCGGAATCGTGGATCTAGTGAACACGTTTCTGGATGGTGGGTTTGCCGGTCTGCTGGCTTTGCTGGTCTTTCTTTCGTTTCTAGGATAATAATCAAATAGGCCTTTATGGGGTCCTATATTGATGGGACCCCACGCCTTTTGACAGGAGGAAAATATGCTCAAAGGTGCATTTGACACCCTCAACGAGTGGCTTGGCGTTCTAACAGATCTGCTCAAGTCTCTAGTTATTATTGGAATCGTTGTCGGTATCCTGTTTGATGACTTCTTCGGTGTGATAGAAGGCCTAGGACGAGTGATGGCTCAGTTTGGCGATGCAGGATTGGCAGGACTCTTGGCATTAATGATACTCGTAATGTGGTACGATAAAAAGTGATGTGAATTTGATTCCGTAATTACGCCCCGGTATCAGGGCGTAATTGTTTTATATATATTGAAAAACCAATGCTTTTCAAACATCGGTTTTTCGTTTTCACGGCGTTGTGTGTAGTTTGTATGCACCATCGTTCCTATTCCGCATTTGAATCACATTTTTTATCTGGACTGCAGGTTGGTGCAGGCACGGTGTTCAATTCAGATGGACTATTAAAAAACAAAACCACAAGCTTAGTTTGTATTGGGTTTCAGCTCAAATAAGTGATTATTTATCGAGACTGTATTTTTGGGATGTAACTATCCCAGGAGAGATGCGTAGTCGAGTATTTTCTCAAAATTCCCATTATTTGGGTTTAATGTTTTCTATTAAGCCTAGTTCACAAAGCAATATTAGCGTCAGGCTCTCAAACTTTTGGAAAAGTTCGTCATTTAAAGCAGTGCCACAGGTTCAGGGGGGCTATTTTAATTGACTATTATTTTTAGTAGTTGTTTTATTACCATCTGAAATTGGTACAAGATAAATTTGCGTTTATGATTAATTGTAGAAAAATGCTAATTATACTCTGTCTCATTTCTTTTATACGAGCGGACATACGTGTCTTTAATCGAAGTACAGGGATTGAATCGCAGATAAAAACCCTATCAAACTCAAAACAATTATATATGTCAGCAAGAGATTTTTCCGGGGCACTGTCATCTCGTTTATATGAAAATCAGGAGCGGAAAAAATTGGTATTATATATCGCAGGCAGGAGAATAAAGATTTCTGCCAAATCTAGTTTTGTCATGGTGGACGACCAACCATTCCAGATGCCTGTTATAGCTCGGGAGAGGGCAGGAGATATTTATTTACCAGCACAGGGATTTTTACACATATTGAAATCAACAACTTTACCAGGGATAAACTATGATCCCACAAGGGAATTTCTTGATGTAGATGTTGTGCGATTTACTATTACAGCGATAGATGTAGAAGAAAAATCTAATGGTACCATTGTTCGATTAAAGACCCGAAAACCTTTCTCGGAACGTAATATTAGTTCATTTATCAATAAACATGGCTGGTATTACTTAACAATTGCTGGCGGGTTAGTGGATACCGTGGCATTAAATGGTGCTGTGACTCGCGGGATTATCCACCGAGTGGAATCAGAGCAAATTGGTGAAACAGCTCAAATTGCATTAAAACTGAGATCTAATGTGATTAGCCATGAATGGTATCAAAATCTTGATCCAAATGAAATTGTAGTGACATTGCGAACACCATTAAGAAAAAGTTCAAGGCGCATAAAAGATGTTAAAGATCGTTGGCGACTGGATACGATTGTCCTAGACGCCGGTCATGGTGGTAAAGATCCTGGTACTATCGGGAAATATGGAACAAAGGAAAAAAATGTTGTTTTGGATATCACAAAAAGAATCGGTCGTTTACTGGAAAAAAATACCGGAATCAAGATAGTGTACACAAGGACCGAGGATGTATTTGTGCCTGTATGGAAACGTACCAAAATTGCTAATGAGGCTAATGGAAAAATTTTTGTGAGTATCCATGTAAATGCAAACCCAAACCGAAAAATCAAAGGATTTGAAACCTATTTACTTCAGTCTGGTAAAAGCGCAGATGCAATTGAAGTTGCGTCACGAGAAAACGCAGTAATCAAACTTGAAGAAGTTAGATCTCAATATAAGGAATTGACCGGTGAAAATCTAATTATGGCGACCATGGCACAGAGTATGTTTATGAAGGAAAGTGTAGATCTGGCAGCAATGATTCAAATTGAATTAGATAAAAAAATTGATAGTCCTAATCGCGGAGTAAAACAAGCCGGGTTTTACGTTTTAATTGGTGCAAGTATGCCAAATGTTTTGGTGGAATCAGGTTTTATTTCAAATCCTTCGGAAGAACGGAATTTAAAAAAACCGGGTTATAGACAGAATATTGCTGAATCAATCTATAATGCAATCATGAAATTCAAGTCATCTAGGGAAAGAATATTAGCAGAGGAGTAATGAGTGGATTCTAGACCTATTGGTGTTTTTGATTCGGGGCTTGGTGGTTTAACGGTTGTTAAATCAATAAAAGCATTATTACCCAGTGAATCAATCATTTATTTCGGAGATACTGCACGCGTTCCTTATGGAAATAAAAGCAGAGAATTAATTAAGGAATATTCTTCTGAAATCACAGAGTTCTTAGTAAAAAAAGATTCAAAAATGGTAGTAGTAGCCTGTAATACTGTTTCTGCAATGGTTTTAAGTACACTTAAAAAAAATAATTCTATCCCTATTTTAGGGGTCATTGAACCAGGCGTTGCAGAAGCAATATCGATAACTAATAATAAATATATCGGTGTTATCGGGACTATAGCTACGGTTAACTCGGATGCCTACAACACAGCATTAAAAGCATTAGATAGTAATATTGAGACAATCTCTCAAGCATGTCCATTATTTGTACCCTTAGCCGAAGAGGGATGGCTTGAAGGCGATGTAGTAAATATGGTTGTTGCTCATTATTTATCGCCTCTAAAAGAAAAAAATATAGATACATTGATCCTGGGTTGTACACATTATCCACTACTTAAAAATGCAATTGCCAATCAGTTTAACAAAACAACCGTGTTGATTGATTCTGCTGATGCAGTTGCACGGGCTGTTCAAAAGCAACTTTCTGATTTTGATCTACTGAATAATAAAGATGAAAAAGGATCTTTATTCTGTTTCGTAACAGATATCCCTATGCATTTCGAAACTGTAGGACAGCAATTTTTGGGCTCACCGCTAGACAGTGTCCAAATAGTTCATGACTTCTGATTTTAAGAATCTTTTAGAAGAATTATATAATCTGCAACGTCTTGGTATTAAAACCGGGCTGGAACACACAAGAGAACTCCTGAAAGCAGTTGGCAATCCACATCATAAATTGAAGTTTGTCCATGTTGCTGGCACTAATGGCAAAGGGTCTACATGTGCGTTACTTTACAATATATTAAAGCAAGCAGGAAAAAAAGTCGGTCTCTACACATCACCTCATTTACTGAATTTTAATGAGCGTATTAGGGTAAATGGCCATACAATTTCTAATGAAGAGATTGTTGACTTCATGAGAAATAATTATAACCACATTATAAATATCCAAACTACTTTTTTTGAAACAACTACTGTTATGGCACTTGATCATTTTTCAAAACACAATGTGGATATTGCTATTATAGAAACCGGGTTGGGTGGTCGATTGGACTCTACCAATGTTATCATGCCGGAAGTTTCAGTTATTACATCCATATCAATGGATCACTTGGATATTCTTGGCGAAAGTATAACAAAAATAGCTGAAGAAAAGGCAGGTATCATAAAAGATTTTATACCCTTAATTCTTGCGGGTCAGGGGAAATATGTTAATTCAATTATATTAGAAAAGGCCAGGATTAAAAATTCGCCTGTTACAATTGTTCATCCAAAGAATGCTACATTAATAAAAGTCGATTATGGTGGAACATCGTTTAGCTATGATGGAAATAAATTTCGAGTTTCCCTGTCAGGTGAACACCAGGTATTAAACTGTATGATGGCTATTGAAGCAGCTAAAAAGGTATGTAATAATTTAAACTATAATAAAATAAACAAAGCTTGCTGTTGTACAAAATGGCCCGGTAGGATGGAACGCTTAACTAATCATTCCATTTATTACGATGTCGCCCATAATGCCTCCGGTATTTCGGTTATTCTTGATACTGTTAAAACCATTCATCCAGAAAAATCAATAATCGGTCTTTTTTGTTTAAAAGGAGATAAGGAAATTGATCGTATTGTCAAGGCAATAAATGGACATTTTTCTCAACTGTTAATAACAAGTGATGAAAGAGGTTTATTACTTCCCGTAGACAGGTTATCATCCTTGTTGTCCAACTGTCAATTAAAGTGTACACTTGTTTCTAGTGTTGCTGATGGAATAATCATTTTACGGGAAAAAGAAAAGAAAGGTTCTGCTGGTTTGATTTTTGGCAGTCATTATATTGCTAATGAGATTTATCGGGCGTTTGAAATTTCCTTTGAGAGAGGCGACATTTAGTGTAAGTTCGCTTCTCGGCTAATATCCCCGGCAGAGTTTATTTATTAAAATTATAAAAATTCTATTCAATAAGAGGGCTTAATTATATGGATCTCAATGAATTACAGGCTTTGCGTATTAAGGAATTATCTGAATTAGCGCAAAGTCTTAATGTTAATGGCGTTATTTCCGGGCTGAATAAACAAGAATTGATTGTAAAGATTCTAGAAGCTCAAGCAGAGAAAGTAGGAGCAGTATTTGCTCGAGGTGTGCTTGAGGTCATGCAGGATGGCTATGGCTTCTTACGCTCACCTGATTTCAACTATATGCCCGGTCCGGATGATATTTATGTTAGTCCTTCTCAAATTAAACGATTTGGGTTAAAAACCGGACATCAAATTTCAGGTCAAATACGCCCTCCCAAAGCAAAGGAACGGTTTTATGCACTGCTGAAAGTGGAAATGATAAATGAGGAACCACCGGAAAAGATTAAAGAGTGTATTCTTTTCGAGAACTTTACACCTTTATACCCTGATAAAAAATTCGTATTGGAGACGGATGAAAAAAACCTATCGATGCGTATTATGGACCTCATGTGTCCGATTGGCATGGGACAAAGGGGTCTTATTGTAGCACAGCCAAAAACAGGAAAAACTATCCTACTCCAAAAACTGGCTAATGCCATTGGTAAAAATCACCCAAAAACGAAACGAATCGTTTTACTCATTGATGAAAGGCCAGAGGAGGTGACAGATATGAAACGTAATGTGGATGCGGAAGTAGTGAGTTCAACTTTCGATGAACCACCTGAAAGACACGTTTCAGTATCGGATATGGTACTCCAAAAAGCTAAAAGAATGGTTGAATACGGCAATGATGTTGTTATTATGCTCGATAGTATTACCCGGCTAGGAAGAGCACATAATGCTGTGATTCCTCATAGTGGAAAGATTCTCTCAGGAGGTGTAGATTTCAATGCGTTAAAGAAACCGAAACAGTTTCTTGGGGCAGCAAGAAATACGGAAGAGGGTGGAAGTTTAACTATTATTGCCACTGCATTAATTGACACTGGCAGCAGGGCGGACGAAGTCATTTTTGAGGAATTTAAGGGTACAGGCAATATGGAGTTGGTTTTGGATCGACGGTTGAGCGACCGCCGAATATTTCCTGCATTTGATATAATAAAATCTGGTACCAGAAAAGAAGAACTGTTGCTCTCGCGAAAGCAATTAGGAAGAATGTGGATTCTCCGAAAGTTGTTGAATGCCATGAAAGTAGAAGAGGCAATACAGTTTATGTTAGATCGAATAAAACGCACTAAAACGAATGATGAATTCTTAGACACGATGAGTCAATAATATTATAACGTTATACTTGACATTATGAGCGTGCAATATCCAAATGTTGAGTCTGTAATTGCTCGTGTTGTAACTGATAAACCGGTCAGGAAAACACCTTATCAGGTGAAGGGGGTTTTTATGCGGCAATACCCCGATGAGGCAATTATACCATTTCTGGATGGAAGTTACCGTGATAAGTACCTTTATCCACGCGTACAGGTAAAAATACTGAATGAGCAAATCTATATTATTGGAGTGCATGAAGGGATAGATGCAATTTTATCTTTAACTGAAAAATTTGATGTTCTTGATTTTGGCAACATTACGTTCGAAGTAAAAAACAATGATTTTGAGAAAAGTGCAAACCAATTTATTCCATCCGAACGGTTGATTAGATACCGTTTTATCACGCCTTGGGTAGCGTTGAACCAAATGACTGGCGGGCGGTATCGTTTTTTTACAAATCAGGAAAAACCATCATTCCTGAATAAACTGTTGGGGCAGAACATTATATTTATCGCTTCCGAAATGGGGATAAATCTTGAGTCGAAGGTTTTTACAAAGGTAAAAGTATCGAGTTTATTCCCAAGACCTGTTGACGAAAATAATTGGGGCGCATTCATGGGTGAATTCAAAACCAATTTTATGCTTCCTAATTATATAGGTATTGGTAATGGCATCCCTCGAGGTTACGGTTCCATCTATGGCATGTTTAATCCGGATACATTTACGTTTGACAAGTCAGGATTGCAAAAAGAATCAGAGAATCTTCTATCTGAGGAAATAAATGAGGATGACAGTAAAATTGATGCTGTAGAAACTGGTGATGTCCCTCGTCCCCGCCGAAGGAAAATTGTATCTCGTCAAAGCTCTAAACAAAAACGAAAAAAATTCAGTAAAAAAAGATCTTCTCATCGGACAAGTGGTAGAATCTTTTCAGAGGAGTTTGATATTGAAGAAGCCAAATCTGAGAATGATCAAAATATTTCTGAGGATTCTGAAGACTCGAAGTTCAACACTGAAAAACACCATAAACAACAACATAGACTTTGAATTATAGATTAGCGGATCGGGTTCATAAGATCCAACCATCTTTTACCCTTGAAATGGCAACCCGGTCGGCTGAAATGCGAGCTCAAGGGATTGACGTGATAAATTTTTCTGTTGGTGAACCTGATTTTAATACTCCAGTTCATATACGTAAAGCCGCGAAGGAGGCCATGGATGATGGGTTTACTAAATATACTGCTGGGCCAGGCATGATTGAATTTCGAGAAGCAATATGTAAAAAGTTGAAGCAGGAAAACGACATTGAGTTTGATCCGGCTGATATTCTTGTTTCCAATGGAGAAAAACAGAGTCTTTATAACGCTTGCCAAGCTCTGTTTGATGTGGGTGATGAGGTTGTGGTGTTTGCGCCTTACTGGGTATCATTCCCGGAATTTGTACGATTGGCAAATGCTGAGCCTATCATAGTGAAAACAATGCCCAATCAAAATTTTGAACCAGATTTAAAAGATTTAGCTTTAAAAGACTCTCCAAATATAAAAGGGGTGATAATGAATTCTCCCTCAAATCCGACTGGAAGTGTATGGGGTGAAGAATCCATCATTAATCTGTTGAGATTAGCAAAAGAAAATAATTGGGCGGTCATTTCAGACGAATGTTATGAACGGTTGGTTTATGATGGTCATTTTATTAGCACGGAAAAATTAAATAGAGAGCATAATATTGGAGCTAGTGTAATTACTTGTATTAGTTTGTCAAAAACCTATGCTATGACTGGCTGGCGGATTGGATATGCAGCCGGCCCGAGGGATATTATTAAAGCTATGTCCAAAATTCAGGGTCAGTCCACATCCTGTGCAAATTCCATTGGACAGAAAGCAGGAATTGTTGCACTAAATGGTGATCAGTCTTGTGTTATTGAAATGAAAAACGCATTTCTTAAACGTCGTAATTTGATGATAGAACTATTAAATGATCTTCCTAGTATTAAATGCGCCATGCCCGGTGGGGCCTTTTATGCTTTTCCAGATTTTAGTGCTTATATAGGTCGAGTAGGAAATGATGAATTACTGAAAGATACTTTCAATATTTCAGAGTATATTTTAGACTGTACGCAAGTTGCTACAGTTCCAGGTGATGGTTTCGGAGCACCAGGACATATAAGGTTTTCTTACGCCACTAGTACAGAAATAATTAAAAAAGGTCTGGCTCGAGTACGAAAAGCACTAAACAGGATTATTTAGGGAGTAAAACATGAAAGACGGGATTCACCCCGACAATTACCGCTTGGTTGTGTTTAAGGATACATCCTGTGACTATGCTTTTTTAACTAAATCAACCGTAGAAACTAAAGAAACAATTATATGGGATGATGGGATTGAGTATCCGTTATGTAAAATTGAGATTTCAGATAAATCCCATCCATTTTTTACTGGTAAGCAAAACCTGGTGGATACGGCTGGTCGGATTGAAAAGTTTCAGAAAAAATACGGAAAAAGTTAGTAATTACTGATAAATATGACGTGGCTCTACAGACGGTTTAACCGTCAGTGGGGCCATTTTTATATATATGATGAAGCGATTTTTAATATTAGCTACCATGAAACCATCTATTCTGGTAGGTGGTCAAGCAGTCATTGAAGGAGTAATGATGCGTGTTCCTGGCGCCTACGCTACGGCCGTCCGGGATTCTGACGGAAAAATCCACATCCAGAAAAAGGAATTTCAATCCGTAACGGAAAGATCCACCCTTTGGAAAACCCCCATATTTCGTGGGATGGCGTCTCTTTTTGAAGCCATGAAAATGGGCATGGCCGCATTACAATATTCGGCTGACATTGCCATGCCTGAAGAAGGTGAACAAAGTAAGATTGCCGATTATTTTTCCTCACTGTTTGCAATCGGATTGGCCATCACGCTTTTCATGATCGCACCCATGTGGATTACTACCAAACTCATGAATATTGAAAAGGAAGCATTGCTGTTTAACCTGGTTTCTGGTGCGTTTCGGATCCTGTTTTTTGTAGTTTATCTTGGGTTGATCTCACTCATAAAAGATATAAGTCGCTTGTTTCAATACCACGGTGCAGAACATAGGGTGGTCTATAATTTTGAATCGGGTAAAAATGTAACTGTAGAAAATGCCCAATCATTCCCGACGCAACATCCACGGTGCGGGACTAGTTTTCTGTTTATAATCTTACTTTCTGCAATTCTCGTTTTTGCACTGGTAGACACCCTTGTCATGTATTTTCTTGGAACGATCTCATTGCCGATCCGGCTCTTATTTCATTTACCCATGATTCCCTTTGTTTCCGGGGTGGGGTATGAGTTGATCAAACTCTCTGTAAAAAGCGAGTCTGCATTTTTTAGTATCCTAAAGAAACCAGGACTCTGGCTACAGAACATTACAACCAAAAAGCCGGAAGATGATATGGTGGAAGTTTCCATCAGAGCGCTGAAAGAAGCCTTTGGCGATAAATACAAAGACATGATCGGAAAAGAATATACAGCAGAGGCCATTGGGTGAGAGATAAGTTAGAAGC